>CP046178.1:2327516-2650019 GCA_014075255.1 Gammaproteobacteria bacterium
GCTTCATCACCCCATGGGTACCAATTTACAGGGTTATGTGCATGTTGAAGAAGGTATGGACTAGATTCCAGAAACAATCGGTTAGTGTATTTTGCCACGCCACTATTAAGTAAATGCTTAGTGCGAGGCTGGTAGGCACTGCCGCGTTGTTGTTTTTTTTGTTTAGTTCTAGTTGAAGTTCTTTAGAATAAGGATGTGTGCCTGGCGGAAATTCAAAATTATTTTCATTAGTTGGTAGTTTATTGTTATTTTCTTCTGCGAAACATACTGTGCATTGCAATAATGTAATCGCTACTAGAGCAGTAATATGGTTTAAATTCATCGAGATCTTTTTAGTGCTGTGTTGTGTTGAAGTATTAAGTAATTTGAGAAAATCATTCTTTTAGTTAGCAGCAGTTATAGCGGTAAAGTAAATTGATGCACATAATTTAATCTGCATCTTTTCGGAATTTAAAGATACGTTGACGCTTCGTTAGTGGTTAAATTTTAGTCTATTCGAGAATAATTTAACGCCCATATAATTGCTATTGTTTATAAGTACCTATTTGTAGTTAGAATTTACTACCACTCTGTACTAATACCCTCTAAGTATTTTGTCTTAGCGATGAGCGGCGTAGAGTGATACGTGTATTTTTAGTGGAAAATAACTTTATAGTCCTTGAAAATAGGCTATAGGGAGGCGTACGTTCAGATTGCCGTTCGTCAAGAATAATAATAAGAGAAACTAACTATGACTGATTCACTGAGTTCACTCACTACTATATTCACTGAGTTCTATTACTGGGTAACGGTTGTGCTGATGTTTTTGATCCATGTTGGTTTTTGTATGTATGAGGTGGCGATTTCAAGACGCAAAAATCATCTACATACATTGATGAAGAATGTAATGGTCATTCCTATTGTTACCATCTCTTTTTTCTTATTTGGTTGGTGGATTTATTTTGCGTTTATTTATGGTCCAGGAATTATGGGAGGGTTGCAGTCCGCTGCACACGCTTTGCCATGGAGTGAACTTATGGGTGCGCACCTTGGGGGTGCACCAGTTCAAGATACTCTGACTGCAGGTGACACCGCTTATTGGTCACGAATAAATGGCGTATTCTGGGCTGCGTTTTTACTGTTCTCTTGGACTGCCGCGTCGATTGTTTCTGGTTCAGTCATTGAGCGTATTCAATCGGGTGCGTTTTGGATATTAGCGGTATTAATCGGTTCGGTATTTTGGGTGGTAGATGCAGCTTGGGGATGGCATTGGGATGGTTGGATGGTGCATATGCTTGGATATCACGATGCCTACGCATCTGGCGTTATTCATGCAGTAGCCGGTGGTTTTGCTTTAGGTGTTTTGTGTGTTTTAGGTGCCCGAATTGGAAAGTTTCGCAAAGACGGTACCCCAAGAAACATACCTCCTCAACATCCTTGGTTAGTGTGTGTTGGGATCTTTCTAATCTTTACAGGTTTCTGGGGATTTTACGCTGCATGCAATATTCCAATCATCGATTTCTTTGGTGGCGACATGCTTGACGTGGAAGGCAAGAGTTACTTCACTGCAACTAATATTTACTTAGGACCGACTACACTTTCTGCTGTCACATTAAATTATTTGTTGGCGATTTCTGGTGGCTTTTTAACAGGCTATATTCTTTCCAAGGGTGATCCGTTCTGGGCATTCTCTTGTGGTCTTGCAGGTGTTATTGCCTCATCAGCAGGTAATGACTTGTATCATCCGTTACAAGCCATGATTGTTTCTATTTTGGGCTCTATCGTTGCCTTTAAAATGCATTATTGGGTAGAGAGACGTTTTAAAATTGACGATGCGGTAGGTGCCTGTGCGGTACATGGTTATGCAGGGTTCTTTGGTGTCGTTATTGCCGGCTTTATTTTATGGGGCTATCCGTCTTCACCGTTTGAAGGTTATGCGGTAATCACACCATGGGGGCAGTTGGCCGGTGCGGTGATTATGTTTTTTGTGTTGGGGTTCTTGCCAGGGTTTATTGTGGCAAAAATACTAAATAGTTTTGGGATTCTGCGTATACCAAGAGAAGTTGAATTAGCGGGTTTGGATATCTCTGCAGAAATGCTTAGTGACCAAGAGTTTTCAGATTTAGAAAAAGCTTTACGTGATGAATCCTAGTACATCTAAAGAACTAGCGTTTAAAAATACATAAGAATTTTTATAAGGAGGCAAAAGCTATGTCAACCGGTGTTGAAAGTTTTGCAAAAATTGATGAGTTAGGTGCTGTGTACCCTATGGTAGGTAGTGAGTGGTTATTGGTAATCATTACCGTGGTATTTTTTGTAGGGTGTTTTATTTGGCGAATTAAAACTGAAAAACATGAACATCAAGAGGCAATTAAATGCGCGCGCGAACAAACACAAAATAAATCGTAGTAATTTTAAAGATGCTTTGTTTGTATACTAAAATAATAATTATAATGACTCCTCCAAACTTAAGTCCCGTTTATAGCGGGACTATTCTTTAAGATGAAAATTTGTAATTCACAGCGAGATTAAAATAACAACTGAATTTAAGTAACACATGTTTGAAATGTCTAGATAGTTAGTTCAGGTTCATTTATGAGTCGATTAATTTGCAAAAGATAGAGGAACAAAAATGAAAACGTTAGAAGAAGCTAGGCTCGAGTACCGATCGCATAGTATTCACTGGGGCTTTAAATGGACTCTGTTCTGTGCTTGTTTTTGGGGGCTCTGGTATGTGCCAGGAAGCGCGATTTGGTTTGAAGCACCCTACTTTAGCATGGCATTTGAAGAGCCAGGTGAGCTACTTGTTGCTGCTGCAATCATTACCACGCTTAACGCAATTACGGTTCTAATTTCTCTATTTGTGTGGAATATCGTGCAGCATAAGATGGGTGAATACCGTCGCACGTTCCGCCAGATGAGAAAATTATCAAAGTGGTTTTTTCTCGCCGCAATATTTGGCGGGCCCTGTGCAATATTTGGTTCCTTTATGGCCATCGCCTTTGTAGGTGGTGTGTTTGCGGCCGTGGCAGCACTTTTGTATCCGATAGTCGGCGCGACCTTAGCAAAACTTTGGTACAAGGAAAAAATCACGACAAGAGCTGCATTAGGCATCTTCGTTATGGTGATTGGTGGGGTAACGGTATTCGCGCCCGGAATCATTGAGGAGATTACAGGTGCAAGTGGAGGCAGTTCAGTCTGGCTAGGCTATTTGGGCGGCGCAATGGCAGCCATCGGCTGGGGGATTGAAGGGGCTGTTGCGGGTCGCGCACTCGATGTTACCGATCCCGATGTAGGAATTTCCATTCGTTTTACAGCAGAAGTTCTATACTGGTGCGTACTTATTCTGCCTGGAATCATTATTTTTACCGATTACCCAGTATTACAAATAATTAAGGACACAATGAATTTTTGGGGAATTGTCTGGCTAATGTTAGCGGGTTTTACTTTTGGTTATAGTTATGTGTGCTGGTATAAATCCTTTCCACTGATTGGTGTGGGTCGCGGGCAAGCAGTTGCTTCTTTATACGGGGTATTCGCAGTGGTCTTTCTCGCTATTTTTACACTGGATTTACCTGAATGGAATTTTGTTTTGGGCTTGGTACTAGCCGTTGGAGGTGGGTTTATTATGTTTACTGAAGATAATAGCAAGATTGAAGTTATCCGAGATATCGGTGATTCACAGTCGGAGGGGGGATAACCATGGCACCAACTATACACATGAAAGGTTATATCCTGCTGCAACTTAACGATGCACCAAATGGCTTGTGGGACTACGAAATTGCTAATAAGGTGTTGAAAGATTACGACGTAGATATGAATACTGTTTTCTGGAAAGGTGAAGTGCGGGCTACGTTAACCGATATGTTTTCGGGCGCTCTAATAGAAGAGTTGGATGACAAATTGGATGATGGTGAACATTTTGGACCTGAGCGGGTTCTGTGCAAATTTGGTTTGACGTCCTTTGGCCGTGAACGCATGCAAGAAACAGGAATTTTATAAAATAATTTTAATTCACAACCGTTAAATATTACATGAGGTAAGTACAATGTCAGACTTTTGGGCATATCCTGGTGCAGACATTCTGGCTATCATTTTGATGGTAGTGCTATGTGTAGCCGCGCTTATTCTGGCGCGTTTCTGGACCAGAAAGTTGTAAAATTATTTATGCTATTTTAATCCGTTAAGTTTAACGCTTTGAAATAAGTTTAAAGAATTAAATTTTTCGATCATGTAGAAGTGCAGGGATTTTTTGACGAGCCTGCTGAACAAGTTGTGTATCAACTTCTGCGATAATGTAACCGGGTTGTTCTCCAGCATCGGCTAAAGCTGTTCCCCAAGGATCTACAATTAAAGAATGCCCAAAGGTTGTTCTTCCTCCCGGGTGTTCGCCACACTGACAAGGTGCAAATACATAACAACCGGTTTCAATTGCTCTTGCGCGAATTAATGTATGCCAATGAGCTATTCCTGTTGTTTGGGTAAAGGCGGCTGGTATGGTTAAAAAATTTGCCCCGTTTTGAGCAAGTTGTCTGTACAGATATGCAAAACGCAAGTCATAACAAATTGACATTCCTAGCGAGCCCCAGGGCGTAGTAGCCAGCACTGACTTGTCACCAGCTTCCACGGTTGCTGATTCTAAGTAGGATTCCCTACCACTAAGATCTACGTCAAACAAATGAAGTTTATTGTATTTTGCTGCAATATTACCCAGATTATTTATTAAGTAAGAGCGGTTATTAACCTTTTTGTTATCAAGTTTGATTGGCAGTGAGCCTAATAATAACCACACGTTTAATTTTTCAGCGAGCTCGCAAAAATGAGAAAGCGCAGGGTGTTCTTCTTCAAAGTAAGAATGTGCGAGCATTCGCTCATCGTCATTATCTACATAACAAAAATATTCAGGCAAACAAATTAGTTCAGCACCTTCTAAGTGTGCGCTCATTACTAGCTGGGTAATGTCGTTAATATTCTGGCTGATATCTGCACCAGAACTATTTTGTATGCAGGAGACCTTAAAAGTGTATTTCATTATTAAAAATATTCAAAGCGTATTTGTAAAAGCATATTAGATCGAGTATATCTTCTATATAATATATAGATACTTTATCGAAGGTGCATCATGTCAGGTCAAAAACATCACGTAAACGTGCCTAATAAATCTAAATCAAAGAAGTTTTCAGATTCTGAAATATATCTTATGGTGATGCTGCACACTTATCAGCATAAAAGCTGCAGTGAAATTGCCAAGAAATTTGGCGTAACGCAAGGTGAGGTATATGAAATTATTTCACGTAGAATAAATTCAGGGTGCTGTGGATAAGAAAGATTGAGGTGTAGATGCGTGCTCTAAAATGCCGAGAAAAAATCTCTATATAATTTTAACCTTATGTAAGGAATGTTAAAACAAGCCTACAATTTCGTTGTTCTCGTCTACGTCAATATTATTTGCAGCAGGCACTTTTGGTAAGCCGGGCATGGTCATAATATGTCCGCAGATAACCACTAAAAATTCTGCACCTGCAGACAAATACACATCTTTTACGGGTACTACATGCCCAGAAGGCGCGCCTCGTAAATCTGGATCGGTTGAAAAAGAATATTGTGTTTTTGCCATACACACCGGGTAATGCCCATATCCACCGTCTTGGTATTTTTTTATTTTATTTCGAATTTTGGTTTCAGCTATCACATCACTTGCGCCATAAATCTTAGTGGCCACTTTGGTAATTTTCGTCCATAGCGTGTCATTTTCTTCATAGGCAAAATGAAGATCAGGAGGGGTGTGTGCAATTTCATCTACCACTACCTTGGCTAATTCTTCTGCTCCAGCGCCTCCATGCGCCCAATGATTGCATTCAATCATTTTCACCCCATGATGAGCCATCTTATCTTGGAGGAGTGAAATTTCAGCATCGCTATCTGAGGTGAAACGATTGATTGCAACAATACACGGTAAGCCAAAATGACTACGAAGATTATTAACGTGGCGTTCTAGATTAGGGATGCCTTTTTCCAATGCGGAAAGATTTTCATCTTCTATATTTTTTAATTCGGCATGCCCATGAAACTTCAGCGCACGAATAGTTGCAACCACCACCACAATGGATGGCTGTAGACCAGCCTTTCTGCATTTGATATTGAGGAACTTTTCCGCGCCTAAGTCGGCACCGAAGCCTGCTTCGGTGACTACATAGTCGGCGAGTTTAAGTGCAGTCTTAGTTGCAATTACGGAATTACAACCATGTGCAATATTGCCAAAAGGGCCGCCGTGTATAAATACAGGATTATTTTCTAAAGTTTGTACTACGTTGGGTTTAATTGCATCTTTTAATAAGGCTGTCATCGAGCCTTGTGCGTTAATATCTCGAGCGTGAATAGCGTCACCATTAGGTTTGTACCCACAAATGATATTGCCTAGACGGGTGCGTAGATCTTGAACGGACGTTGCTAAGCATAAGATTGCCATAATTTCAGATGCTGTAACAATATCAAATCCGGTTTCGCGCGGGTGCCCATTTGCAATGCCACCTGTACCGATAACAATTTTACGTAGTGCACGATCATTTAAGTCAACGACACGTTTCCAAGTAATGCGTCTATCATCAAACCCTTGCTCATTTCCTTGTTGGAGATGGTTATCAATCAGCGCGGCAAGTAAATTATGTGCCAAGCTTATAGCATGAAAATCGCCGGTAAAATGTAGGTTGATATCCTCCATAGGCACCACTTGCGAGTAACCACCCCCTGCAGCTCCACCTTTCATGCCAAAGCATGGACCTAAAGAAGGTTCACGAATACACATGAGTGCTCTTTTCCCAATACGGTTTAATGCATCACCCAGACCTATGGTCGTTGTGGTTTTTCCTTCACCAGGAGGGGTGGGGCTAATTGCCGTAACAAGAATCAATTTCCCATCATCTTTGTCATTTAACGAGTTTATATAATCGAGTGAAAGTTTTGCTTTGTAATGGCCATACGGTTCTAGATGTTCGTTATCAATATTAAGCTTTTCATGTGCAAGCCCTACGATATTTTGCATGCTCGCTTTTCTTGCAATATCGATGTCACTCATAATTCAATTTCTCTCTGTTTAATTTCTGAAGCGTTGATTGGAGTTTAAAAGACGTAAAATGATATTTTTCCTAGCCTACTGACTTGGTGTGTTAACAATTACGAGATTCCATGTATAAGGTTTAACTGTAGAGTGGACAAGGTCAATGGCTCGTAATACATACTACCTACTGAGTAATGACTCATTAGTTCTTCTTATTTTGCAGGCATTCATTTTTGTTTAGTGTTCATTAAGTATCAGATCAACCGCTACACTAATATTAGATGCAATACGTGCAGACGAATTTTGTATTAATTGGTCGTCACTGATACGGTACTTTCCAGTTTGTACCAATATGGATTGTAAACCAGCAGATAACGCGCCATTCACATCTGCTTCTACATCATCACCTACCATTACGACTTCCTTAGGTGAGCAGTTAAAATCTTTAATAGCTTGAAGAAAAAATTCTTTCGCGGGTTTGCCAAGAACTATTGCATTAATTCCACTAGCCATTTCTAATGCATGAACAAATGCGCCAGCGTCTAAACTAAATCCATCCGCTTCTTTAAAATATCGATTTTTACCCATTGCTATTAAAGGCTTTCCTGTGAGCAATATGCGGAATGCACTATTAAGAGATTCATAGGTAAAGCTCGATCCAGCATCACCAAGCAAAACCGAATCAAAATCTTGTGCTGGAATCTCAGAAAAATCAGGGAGAAGGTTGGGGTGAATTAATAGATAAGGGTTGAGCTTGTTATCTTTTATGTAATTCTTTGCGGCTATAGGTGCAGTAAAAAGTTGATCTTTAGGTATAGCTAAATTCATGGATGAAAGTTTAGCTGAGATCGCACTGCGCGTGCTTCGTGTGGTGTTAGTAATAAATCGAATCGGAATATGATTCGCATGTAATTTCTGGATTGCTCTTAATGCGCCTTTTATCAGATGATCTCCGATATAGACGACTCCGCTTAGGTCAAGTAGTACTCCTTTAATCATGACAAGAATACCTTATACAATTAATAGTCATTATCTTCTTATGCTCAAAGAGAATAAATGATTACTTGTATAATTATTGATGCCTACGGTTTTTTATTACTTTTTTAAATGACGTGCATTCATTATTTTTGAAATCCAATAGATGTTCCATTTACGTATAGATTAGTTAATTATTTTCTTGAAAAGAGTTTCGCGCTCATGGGGTTTAGTATGAGCGCGAAACTACTGCAACATCACGAAGAGGGCTGCGTTTCAATAACGACATGAAGAACGTTTAAACGATATGGAAGGCCCTTGTTCTAAGTGATGATGTTGGTTATGGCATTCTAGTATTTAGCTTTAACTCGAAAGCGTGAAATAAAAAAGACGATACTTTAATCGAGATGTTCGTCAGTGTCGTTGTTTGATACATCTTGATAGATGTATGACAAATTGAGACCCCATAAAGTATGATTTCTGTAAGTGATATCTTCTTATGAAGCGTGATCCCAAGCAATTACGTTATGTAATTAACTCAAAGTAGGTAGAGAATGAGAGAAATCAATGATTGTTTGATAGAGAGGATAACTAAAAGAGAGTTAGACATAATTTGTATTTAATAATTCTTATGTCGATGATTAGAAATAATTATGTATTCAACGAATCTATAAGAATATCTCTTGTTGCATTTTCTGTTTGCGGTATGGAAATGAAGCTACCTTGTGCAATGTCTATATTGGCTTCATTAAGAATATTTAATTGGTTATCGGTTTCTACCCCGTTTGCGATTACGCTAATATTTAAGCCATGCATGAGCGAAACAATTGCGCTTATAAATTTGCCGCGGTCTTTAACACAATTTTCAATTAATATTGGATTCAGCCTAACAAAGTCGATGGGCATTTTTTCCAATAGATGTAAAGATGTCTTGTCATGACCGTATCCATCTAATAATAATTGAATATCCTTTCCTTTCATGGGTTTTAATATGCTATCTGTAGTGCGAGGAGCGTGACTGAGTACATTTTCAGAAACACCAACGATTAAATTACATTGCTCTGGTTTAACGGATAATAACTTTTCACGTAATCTAAATATTGAATCTGCATCTAATAATGATGCACCCGTCACTTGAATGTTTAAGGCTAGTTTTTCGATACCCGATATAGAATTATTCCAGTTTTGGATTTGTCTGTATGCATCATTTAACATCCACTCCCAAAGGGGTGTAATTAATTGAGTATCATCAGAATCTGGTACAAATTTTTCAGCATAAAGTAATCCTTTAATTGGGTGAGGCCAAGCTAATCTGGCCTCAAGTCCAATTAATTTGTTATCTTTAATAGTGACTATGGGTTGCCAATGAACAAGAAATTTATCTTCCTCAAGCGCTTGCTCAAGTTCTAAATCCATATGACTTTGTAAGGCAGCTCTTCCATGCGTAATTAAATCAGAGACTTCGTATCGAGCTCCGCCCAAGCTGGCGGCCCGACTTAAGGCATTTTGAGCTTCTAATAATACGCTGCTGCTATCAGTATGTTTTTGGTGACCAATTACAACCCCAATGCTTGCAGTTGCAAATATTTCGTTTTCGTCAATAGATAAAGGGGCTTGTACTTGCTCCTGGATTTGATTAATAACCTTAGTGATGTTCTTTATACTGTATTCAGATGAATCTATTAAAATACCAAACTGAGTATTTAGTAATTTGCACATTGAAATAGGCTGGTTTAAATCTTCAAATATCCGCAAGCCAATTTCTGTCATAAGAAAATCAGCGCTTGTGAGCCCTAAACTTTCAAGAATCTGAGTGTGTTGGTCAATGCTTAATAACAATAATGCAAAGGTATAATTTTTTCTAGATTTAATTATTTCGATTGCATGCTCTAATCGATCGATAAATAAAATTTCATTAAGAAACTTTGTATCAGGATCGTATAATGAATATTTTTGATCTAGTTTTTGTATCTGTTTTTGTTTATCAAAGTCAATTAATGAGCCTTCAAAAGAAAGTAATTCACCGCTAGATGAGTAAACTCCTTGACCGATATTTAATACCCATCGCTCAGTTTCATCGGCCGTTGTGATTCGGTGAGTGAGTTGGTAATTTTTTCCGTCAGGTAACTTGTATTGGATTGTTTCCATGATGCGTTGACGGTCATCAGGGTGAATAATACTGATGTACGTAGCTTCATTATTTTTAACTAATTGTTCATAGCTATAACCTGTGAGTTCAAGGCATCCAGAGCTTGCATATTCTATTGTTAGCGCTTGATCGTTGCGGCATCTGTACAACATTCCTGAGTAGTTATCTACAAAATTACGCAGGCTGCGGTATTTTGCGTTTAGGATATTTTGTTCATGCATAATTTCCGCAACATCAGTAATCGTACCAATAATGCTTTTTATTTCTTCATTATTATTTTTTAATATCGTATTAGCACGAAGTATGGTGTGAATAGAATTATTAGTTTTAGAAAGAAAGCGAACAACAATAGATTTATCTGCCTGGGCACTCTGTTGGAATTGTTGTTGTAAAAATACTTCAACATTGGGTCGGCCTTTGGGGTGAACATAGTCTAATAAACGTGTGCCTAACGTTTCATTAACTGAAAAGCCTGTTAATTGCTTCCATGAGTTATTCAGAAAAGTCCACTTGCTCGATGGGCTAATTTGGAATACAACCTGTTCCAGATTGCTTAATAAAGTTACTGCAGTATGTTTATCATCATCTTGCTTTGTAATATTGTTGTCTTCAATAGTCTTATTAAAAAACAGCAAAAAATTACTTAATATTTTCATGCTGAGGTATGGTTTTAATGTTACTTACCAAATCCATTGCTTAATGCCCATACGGCAGCCTCAAGTCTGGAGTGAACTTTAAGTTTTCTTAATAAATTTTTAACATGAACCTTTACGGTGCCATCACTAATATTTAATTCGCGGGCAATAAGCTTGTTATTATTTCCATGAGCAATTAATTGTAGTATTTCTTTTTCTCTGACGGTTAAGGATGCATCTTCTTGATTTTCGGGGGAAGAGTTTTTATCTTGTCGTATTGAGCTAGCAAGCATTTCAGATAAATTTTGATCTATGACTACTTGTCCTTTCATTACGCTCTGTAATTTAGATTTTAACACTTCAGGCTCTAGATCTTTTAATAGATAGCCATCTGCACCATTGCGTAACGCAGACACTAAATCTTTCTCATCATTTGATACTGTCAAAACGACTATAAAAGAGTCAATGTCACTTTTTTTAAGTTCAATTAACGTTTCAATTCCATCCATACCTTTCATATTTAAATCGAGCAAAATGAGATCAGGGTTATGTTGTAAAGCAAGTTTAATGCCTTCTTCACCTGAGGGAGCTTCACCGATAAGCTTAAATTCGTCCTCCATATCACTGATTAGTTGGCATACTCCTTTGCGAAATAAGGGGTGATCATCAATAATTAAAACGGAATTATCTATTTGCATATTTACACGCGTAGGTTAGTTATTATAATTTTTTAGTTTCAAAAGTTACACTAATACAAGATCCACCAAGCAGACTTTTTTGTACACGGAATTTCCCCCCTAAATCATGCGCACGTTGTTGCATAATAATCATTCCATGTCGATGAGTGGCGGTCTGATTGTTATTTATTCCTATTCCATCATCGTCAATTGAGATGCTTACCAATCCCTGTTGCAGTATGCTTAATGTTACTTCTGCACGACTAGCTTGCGAATGTCTTACTACATTTGAAATGGCTTCCCTTATTATTTGCAATACATGAATTTCTTCATCTACTGCTAAATCAACTCGGGATAATCTATTATCTAAACTTATTGCAACACTGCTGCGATTTTCAAATTCTTCAATTGAGTTTTCTAATGCGTGAGATAGGTCGCGACTATTTAAAGCTAGTCTAAAAGTTGTAATTAATTCGCGTAATTGTTTGTAGGAAACATCTAGGTTTGTGCGAAGTTCTTCTACAATTCCGTTCACCGCTACCACATTGTCTTCTGAGTTAACTTTGCTGGGGTTTAATAGTGCTTGTAAACGACTAACTTGAATTTTAAGATAGGAGAGCGATTGAGCTAATGAGTCGTGTAGCTCTCTTGCAATTAAGGCTCTTTCTTGATGTAACGCAACACGCTTACTCATATCTAGATGTTGTGAGCTTGATAATATCCCGCTTAATGCAATCCTAATTGAATCAATTTCCTCGATAGAAATTTGGTCTGATAAGTCTTTGGGAATCTTTAAAAGTAAAGTTCCATATGTATTTAGACTGTCTTCACTAAGGCGTATTATTTTTATGTGATAGGGACTGTTATTAATTTGAGAGCTCAGTGCATTGTAATGGTCATCTATCGACATATGATTCAGATAGCTGAATAACAGGTCTTGTTCATTTGTGCTTGCTAATAACTCATTTTCTCCTGATTCTTTGGTCAAATACACTGCACTTGCATCAGCAGAGCAGATTTCTTCAATTTCTTTTAAAAGTGTTTTGAAAGGCGCGTTGGACCCAGGGTTTTCAATTATGGATCTGAGTACGGTATGTAGGAAATGTATATGCCTATGATGAGCTAGAGCATCATCTTCGTGTTCAGAATATTCTCCACTTTTGTTGGAATGAAAGAGTCTTTTCCAGTACGTCGGTCTCGACATGTGTCTGGATATGTCCCTGGTACTTTTGGGGTTGTCAAATAACACAACACTGCCTCGTTATGGATTCACCTTATTCTTATTCGACTATGGTTCATATTATATTTTTAACTGAGCTTTCACATAGAAGGAAAAAACATGAATATCAAGTTTTCACAACTATAATTATAACAGTTAAGTGTTTTTAGGGATTAGAAATATATCTGTGCTTTGTATAGTAGTTACCACTTAAGTTATACATATATTTAGTCATTGACCTATGGCAGGTATACTTTTAATAGTAAGGCCTATTAACCGAGATATAGCTATGTGTATTGTGATGATAAGCTAGCAATATCAATCTGTAGTAATAAAGAAAAAACAAGGAGAAACACATGTCGGTAACTCGCCACACTGCTCTAGAATCAAGACATAAGGCACTAGGTTCGCCTTTAGGCGATTGGAATGGCATGGATATGCCCTGGGAGTACGAACAAGATGTAGTTAAAGAGCATCTAGCGGTTAGAAATGCAGCTGGCCTATTTGATGTATCAGGCCTTAAAAAGGTTCATATTATTGGCAGTGATGCCATTGCGGTTGCTAATCATGTATGCACTCGTGATTTATCTATCGTATATCCCGGTAGATCGATATACGCAATCATTCTTAATGACGATGGTTGTATAACAGATGACTGCATTATGTTTCATATATCCCCTAATCACGTCTTGATGGTACATGGAGGTGGCACGGGTATGGAGCAGTTGAAAAAGTCTGCGCATGGTAAAAATGTAAACATTATATTTGACGATGATTTGCATGACATTTCATTGCAAGGCCCAGCAGCTGTAGATTTTCTTGATCAGCACACTCCTATCGATATGCAGAACTTGAAGTATTTTCATCATATGCCTACTACTTTGTTTGGTCATGAGTGTCTAATTTCTCGAACAGGATATTCTGGTGAACGTGGCTATGAGATCTTTGCCAAAGCGAGTGATGTTGGACCGATTTGGGATGCAATTTTAGAAAATGGCAAAGAGATTGGAATTATTCCATGTTCTTTTAACTGCATCGATGCAATTCGGGTTGAAGCTGCATTGCTGTTTTATCCTTATGATATGTCTGAAGAGAATACGCCATGGGAAGTAGGCATAGGATTTGCAGTGAGTAAAAAGAAAGCTGCTGATTTTCGAGGCAAAGATGCCGTCATGCAGTCTATCGGCAAGGAAAAGATCAAAACATTTGGAATCATTGCAGATTGTGATACTGCAGTGGATGCAGAGGCTGAATTATATCAAGACGGTACAAAGGTGGGTGTCGTTACCGCTCCTGTGTTTTCACCCGTGTTAAACAAATCAATCGCTATGGTTCAATTAGAGCCTGAGTTAGCCCAACCAGGGATTAAGCTTGAAGTTAAAGGCGAAAATGTGTCTTGTTCGGCTGTTACCACAGCGACTCCATTTTTAGATCCAACTAAAGAAAAAAGATCTAAAACAAAGTAACTATATTCAGTTTATGCCTATATGTGGAATACTATTTTATCGTAATCGATCTAATTAATATGTAAGAATTGTATTGGCAACAATGTTGTGAAACCTTTACGTATATATAGGCATGATGAATCCGTTGGTCCTGGCTATTTCCTAGATTATTTAAAACAGCATGGTATTGAGCACGAGTTAATTGCTATCGATCGAGGAGATGCAATTACTGATGATTTTAATAATGCCAGTGGTTTAGTTTTTCTAGGTGGTGATTCAAGTGTTAACGATTCTTTTTCATGGATCGATGATGAAATCAATCTGATAAAACAAGCTGCCGAGAAAAATTTCCCATTATTCGGCCACTGCTTAGGTGCGCAACTTATTAGTAAAGCATTGGGCGGGAAAGTGACGGCAATGCAATGCAAAGAAATAGGCTGGTTCCCATTAGAATGGACAGATAATTCAATAGCTCAAGAATGGTTTGGTCATTTTAAAAATAACATTCAAGCTTTGCATTGGCATGAATATTCATTAACCATGCCAAACGGTGCGACACCTTTATTTGGAACTCAGTTTTGTCCAAATCAGGCATTTGTAGCAAATAATATTGTTGCCACAACGGCACATGTTGAAGCAACTCCTGACTTATTAAAGCAATGGTTGAATGAATATGGCGACAGTCTAATTCCGACATCACAAACGGTGCAGTCAGAGCAAGAGATAACGAATGACTTAAAGGCACGTGTTACAAGCATGCAGCGCGTAGCGGATACCTTATATCAGCGCTGGCTTGTTATGGTGATGAATTACAATTCTAAATAAGATATCTACCTGCATAAAAAAACCCAGCCAATTAGCATTGACTGGGTTTTGATTTCGATTTAGTAAATCGATTAGTTACCAGGCATTACTGGCTTTTGTACCGTTGGGTACTTGAGCGTTACGCTGTCAGGAACAGCCATCGCGTCAGGGTTTTTCGCACCGCGCTTAACGTTATAATCGTCAGTGAATGTGCCATAGGTACCTGGTTCCATTTTATATTCAACTTCTTGCGTACCATGTGCTGCGTTTGCAAGATAGGCATTTGGATCACTCCAATCGTTTCCATTTAAGTTCGCATAGAACTTAATATCTACTAAGACGCCATCACACAATGGGGTGATTTCTTCGTAGTTGGTTGGCCAGCCAGCAGCTCCTGTGGTTTTAGGATAGTTGCTCCAGTCGCCACCTTTTAATGGACAAGCACCGCCACCACCAAATGCTGCACGATCTGGATGATGTACACCATAAATAGGTAAGCCTTTAGCTGCAGCCAGTTTTCCACCTTCTATATGGAATCGTGGCTCTTGAGTAACTTCTGTTTTAACAGCAGCCTTCTTGCCTTTAAGAAAATCATAGTACTCACCGTCTGGTCGTACATACTGAAAATCTTTATTGTCATCATTATCATAAACTGCAGTTACGAAAAGGTAAGGCTCATTGAAAAATGGTCGTTCAATAAGATAGTACTCAGTATTCGTTTTGCTCTCATCAACGGCTTGCCAGTTAACGGTAGATGCATCTTTGCCACCAACATTGATCCATGAGCGCGCATCAGGAAACTGCTCTAGACGTAAGACTTTTGTATAAAGTTCATTTACATCCAATCCAGCACGTTTGCCTAACGGTCCTACTTTACCTGCTGCAGGTTGCTCAAATGCAAAGTCGATCGCTTTTCTAGCATATGGATATTGATTTGCTGACATAGTGCAATAGAAATGCGGTAAGTCTACTGGTACATGGTCTGCGTATTTACCTTTATATTTCGGATGATTTAAAGGTAGATCAATAAAGTTTAAATTTCCATCTTCTGCAACTTCTTGATGAGGGTGCTTGTAACCGTCCCAGCTTTCTTCTGGAATGAAGCTGCCGTATTGATTAGCGATGACACTTGCATGCTTTTTATGAAAAAGATCTGCACCTTTGGGCAATCCTTGAGTGCCTTTTTTGCGGTATTCGCGAATGGTGCCGTTGTCTTGAACCCGCCACAAACCATGTTTACCTTCACCAATAAACGTCATGGTTTGTTCCGTGACATTTACAAATCGATAGGTGTAATTAGTATTCATGTAACCTGAAAAAGCAGGTAAATGTGGGACTTGTGAGTGGGTCATTTTTACACGACCTGTACCCACTACATTTTTTTGCGCATTTTCATCGTCAATGACTTGATCAGTGGTGTAGTAATATGGGTCATCACCTGTTAAGTCCGTTAGACTCCCATCAATTGGCAGTAAGTTTTGCTCATCTGCAAACAGTGTGGGAGTAAACAATAGTAATGCCGCAAAAGTTAGATTTAGATTAAGTGACTTAATCATAAGAACTCCTCGTTATAGTTTTATATCTTTTCAGGCACCGTCATTATGAGTATGAAGAGTACCCGCATAAAAGTTTATTGCGCAATAATGATATTGAGCAACTGACTTATATTTATCTAGTTATTCAATAGGGTCAATTTCTCGAATTACTTACCCATTTAGTAGTATAACCTGGACCTTAAGCTTTAAAGCAGTAGTTAAACTAATAAGACGCATTAAAAATACATATAGGCCAAGCTTGAACAGTATGAATATTGATCAAATAAGCCGCTTTACTTAAAACATTTCTCAAGAACGCTGCCCACAGTAAAAAACAAGTGCTGAGAAGTCGCTAGTGTAAGTAATGTCTGCACCTTCTTCTAAATAAATTACATCTCCCGTCTTCATAACTATGGTTTCACCACCTTTTTCTGCCATGGCCATTTTTCCTTCAAGAATGATGCTGGTCTCGTCATAGTCAAAGGCAAATTGAAGCTCTTTTCCTTTTTGCATTCGAAATAATCCACAGGTGATGGGTGAATCAGGATCATTAGAAAAAACGATATCTTTAATGTATGCATTCACACCGTCAATTTTCATGGAAGGTAACTCAGTAGATACGCTATTTCCCAAATGCTTCATGTGGTTTTCTTCTGAGTGGCCGAGTGAAATAAATAGTATTAATAATGTGAGTGTAGTGAGTGCATATATAGGAAGTTTTTTTATTAACATGGGTTACCTTTTTGAACTTGATAATTTGAAGTGCAGTTATGTGAAAATAGTTATGAAAAAGTTAACCTTTTATCACGTCTAAAAATAGCGAGGCACAGTATCGTGATGGTTTTGTTTTGTAAATGTAAATGTAAATGTAAAATTAAAAAAATGTTATTTTTAAAATTACTCAATAATAATTATGCATAATTATTCACTAGCATAAATAAGGAAATAGCTTTTCTGAATATGCAAGTGTTGCTTTGATGTTTTGATTGTTATCTATGCAAAATAAGTGGATACTTACTCGATTCTGTAATGTGAGAGTTCTCTTAGCGGAATACCCGCCTTGAATAGGTTTTGCGCTATTTAGCTTTTTTAAACACTAACTAATTCATGAGGGTGTAATGATGCTTGGCAAATTACTATTGCTTTTCATTCTTAGTGCAATTTTATCATTTTCCGTAGCAATGGCTGCAAGCGCGCTTCAATATGATGAAGTAATGATTGGATTTGATGGTCCTGCGGTAGAAAAACCAGGTGTTATCGTTATAGACAATGCTGGCATGCTGAAGGAACATTGGATAAGCGAAAAATTAGGCGATAAAAAAATAGCATCGCTGTTAAAGGAAATAGATTTTAGCTCTCAGTTTATTTTAGTCGCCCAGGTTGGTGTTAGAAATACAGCAACAGGCAATATGAATATTGCAGAGATTGAATTTGATGAAACTAAGGACAATGTTGTTGTTTATATACGTATTGGAGTTAATGAACGGGAATGTGAAATACCTAAAAGACAATCACTTCCCTATGCAATTGGTGTAATTGATAAGCCTGAAGTTTGGCCTGCCATGGTCAATTACTATATCGGAAATTTTGGTGATGGATGCAAGCAGCCTCGAGGAACTCAAATTGTTGATATTTAGTTTAGTGTTAATATCAATATAATATTTTATCTCTCAATTAATTGCTGCTTGTGTTTCATCCTATAGGCGGGTGAAATATTCGGCTAGCTAAAGCAGTTAATATTTCTACTTTAGAGCCTTTCAATATTCTTTGCCTAGTATTTTTATACTAATCGCTATATTTCACCTTCTTTACGTTGTCCGCAATAAAATCCAAGTCCTGATGATTTAGAAGTGAAAATAATACTGGTTCCTTTTGGGAAAAAAAGTACGTCACCCGGGGTGACATTAACGGTTTCTCCACCCACTTCTTGTACTGTCATTTCACCTTCGACAATAATTTTGCATTCATCATAGCTGTAGGTGTACTCAAGTTGGTTTCCAGCTTCCATTCTAAAAAATCCCCAGCTTATAGGAGCTCTCTCGTTGTCAGATGAATCTACATCTTGTAAATAAGCACTCACGCCATCAACATTTAAAGAGTTAAGGTCCATTTTTTGCGCGTTTTTGTAATGTTTCATAGCCATGGTAGTCTCCTAAGGAAGGGTAATTAAGTAATGTGTTATTTGTAATTATGCTGTAATCATATCTAATTATTTGGTGATGGGCATGACAATAAACCCCTATAGCAAAAAAATGAATCAGAAATGTGATGTTAAACTTTAAGGAAGAGCCACCGTCAACTAAAGCGCTAAAACAGTATTTTATAGATGGTAATTATCAAAGCCATGCTGGTGATATGTTGGACTGTGTGGCGCATATGATCATCGCGATTGAAAATCCTAAGGAAACTGTACGAGTTGCCCTAAGCTATATGGGCAATCATCTATCTGCTTGTCGCGCCGATGCCGGTTTTGCAGCACCTACAGATACGGTTTACAAACCGTTGTCGGAATATTGCAATGAGACTACGCGACCTCCATCGGTTGAGACACTAGAGTTATCAAATCAACATGATGTGCTGCAAAGAGTATGGCGAAGCCGCACACCTGTTAAATATGAAAATGTATCCAATAATCCCATGCTTGAAGATGTACAAGAAATATTATCTTCAATCCAGAGTAAATCGATGCTTATGCAACGTCTTGTTTGGGATAAAGAGCCTATAGGCATTTCTTGTGTCGATCATACTTTAATAGATCATGAATGGAATGATCACGAAGTTAATTTCATGCAGCAATTTTGCACAGAGTTTTTTGCGCCTCTGGCTGGCATAAGTAATTACTGGCATAACCCCACTATGCATCAAATGTTTAAAAAGCCCAGTGAGTCTGAACTAACGGCTATTAGACTTGCAGCGGAAGGATTGAGCTATAAAAAAATTGCGGAAGAATTAAATAAGTCTGTGAGAACAATAGAAAACCAACTAAGAAATGCGAGACTTAGACTTAATGCAAGTAATCAGGCAGAACTTATAAAAAAATGTGAACCTTGGTTGTAGTTCATTACTTCTTATAGGCGTTCCAAAACAATACGTATGCTGAAAATAAAACTACTAGTAGGCAATATGAGATGATGCTTGTTTGATAATTTTCGCAAGATCCCACGGCATGACTTCGACTACTTGCTTGGAATGTTTAGTGACCAGTTATTTGAAGGTTTTCATATAACTATGAAGGGTATGAATAAGACTTATCGTTCGCAACATTTGCGTTGCGAACGATTGATGAGTTTAAGCGTTGAGGTCGGTTTTCTTAGCGCGTATTCCTTGTTCCACAGCAATGACGGCTGCTTCAACACGAGAGTGAATATTTAATTTTCTTAAAATAGCTTTTACATGCAACTTAACAGTACCGTCAGAAATACCAAGATTTCTGGCAATGACTTTGTTGCTTTGACCTTCTGCTAGCAGACTTAATATTTCACGTTCTCTAGGGGTTAAGTTATCGAGTGGGCTGGGCTCAGGTTCTAGCGGGTCTTCACCCTTTACGACTTTAGCTAGAATTTGTGTCAAGTTAGGAGCCACTACGGTTTCACCTTTGATAATTTCGCGTAAGGCTGCCACCACATCATCCGGTTCCATGTCTTTTAATAAGTAACCTTTAGCGCCATTGCGCAATGCTTCGACCAAATCACGCTCGTCGCCACTGGTGGTGAGCATGGCAATTGGGGTTTCGAATTTTGCTTGTTGAAACTGTTTAAGTACTTCTAGACCGCTCATTCCGGGCATGCGCATATCTAATAATACGATGTCAGGTCTAAGCTCTTGGGCTAGGCGAATGCCTTCACGGCCATCGCTGACGGAAGCAACTACCTCAATTCCATGGCGGCTTAGTAAGCCCTGTAATCCTTCTCGAAATAGGGTGTGGTCATCGATAACAACGATGCGTAATGCAGTATCAAGGCTCATAAATTTGAATTATATTCTCGGTTTTGATGTATTTTGTGGGGCATCAGGCGAATAATCAAATTCTAAGCGAACCTGCACTCCTTCACCAGCGTCTCCTTCTATACTTAGTGTACCACCAATTCGATTAGCGCGGTCTTTCATGACGCTGAGACCTACGTGTTCTCCGGCACTATTCTGTTTTTGTCGCTCAGAAATGCCAACTCCGTCATCTTCTATAAGTACTGTGTAATGACCCTTTTCATCTCCATGCATCCATACACGTACAGTATTGGCTTCACTGTGTTTGCGCGCGTTGGTTAGCGTCTCTTGAATAATGCGTAAAACCTGTAATTCGATAACTTCAGGTAATTTTATATTTGGCCACTCTTTTTGCAGATAGACTTGTATACCGTCACTGTCATGTTTAAAACGCTCCACTATTTGTTCCACCGAACCGGTAAAGTTATATTCGCCACTAGGAATGCGAAAATGGGCGATTAATGCGCGTAGCTCTGAGTTTGCTTCATCAATCGTGGTTTCAATACGTTCTAATTCTTGCCAGGTAGCGGCTTCATCTTCCTGGTGAATCGTTTCATCTAGTACACGAACTTGATATTTAACACTGGCCAATGTTTGTGCCAGCGAATCATGTAGTTCATTAGCGAAGCTGGTACGTTCGCGCACAATATTGAGTTCATTAGTTTCTTCATCAAGACGTGATTTTTCTACTGCAATTCCTAAATGGCGGCCAATACTTGTAAATAATTCTTCATATTCACTTTTATTAGAAAATTGATTTTCATCGATATACAGATTGTAGACGCCTAGAATATTTCCACGGTATTGTAAAGGCACAACTAGAATTGAGAGTGGTTTGTTGTTGAAGTATTTTTCAGATAATTCCTGTGGGCAGGTGACAATATCTACAGGAATAGTTTGTTGCTCAGAGTTCCTTATAGCTTCAGGTAAAAAAGGATGTCGATTATTAAAATCAGTAGTTAAACCAATTTCAGCAATCAGTGAACATGTATTTTCTTCAGCTGAGAGATAAACTGAAGCTGCATGTGCGTTTGATAGTTCAGTCATGGTATGCAAAAAGTGCGTAAGTAATGTTTGCACATCTCGTGTCATATTGATGCTGGTGACTACATCGTAAAGTGTTTCCAGTGACTTATTTTTTTGCCCAATGTGCTCAGTATGAAGTTGCAATTGTAGTTCTGCGTCTTGTGATAATGAACCCAACATTTCGCCAACAAAATTGATGTCCTGGCTGAGTTCTGTAATTTCAGAGTGTTCTGATACAGGTATACGTGCGGATAGCTCACCAGCACGTATTTTTTGTGTCCAAGTACGTAGTGAGGATAGAAAATCGCTTAAATCTTGTTTGGGCAACGCATGCATCTTCTCTTCTTGTTCAGGATTGCTGCTTCCAGAATTACTATGTTTATTTTGTGTTTTGTTCATATTTTTCTATTTTATAATTTTGCGACCCCGTAACTATAGAGGTGTGCAGTATACGCTTTCTGCAGGCTAAAAATTTATTCTACGTCTATTTTCAGACACTCAAATACTATTCCCAAATAGTTTTTAAATATCCAGCGCCTCCAAGTGAGCGGGCTTGATTGGAGATATGTTCTGCTCGTTGTAAAACATAATTTGATGGATGTGAGGCATGTAGTTTGTGAGGGTTAGGTAATACCGCCGCAAGTACTGAGGCTTCATGTTGACTTAGCTGGGCGGCGGACTTATTGAAATGTGTGTAGGCTGCGTTTTTCACACCAAAAATATTCGGTCCAAATTCTGCAACATTTAAATACACTTCTAGAATGCGCCATTTTGGCCACAGCGTTTCAATTAATAATGCAAAATAGGCTTCAAGCCCTTTTCTGAAGAAACTTTTTTTTGGCCAGAGGAAAATGTTTTTAGAAACTTGCTGCGTGATGGTGCTGGCACCTCGCAATCTTTTTTGATTTTTATTTTCTTCAAAAGCAGATTGTATTGCCTTAAGATCAAAACCATAATGATTTGGAAATTTTTGGTCTTCAGCAGCGACCGCTGCAATTAAAAGGTATGGAGAAATTTCTTTGAGGGGTACCCAGTTTAATTTATAGGGCACAAAATCAGTTGATACTCTTTGTGCGATCATGAAGCTGGTATACGGGGGATTGAGCCAACGCAATGCCAGAGTGGCTATCAGGCTTAAGCCGACCAGTACCAATACCAGATTTCTTGACCATTTAAAGCTGCGTGTAATGGCCCGTACTATGATGGAAGAAGATTTTTTCCGTTTGCGAGATTTTTTCTTTTTTCTTCTGTTCTCTGCATATACATGTATGTTCATTGGCAGTGTGCTTTGTGGTGAAAGATTTGCATTGCAGCGATTTTAGATAGTTGGATTATAGCGAGTTCATAGCCCTATCTAAGCAATGCTTACCAATGGAGATAGATTGATAGAGCTCATAGGGACAGCAAAGTACATAAAACAATAGATTATTAGTGTTCTTGTAGGTCAGCCTCGGTTTAGCGATAATAGGCCTTGTGGGACTGTATCAGTCTCAATGAGCATAATGCTCTATAACCATAAAAAATTCATAGGAGTATGGAAATGGACGAATTTGTAAAAACGATGTTAGTAGTGGCTGCGATGGTAATTCCTTGCATCATTATTGGCGTTGCTATTATCGGCAAATTTTAACCGCCGACCTGATACTGTACTAGGCGCGGTATTCATTCGTGCCTAAGTCGCAGATAATTACCCCGCAAATATTTTCTTAATAAACATAGTTACTTATCTTGAATTCAATTTTTTATAGGCTCATTGTTGGTGGTTGCTTAAGTATAAGCTTTTGTACAGCTTGTCTTTCATTGCCCAGGTCTAATGAAGAAGTACCCGCAAGATATAGCCATACCGAACTAAGTGCAGGTAAGCATTACTTGGCATACAGTGGGGTGTTGGCGATGACCTTAGAAGTCGCCAATGAAAAGTGGCTGGCTAAAGCAGAGAAACTATGCAAGTCGCGTGAATTTGAGTATGAATTCGATAAAGAAGAATTTCGCGGCAAAGATTTCTCCGAGAATAAATACCCATATATTGAAGGGAAATTGTTCTGTACCAAAACAGAATAAATTTTTTTTTGATTTCTCATTCAATAAATCTAACGTTTTATTGAACCAATCCCTTAGTATTCTGCCTATTTTTATATTAATTGATTCTCGACATAAGTAATTTATAGTCGAATTATCAGATACTTTAAAATACAATTACTTCATTGCTTGTGTATTGCTAGGCTTGCGAGCATACAAATAATAATTATTTCTAGAGTTGGAGTTGGGTTATGGCTATATGGTCATCACGGTCGAATAAAAAAAATTTGCCGCCTAAGGTTGTGGTTAAAGCTGCGATCAGTCCTTCCCACTGTGTGGAAGTGAATATGCCGTATGACGCATGTGAAAAAGTGTTAGAACTTCATGGCAAGCGTTTCCTATCTGCCGAAGCACCTGAATTGCCACAACCGGGCTGTGACCAATACTGTAAATGTAAATTTAAACATTACAACGACAGGCGTCAGGATGAAAGGCGCGATGCATTTAGTTCAAGCGGGATTCACTTCAGTGGCGAAAAAAACCGTCGTTTAGATGGAGATCGCCGTCGTAATTCTGCAGTTAGAGTAGGTTTTTAGTAACTTAAGAATCTTCTATTACTGCATCTGGTAGAATTTCTACTGTTTGATCAACACTCTGCTGTTTTATATTAATAGCTTGATGGTCGTCCGTAAGGTCTTCTTCAACTTCAATTTTATCAATATCGAAATCAATCGGTCTTAGATTTAAGTCATTTGAGATATCTGCAAAAGCGGATTCAAATGCAAGCACCATAGCTTTATATATAGCTTGTCCGTATATGTCTTGTGTTTCGCGTTTATTGCGAAGTATTTTGCCTTCTTGGCCTTTACCTTCAGCAGTAAATACACTTTCATAAATTCTGTTTTTGTTGGAGTCTGTTAGGAAAACTTCAATTTTAGTTTTTGCAATAGGCTGCATGCGTCCTTTTACCACACGAATAGAATGATCTAGTTTATAAATGCGAGCGTGCACATTTAGTAATGGTAGGTCTGGGTGTTTGCCATCATCTTGAAACCATCGAAAGATACTTGCATGACCTGCAAGATTTAACATTTGGTCTTCTGGGATAATAATTTTTGTCAGATTGCGATCGTCAGCATTTTCTGCTTCTACCTTGCCGGATTTGTCTCGAACTTCAGGGTAAAAATATACATTCGCGAGGTACGGTTTAACCTCAGGTAGATCTTGCATGGCGGCAACGAGTTGATCGGCATCCGCATCGGCCTCATATTGTGTTGCGCAAGCCGTTAGCGCAAGCGTAATGGCTAGAGCTAAGTATGGGAAAGATATTTTAATTTGATTGAAATTACTGTTGTATTGCATAAGTCGTCCCGCCTACGAAAAACTCCCTCATATACAAGAGTGTAACGACTTCATAGGACAACTCTAATACACGAATAGACCGTTAGTAAGGCAGAAATGCCAATTATCAGGATCTGGCCTATTAGTAGGTCCAGTAAAGACAAGAGGGCTAGTTCAAAAAAATAAACTAGAGAAGGTGGGGTTTTAAGTGCGCTTATTTATCTTCTTCGACGATTGATTTTAATTGGTTTAAACCGTCTTGAAACATCTTTCCAATCGAATATTTCATAAACAGGGCAAAGTAACCACCAATGATAGGCATGCTCATATCTCCCTCTAACGACCAGCGCACACGGGTGCGTGTTTGTGAGGAAGTGTCGTATTGAATAGCGCTTTTACTTTTGTACTTTCCGCCTTGAAAAAATAAATCGTATTCAATACCTTTTTCAGGCGACCAGGAAGTAAAAGTTAAAGAACCCCCGCCATGTTTATCTGTCCAACTTTGGCTAGCGCCGATCCCTGTAGCTCTTTCGCCTATGGTGATTTCAATTTCCGGGTCTTCACTTTTCCAAGCTGTCCATGTTTGCCACTTATTTAGATCACCGACATACTCATGTAGGTGTGCAGAGGTAGATGAAATAGTTGTAGTTTTACTTACCGCGAAATTGGTAGGTAAAAAGTAACCAATAATTCCTAAGACCAGTAATAGCAGAAAAATGAATGAAAGAAGTTTTTTCATAACTAGCTCATATAGGGCTTATGCGTGAGTACTTTTTGACTTATATATAAACGCAACAATCATTCCGGCTAATATTAATTCAATAATTACTCCCACGATCCAACTGATTACCATATTCATAGGATAGGGCGCCACGGCATACATTATTAGATTAGTGCCGATAAATATTATTGCAACTAACAAGCCATAGATAGCGCCTTCAGCAATGCCACCACGCTTGAAAGCTTTGGTAAATAAGGCTACAAAGCCTACCGACATAATAATTTGGCCTAAGATCATCCACACCATATAGTCGTTCATGACTTCGTGAGGCCGCCATAAACTAGCGGTTTGCTCGTATGTACTGGCCATAAACATACCATGAAATAAAAAATCAAATGCCATAATAAAAATAGTTACAGCGATGCTTGCGAGGATAAATTTTTTAGCATTCATAATTGTCCCTCACTATTTAAATTAGCTTTCAGTCGGTGGAGTGTAATTAGGGTCGTTAGGATTTAAAAACACGAAATGAAATTGTTTGGGTTCGAGCTCGATATAATCAAGCGTGGTGCCATTTAATAATTCAAAACTAGAGTCTGCCACCACAATTTCAACGCCATTTGATTTAAACGAGTGATCTTTTTCACTATTGGAGCCTATGTCATCAAACCCTAGACCATAATGTAATGAGTCATCACTATTACGGGTTGCAGCAATTCGCAGTGAGGTGTTTTCTAATTTTGATTCGACAGCAGCTTTTTTAATTTGGTTGGCTGCAGTTTCAGTAACTTCAATGCTCATAGAATCGTTGGATTATTATCATTGATGGAGTTCTAATTGTAGTACATCCCCTAGCGATGTACATCTAGGCTTTGGATTTAACAAATTCTAAAAAGCTTAAAATCCATTGATTTTGTTGTGTATTTCGCTGGTGAGCGTAACAAGCCAATAGGTTTTTATACACGATGCCATCGTGTTCACCATTCACACCAAAGCCGCGATTTACCTGGTATGCGTAGTCAGTCTCTATGGGAGTGTTAACTAGTTTTGAATAGTGAAATTCATGACCGGGGATCTCATTACCATGGTTTGTATCCCACGGATGAATATTTTTATTTTTTAGTAATGTGTAGCCGCGTCCAATGGGCTTTTCATGCATTTCGCAATCTGCATTAATGATGCCTACCATATCAGATTGTTGTTTTTGGTACTTAATAGACTTGCTTAAATACATTAAACCGCCGCATTCAGCATAAGTCGGCATGCCATTTTCAATTGCATTGAGAATGGCTTGTTTCATGCCGCTGTTAGCCGCAAGTTCTTGCATGCGTTTTTCAGGAAAACCGCCACCAATGAATAATGCATCTGTATCGGGTAATGTTTGATCGTGTAAAGTATCGAAAGGGATGAGACGTGCGCCATACTGGCGAAACCTATCTAAATCATCTGCATAATAAAATCCGAAAGCTTCATCCTTAGCATAAGCTATCGTAAGATTAAATTGCTGATCAAACTTTTGCGATTTTTCGACTTGAAAGATTTTAGCAGTATTAGCAATAGCGGTAATTTTTTCCAGATCGACTTGCTTAGCAATAATCTCTGCCATGCGCGAAATTTTAGAATCAGCATAGTTATCTTCGTTGCTTGGCATTAAACCTAAGTAACGTTCGACTAGCTCTAATTCAGCACTGCGCTGCACCATACCTAAAATTGGAATATTGGTATAACGTTCGATGACTGCGGTTAATTTTGCTGCATGTCGTTCACCACCAACAAAATTTAAGATTACACCGGCAATATTGACGGCTGGATCAAATTGTTGATAACCGATCAATAATGGAGCTACACCGCGTATCGTGCCACGAGTATCTAACACTAGGATGACGGGAGACTGGATGAGTTTCGCTAAGGCTGCATTACTGTTGCTACCATCGGCCGCAAGACCATCATGTAAGCCTTTGTTGCCTTCGATAACGCTGATGTCGACATCTTGACTATGTGTGCTTAACGTTGCTTTGATTTCGTCTTCGGATTGGGTCCAAAAGTCAAGGTTGTAACAATTGCGATCAGTCGCTTTTGCAAGCCACATTGGGTCTATGTAATCGGGACCTTTCTTAAATGATTGAACGTTAAGGCCTTGCTGATGTAAAGCTGCAGAGATACCAATACTTAAAACAGTTTTGCCTGAAGATTTATTTGCGGCAGATATAAGAAAGTGTGCCACGATGATTATTTAAAGCACTCTAGTGTTATCCAATTTAAGAGGATTTTGCCGCGTTTAATTCTAAAGCTTTGTCAGAAAGACTTTCAGGTAAGAAATCTAAAATTGCCACGCCTACTGTAACGACAAGTAGCGCGATACACGTGCCGCCAATACCAAGTAAGATTTCCCAAATGCTTGGAGCATATTCAGCCACTACGCCATCATAGAAGCTACTGCTAACTTCGTGGCCAGGGAACATTTCTAATGGATAAGCTTGGCCGCCGATAATAATTACATACAATTGTGCCAGGCCTCCGATGATTACTAGGAGAGAAGCGATAGTTAAACAATTACGACACTGGCTCATGGGTTTGATAAAGACTAATGCTAATGGAATTAAACAGCCTAAAATAATATGCACACCCCAAAACAAATATGTATAGATTCCACCATCTTTTAGAATGAATGCTTCGACACCGTGGTGTTCTGTCGCATATAGATTTGTGAGGTGGTAGGCGATCACGAAGTAAAATACTGCAGCAACAAATATTCCCAATAATTTTCTAAGTTTGTCGAGCATTGCATCACCAAGATTACGATGACTCCACTTATAACTGGCTTGCAACACTAAAATAAAAACAGCCATGCCAAAGGCAAAAGACATAATAATAAACATCGGGGCCATAATGGCGGCATCATAAGCTTGGCGCGCTACGAGGAAGCCAAAAATTGATCCAGTACCGGTAGTGAGTATCAAACGCCAAATGAACGCAAACAGACCAGCAGTTTTGCTGAATTTGTTCATTTTACGTTCCATCATCATCCATAGGTAGAAACCGGTAATAATGATGAAGCCGGTGTATAAGAAAATATTCCAGGCAAAGATGGACTTAAAATTATATTTTGTCATCGCCACAATTAAACGATCGGGTCGACCTAAGTCCAGCACTAATATTGCTAAGCCGCCTATTAGCAAGGCGATTGCAAGCAGCGCAGACAGCCTAGCGAGTGGTTTGTAATCATATTTGCCAAATACAGACGATATCGATGCCACATTCAGTGCGCCAGAAGCTGCAACAATTAAAAAGATAGCAATTACATGAGGGAACCCCCAAACAATTTGGTTGGTCATACCTGATATGTAATGACCATGTGAATCCATATGATGTGAGGATAAGTAACCGACTACAGCTGCCAGCCCTAATGCCATTAATAAAACCCAGTATTGAACTGATTTTGCTTCTAGTGAACTGAATCGAGTAGTTTCAATCATTTTTCTTATTCTTAACTAAAATAAACTTACTTATAAACCTTCTTATAGGCCTTGGTAACGCACACCAGTATTTAAATCTAAGTCCGCACGTATCTGAACACCACCGTGTTTTTCCAATTGCTTTGAAATTTCACTATTAGGATCGTTCAAGTCACCAAATAAAAGTGCTTGATGGCCGTCTTTAGCGCAAGCTTCTGCACAAGCGGTATTGTTGTCGCCACGATCTACTTTATGTACACAAAGTGTGCAGCTTTCTACAGTACCTTTGCCACGTGGGGCATGCGGTAATTGATCTTCTAGCGGTTCATGAATAAAAGAGCGGGCTTTATAAGGGCAGGCCATCATGCAATAACGACAACCAATACAGGTGTGTGCATCGACCAGAACGATCCCATCTTCGCGTTTAAAAGAAGAGCCAGTTGGGCAAACGTCTACACAAGGAGGGTGCTCGCAATGCTGGCACATCATAGGTAATGAGGTGACGTGACCAGTTTGCTTATCTTTTACATTTAATTTGCGAATCCATTGCGCATCAGTTTTAGGTCGTCCTAAATCCCAAAGACCATGTTCTTCGTTACATGCGGTAACACAAGCGTCACAATCTTCTTGGCATACATTAGTATTAACTAGCATGCCCCATCTTTGCTGGCTGCTAACTGCTTGATCAACAGGTTTTGCAGATGCGGTTTGATGCAGCATTACACCTGGAGCAATGGTTAAACCGCCTACTACAGCTGCACTTTTTATAAACTCCCGCTTGTGCATGTCTATATTAGGGTCAACTTCATAGACAATTTCTTTTCTGTCTATGGACTCGTCAACGGCACTAAGTACGTTGTCTATATTGGTATCAATGTCTAATTTATAGCGCATGTGTATTATCTTATTTGTGCTCTACATTACCAAGGTGTAGGTAATTATTTATTTTATTTTCCTCAGAGTGCTCTACAGCCTGATTCGGATTCATGGCTTTGCGAATTGCATTTTCTGGACGATCTGCATGACATTGAAAGCAATCAATGTTTACCGCTGCATACTGGTGGCAGCTGGCACAAAAATGTGTATCTTCTGAATAACGTGCGTATTCACCTTGTGCATTAGCCGTGATATGGCAATCGATGCACTCGTTTAAGCTATGTTTCTTGGTGCGTATTCCCTCAATTACAGTCTTGTCTCGATGATCGAGCACATACTCAAAGTGTTGTTTGCGCATGATCTCAACAGGTTCTACGCAAAGCGTTTCTTCGTTGTATTTTTGCTTAGGAGGCGGAATGTCAGCAGGACTATCTGCAAATACAATACTGATTCCAACAATGCAGCAGACCAGTGTTATAACCAACAAGATATAAATAAAATACTTTTTGAAAAACATGCGCATATTCTTTTTATATTTTTAGGCTTCGCTTTATTGACGGTATTAAAACGGAACCATATAGCTCTTATTAATGACCGAGGGCCATATCTATATACCCCGTCGGGCAAACATCTGCACAGATGTGACAACCAATACACTTGTTGTAATCAGTGTCTACATAACGTCCTGTGGTTGATTCATCTTTCTTAACACGAAACACCGCATCTTGAGGGCAGTACACTACACAGTTGTCACACTCAAAACACATGCCGCAACTCATGCAACGTTCAGCTTCTTCTACTGCTTGTTCGTCACTAAAGTTTTTCATGCGTTCTTCGAAGTGACCAAGCACTTCTTCAGCGTCAGGGCCATGCTCTTCGCGTAACAAACGAGGAGTGAATGGGAAGTGAGCTAGGAAAAGTTCATCGTAAGGGATGATTTCTTGTGCCGCACGATCTTCAAAGTTATGCACGGCGTACTTAGCTTCATCGGTTCCCAAGTGTTCGCCTGCTGCGTATTCTGCCGGCTCAAGACCTGATTCTTGTAATTTTTCTAATAGATCAAAATGGTGCACGTCTACTTTAGGACGTTTTCTGATTTCAGTATTGTTGAAGTAGTAGTCAATACTTTCTGCTGCAATAGACGCTTGGCCAATGGCCGTTGTAAGTAGGTGAGGGCGAATAATGTCACCTGCTACAAAGTGTCCTTCGCGTTCGGGTACTGCATAGAATTTATCTGCATCGATAAGACCGCGACCATTATTAAATTCTTCAAGGCCTTCTAAATCACCGCCTTGACCAATCGCAGAAACAATCAGATCACATTCGATATCGAATTCAGTGCCTTCAACAGGCGTTGGACGGTTATCTACCATTTCGCATGTAGCCATGCGTAATGCAATAGCGCGACCATCAGCACCTAAAATAACTTTGACTGGCATTACACCATCTTTAATGGTTACACCTTCGCGTTGTGCATCATGGACTTCATGCTCTGCTGCAGTCATTTCTGCTTTAGGGAATAATGAAGTAAGTGTTACTTCAGCGCCTTGGCGTGCTGCCGCATACGCTGCGTCATGTGCAACATAACCACCAATTACATGTTCTGGTGCTTCTTCTTTGTTTAGTTTTTCAATGCGACCAAGTCGACGAGCAACGGATACGACGTCAATAGATGTATCACCACCACCTACACATACGACACGATCAGCAGTAACTTGCAAACGACCTGTGTTAAATGCTTCTAGGAACTTTACACCGGCAACACAGTTAGGTGCATCACCACCGTCTACCGGTAAACCACGTCCTGACTGACAGCCAAGTGCCCATAAAATAGCATCAAATTCTTTTTCTACGTCTTCTACTGAAACATCTTTACCAACACGTGTCTGCATACGGGTTTCGATGTTACCCATATCAATAATGCGCTGAATTTCATGGTTCAAATGTTTGCGTGGCGTTCTGTAACCCGGGATGCCATAACGGAACATACCACCAAGCTCTTCATGGTCATCAAAAATTACACTGGCATGACCCATGCGTCGTAATTGATACGCAGCAGCCAATCCCGCTGGGCCGCCGCCAATAATCGCTACGGTTTTGCCAGTAAGTTTTGCAGGGGCTTCAAATTTAAAATTCTGTTCAACCGCAGTGTCACCTATATATTGTTCTACGGCGTTAATACCAACAAAATCTTCTACATGATTACGGTTACAACCGTCCTGACATGGGGCGGGGCATACACGACCCATTATAGACGGGAAAGGGTTGGCATCGGTAGAGCGAAGGAATGCATACTCTTGCATGCTCATGTCTTCTTTTTGTGGCTTTTCTATACCGCGTACAATTTGCAACCAACCGCGAATGTCTTCGCCAGAAGGGCAACTACCTTGGCAAGGCGGTGTGCGGTGTACATAAGTTGGACATTTGTGAGAAGTATCTTCTTTAAAGATCTGGTCACCAAAGTTGCCCCAGGTGTAATCACCTTCTTCATACTTTGTAAACGTAAGTTTATGGTCCATTTCTTCTTTAGAACTTGCCATGTGTAGCTCCTAGCTCTTATATATTTCTAATTAAAAAAAATAAAATTGTGTTTAAGCCGCTTCGGCTTGGTTTTCGTCGTCTGTGTCATTGTCGTCACCATCATTATCTTCGGTGACGTTTTCTGGTGTTAACACAATTGCGTTACTTACCAATTGATGCAGGCTAATAATTTGATCCATTGTGAAATCGTAATATGGGAACACTTTAGAAAACTGACTCTTACAAATGGCGCAGATCGCGGCCATATGAGTTACCCCATATTCATCGACTACATTTTTTAGTGCTTCCATACGTGGTAGTGCACCTTTAACACGCAGCTCAATTAAATCGTCGGTTAACAAACCTCCACCGCCGCCACAGCAGTATGTGCCTTCTTTAATTGCATGGCTCGGCATGTCTACATAGTTGTTGCAAACCGATTTGATAATGTCTCTTGGGATTTCAAATTGGCCGCCTGGTGTGTCACCCATACGTGATGCACGTGCCACATTGCATGAGTCATGATACGTAATGACCATGTCGTCATTCAATGATGGATCTAAAGTTAATCTGCCTTCTTTAATCAAACCATGGGTTACTTCGCAAATATGTTGCGGTACCGGATAATTAGGATCAAGAAAATCAAATGGACCGGCTAGAGTGTTTAAGAATGAATACGCTACACGCCATGCATGACCGCACTCGCCAAATACAATTCTCTTTACACCTAAATCCAGTGCGGCTTGACGAATTCGCAGTGCAAGTTTCTGCATATTTTCATAACTACCGATAAACATGCCAAAGTTTGCGGCTTCACTAGCATAAGAACTTAAGGTCCAAGAAATGCCCGCTTGATGAAATACTTTTCCATAACCAATTAAGCCATCGATATGTGGCTCGGCAAAGAAATCTGCAGAAGGGGTGATTAATAATACATCTGCACCTTTTTCATCTACTGGGAAACGAACTTTTACGCCAGTTTCTTCTTCTACGTCTTCTTCTAAACCTTCTAATGTGTTTAATAAAGCAGGTTCAGGTAAGCCTAGGTTGTTACCTATAGTTTGTGCTTTTCCAATAATTTCATTGCAGTATTTTTGTCCCTTTCCAACCGTATCCATAACTTCGCGTGCTGCCATGGAAATTTCTGCAGTATCGATTCCATATGGGCAATACACGGAACAACGACGACATTGTGAGCACTGATGAAAATAGCTATACCAATCATCTAATACTTCTTCAGTTAAATCTTCAGCGCCCACCAGCTTAGGAAATAATTTACCAGAGACAGTAAAGTAGCGACGATAGACTTTGCGATATAAATCTTGACGGGCCACCGGCATATTTTTAGGATCGGTTGTGCCTAAATAGTAGTGACACTTGTCAGTGCAGGCACCACATTTCACGCATGAGTCTAAATATACGCTTAGTGAGCGGTATTTTTTGTTGAGCTCACCCATTTTATCAATCGCAACTTGCTGCCAGTTATCAACTAGCTCGCCAGGGAAACCCAATTTTTCTTGGAACTCAGCTTTAGCCGTATAAGGTTGGCTATGCTTCATCACACCTTCTTGCAGGCGAGGGATAACCGGATATTCTTTAAGTTCAGGGGTTTTGAATTCTGCAGCAGCCATGATTAATTAACTTGCCCTTGTAGATGATTTGGTGGTATCAATTTTTGTAGCCCACTCTGCGATGTGTCGACGTTCGCGTGGGTTATCTACTTGGTCGCGTGACGGGCTAAAGAATACGCCTGGCGCATGCAATAGTTTGCTGAATGGAAAAATAATCATTAGTAAAATAACTAAGCTTAAATGAACGATTAAAATTAATTCATTAGGCATGGCAGTTAAGCCTGCCTCGGTTGCCCAGGCGAAAGTCATTAAGCCGATTAAAAAAGATTTCAAAGAAACGATGTCAGTATGTTCGACAAAAGTCATCAACGCACCGCTAGCACCAATGGCAATAAGTAGCAAAAGCATTAGATGGTCAGAAGGTGCAGATATATAACGCACACGATCAACAAATATTCTACGTGCCAATAAGCCGGCTAAACCGATCAGCATCATAAAGGCTGCATATTTTCCAAACGGTTGAATAAAAGCTACCCAAGCCCAAACCGGATCAGTGAAATAACGTAGATGTCTAAGTAACACCAACAGTAAACCGAAATGGAAAACCCAGCCAAATAACCATGTCCATTTGCTAGATTTAAATAAACTTTCAAAGATGGTGACTTCTTTTACCATCCTAAAGGCAACACCAGCACGTGTTGTAGGAGCAGGTGTGGTTGGTATTTTTAAAGGTGCAGGGGTTTTTGCGTAGATCCAGATTTTACGCGCAACAAATATTACTAATATAGCGGTAGCTATATAGAACAAGAAAGCAAATGTTGCGGTTAAAATTGACATGAATAGTGAATCCTAGAGCACACATGTTTTTATAAAACATAGCGGCGATAAAACAACTAAGTTAAAAGTGAAGAATTATACCGAGGAGTGTTAAAAACAACCCTCGGTGACAATACTTCTTATTTACTAAACGCAGCCAGTTGGCTTTGGTAGACCTGCATATTTACAAGCTTGCTTAGCAGGACCATATGGAAACAACTCATATAAGTATTTGCTGTTACCTTTATCTTTGCCAAGTTTTTTGCCAATAGCTTTTGTCAGTACGCGAACTGCTGGAGCAATTTGATACTCTTCGTAGTATTCACGCAGGAAGTTAATAACTTCCCAGTGGTTTTCACTTAACTCAGCACCATCTGCTACAGCCATTGCTTCAGCCAGGTCAGGTTGCCATTGGTTAAGGTCGGCTAAGTAACCTTCTTCATCAGTTTCATATGACTGACCATTTACTTCTAAGGGCATACAACTCTCCTAAATTTACCTAATGGTATAAAAATTTAAAGCCAAGACTGAACAGTATGATGTTCGGTCGTTAGATCTACAAAGCCGTCATAATCGATAATTTTAATTCCATCAATTACGTTGCCATCTTTCAGTCCACGGGCTTTGATATCGGGACCTAAAACATAAAAAGAAATATCGCTCATTGAATTGGCAACGGCATCAGAATGTTTAGTGTTTTTCATCGCGCCAATGACGCCATCTTCAAATAAAAGGACTGCGCTGCCTTTAGCAGCTAAACGCAAACAAGACGCTAAAGAGTTGCGCTCGAAAGGAGATTTGTTGACGGTATGTAATGCTGACATGGTTAACTTCCTATTAAAAACTTGGTGGGCTCGCAAATAGTTATAATTAACATTATTTTTTCTATTAGAAACTCAAGACCACATCTTGTGCGTCGATAATGCTTGTAAGCTCTGCGCGATCAACCACAAATAATGAATTTTTTTCTGCCCAATCATCATCTTCGTCTTCGTAGACTAAAGCTTGAAGATCATCAGCCGTTAAGCCACGCTCATCTAAAGATTCTTTTTCTACGTAAATCTTTTTAATGTCGTAGTCACCAAGTGCACTGTAGGTTTTGGAGAAGTTCTTCATGCCAATGCCATCAGTTTCTTGGTTGTTAGTCAGTTGATATACGCCATCATCAGCAAACACTAGGCTGATGTCTTGGTCAAACGCTGCTGCTATGAGTACAACTTCTAATGATTCAAGCGCGTAGATAGTGCCGTAAGGTGCTTTACGGTTCAGATAACAAAATTTCTTTACGATGCCTTCTTCTGACATTCTTAATCTCCAAAGGTAACGAGGCGATCCGCTTGGATGCCAGCTTCAATTAATTGGCCTAAACCGGAAATACGGAAGCCTTTAATTAAGTTATTTGAGGTTTTGCCGTTTCGTTTACTTTCATCTTCGTCAAGCATGCCGCGACGTTGAGCAGCGGCAACACAAACCACTAAGTCTAAACCGTGCTTTTCAGCCAGTTCGGACCATTCTTTTGGAAGATTACGGTCATCCTGAGGAGGAACACCTAAGTCTGTTCCATTGTTTACGCCGTCATGATAGAAAAAGATACGAAATATTTCGTGACCTTTTGCTAAGGCTGATTTAACAAATTGCAATGCAGTATCAGATGCTTGATGCGTGTACGGTCCTTCGTTAATTACAATTCCAAACTTCACAGAGACTCCCAGAAATAAATAAGAAAATAGATAAGTTAGAAACGGATGTGAGTCGAAGCATTTAAGCTGCGACGTGCACCACGCCAGTTATCAATGTGGAACTTGGTGAAAGGTAAACCGGTTTTTTCAAAGAAACGAGGCCAACCAATACGCTCAACCCAGTCATTCATGCGTTCCCAATCTTTTGCGTCATCGCGGTAAGCAAGAAGGATGCGTTTAACAATCGCTGTGGCTTCAGGCCAACGCGGTGGGTTGTTAGGTATACCCGCAGCTACTAATTTTTGGAAAGTAGGTTTGCCGCGTGCATTGGAGTGATTGCCGCCCACCCATACCGCAAGTTTGGTGTGTTCAGCATCATTAATTTGCATAGGCGGACAAGGGGGGTAACACGCACCACAACAGATGCATTTCTTCTCATCCACTTCTAATGAAGGTTTGCCGTTAACCATTGCAGGACGAATCGCAGCAACGGGACAACGTGCAACCACTGAAGGTCGCTCACATACATTGGATACTAAATCGTGATTTATTTTCGGTGGCTTAGTGTGTTGAACATTAATAGCGATATCGCCTTGTCCACCACAGTTAATTTGGCAACAAGAAGTTGTAATGTGCACACGGTTAGGCATGTTGTTTTCTTTGAACTCATCGATAAGTTCATCCATCATTGCCTTTACAACACCTGATGCGTCTGTGCCTGGAATGTCACAGTGCAACCAACCTTGAGTGTGCGAAATCATTGCCACAGAGTTTTTAGTTCCGCCTACTACAAATCCTTCTGATTCAAGCTTATCAATCATTGGCTGTACTTTTGCTTCATCAGCCACCATGTATTCAATGTTGCTGCGAATCGTGAAGCGTACGTAACCATCAGCAAATTCATCGCCAATGTCACATAGAGTTCGTAATGTGAATACGTCTAAGATGCGTTGTGTACCTGCGCGTACCGTCCAAATTCTTTCACCATTATCAGCAACGTGAAGTAAAACACCAGGACGTGGATGTTCATGATAGTCCCACATTCCATAGTTTTTTCGCATCACAGGATGCATGTATTGGAATCCGTCTGGGCATCCTGATTCTATTGGTGGACGGTGATCTATCGCCATTATGTTCTCCGCTTATATATCTTATAAAGTTGTAATGTAGGTTCTATACGTCTTGGGAATGTATTAACTAGCCGCTGCTTGCTTTTCTTCAGACTTTTTCTGGAACCATTTTTCAGCTTCTTCGTCCCAGCCATCCATGCGTATGTAGGAACTCTGACGTGGCTCAGTAACCATATTTGGATCAACGTCTACATCAACGCCTTCAAGGAAATTAACCAAGCCAATACGCTCAATCATTTCACCACAACGCTCATGCTCTAAACCATTTTCTGCCCAGAAGTCGATAGTTTCTTCTGCTAGTTCAGTAATTTTTTCATAATCTTCGTCTGTGTCGAGTTTCATGAAAGGAATAACTACGGTTCCCATTAGGTCACCAATCTTAAGGGTACGTTTACCACCCATTAGAATGGACACACCTTTGTCATCTCCTGGGGATAATGCTTTTACCATAACGTTTAAACAGTGCATGCAACGCACGCAGTCTTTGTTGTTTACATCTAAGGTGTCGTCATCTTTAAGCGCTAACGCTTGAGTTGGGCAGCGTGTAATGACGTTATCAATTACATACTGACGACCTTTGCGGTTTACAAATTTCTTAACTTCTTCTTGATCGACTTTCATGTCGTCACGCCAAGTACCTATGATGGCAAAGTCAGCACGCTCAATTGCATTCATGCAATCGTTTGGACAACCTGAAACTTTAAATTTGAATTTGTAAGGTAATGCAGGACGATGCACGTCATCGGTAAAGTTATTTAACAGCGTACGATGAATTTTCATTTCATCTGCATTAGACATTTCGCAACGTGCGGCACCTACACAAGACATTCCTGTACGTACGCATGGTCCTGCACCTCCAAGATCCCATCCGTATTCATTAATTTCATCAAAGAAATGTTGTGTGTTTTCGGTATTTGCACCGATGAACATAATGTTGCCAGTCTGGCCGTGGAAAGTAACTAAACCTGAACCCCATTTTTCCCAACTGTCACCTAATTGACGCAACATATCCGTAGAGTAGTAGTTACCTGCAGGTGGTTGTACACGTAGCGTGTGAAATTCTTTTGATTCAGGAAACGCTGCACCGACTTCTGAAAAGCGTGGGATGATTCCACTACCGTATCCAAATACAGAAACGGTTCCACCTTTCCAATAACCTTTACGAGTTTCGTATGAATGTTCTAGCTGACCTAAAAGCGAGTTTGCTACACCATTAATTCTTGCATCTGGATGTTGGTCGCGAAGACGTTTAAATCCAGAAATAAAACTAGGCCAAGGGCCTTTCTCTAGCTCATCAAGCATGGGGGTAGGATGATGCTTATCGGCCATAGTGGAATCTCCTAAAAATTGTTACCAAGAAAGTCGTAATACTGGGTCAGTAGTTCAAGCCATAATTGATTGAATCTACACTCCATTTATCGTTACAGAATAAACGGAAAAGTCCTAAAAACATAATGTTAGGAAGTTTAGAAGTAGGGCTAATAAGTCAAAATCCCCTCCTTGGGATGCAGTCTAAAGTGCAACTTATCCCTATAGAGATACGATTTATTACAGTGTTGAGATAACTTATTTTAGTGGCTTTCCAAGTAGGCTAAGTCTATGTTTATAAGCAACAATAGAACCATACGTTTACAGCCATTTGCGCATATAGCTCATAAGAAATGCAGCCCTATCTCTTAAAAGAATCCCACTCTTATGAGGAGTGGCGTGCGCAAAAGCTATATAAGTACCCTGTGGATGCCAAGCAGCTAATTATTGAGCTAAATAACCCTATAAATTTAACGGATAATGAGCTAATCGCCTTCAAAACTACCTGTTCAAAGACGAATATCGCTCTCTATCGTTGTACAAATGTTGATCAAAATTTCAGGCAGAGTGCTATTTCTATCGCGCAACAACTGGGTTTGCGAGAGTTGGATGCCAATCTGTGTGCCGATGAAGATCGACTTTCAGTCATCACGGATACGGGGAAGGATATGGGCCAGGAAATAGGCAAGAAAAACTCCCATTACATTCCGTACACCAACAAACCACTCAATTGGCATACCGATGGATATTACAATGCAAGTGAGCAGTGTATTTATGCATTTTTAATGCACTGTGTGCGTCCGGCTAAAAGCGGCGGTGAAAATAGTTATCTAGATCCAGAAATTGCATACATTTTATTGCGTGATGAAAACCCTGATTACATCACTGCATTAATGCATGATGATGTAATGATGATTCCTGCAAATGAAATAGATGGAAAACAAATAAGACCTGCGCAAACAGGGCCGGTGTTTTTTGTTGATGAGGATTCGCAAGCTTTATGTATGCGTTACACCGCACGTCAACGCAGTATCGTCTGGAAGCAAGATAAGACTGTGCAACGCGCATTAGCTTTTTTGCATGAAATATTACAAGGTAATCCTTATATGTTTCATTACAGCTTAAACGCAGGTGAAGGTGTGGTTTGTAATAATGTTTTGCATAATCGCACTGCGTTTGAAGATCATCAAGATGAAAATAAAAGGCGCATGCTATACAGAGGTCGTTTTTATAATCGTCTGGCTATTGATCAAAAACCCCTACAAAATACGGTAAATCATTAATGTTGTGGCTAAGCGAACTCCTCATGCAACACCATGAGCTTAATTCTTTTGAAGAACTTAAAGAAAAGTTAACTGAACAAGTAAAACAAGGTGAAATGTTTTTTCGTATGGATGTGCGCCCGCCATTTCAAGACACACCCGAAAACTGGGAAGATATTTTGGAAGCGATATTTACTTCGGCTGGTAAAATCGGCGATTAGTATAAGCTTGTAAATTAGGATCGTTAAAAAAGTATGTTTTGGCAAGATCAAGAAGACGAAAATCAACGACCTGTTGTTCCCGATAACATTGTTGATTTATCTTTTAAAGTGCAGTGCAAACAATTGCCATTGGATCATGCTCATGAACTATCACAAACTTTGCAACAAGCATTGCCATGGATTGCAGATGAACCACAAGCAGGTATACATCTTATTCATGGTGCCGAATCAGGCAATGGTTGGGTGCGGCCACAAGAACCGGATGCAATATTAAGTTTGTCGAAACGCACTCGTTTTATGTTGCGCCTGCCAAAGCATCGTGTAGATGATGCATCTAAACTTGCAGGTCAAACATTGAATGTGGCAGGTAATGAATTAGTGTTAACTATGCCTAATCAAAAACCTCTTTCTGTTTTAACCACTATTTTTGCGCGTTATGTAGTGGCTTCTAATATGGAAAATAATATTGAAGATGAAGAGACTTTTCTAAATCAAACAGCAGAAATGCTAAGAAAAGAAGGTATTCAGGTTAAGAAGATGATGAGCGGTCGCGCGCATGTATTGCGCATGCCGGGCAAAAATTTGCTCACGCGAAGTCTCATGATTGATGGATTGAAAACGGAAGAGTCTATCTATTTGCAACAAAATGGCTTAGGTGCTGGCCGGCTCGTAGGGTGCGGGCTGTTTATACCGCATAAGGGAATTGAAGCTGTGGGCGAAGCTCAGCAGAAGTAGCTTTTTGAGTAGGGTAAAGATATCTCTTTTTGGAAAGTTAGTTTTTAGTCGTAAAACACAATAATAAAGGCAGCACTATCTATAGTTTAGGAGTTAAAGAAGTATGGGTATCATCGTAAACGGTACAGAAATAGAAACAACACCATCTGGGTTTCTTGTAAATATTGAAGAATGGTCTGAAGATTTGGCGTTAGAGATTGCTAAAGAAGAGGGCGTAGAATTATCTGAAAAGCATTGGGATGTGATTAATTACCTGCGTGATGAATTCATAAACAATGCAGGTAACCAACCTAATACTCGTAACATGACTAAGGCTATGGCTAAAGCATGGGGCGAGAAAAAAATTGATGCCAAAGTGCTGTATGACTTATTCCCAGGTGATCCAAGTAAACAAGCCGGCCGTATTGGTGGTTTGCCTGAAAGTCGTCGTAAGGGTGGTTACTAAACTACTTTTACCCATAGTGGAATACAGACTGACCCTGTTAAATCATTAAATTAATAAATACATTTACAGTTAAGGATTCAATATGAGTTCCAAACAAGAAAAAATTCAAAAAATGCTTGAGTTGCAAAAAAAGTTCATCGAACTTGAGCAAAGTGGCGAAATAACTGCAGAGAGCTATTTTGTTCCTAAAGACGGTTCAAGTCTGGATGGTTATAGAGAAGAATACGCAAAACTTGCAATGGAAGTGGTTGAAGATGCGCATAAGGAAAAAGGTTCGCACGCTTAATTCTTTAACTAAATCTAATTTAAAAGGCCGCTAGCTTGTATTCGCAAGGGCGGCTTTTTTATATCTTATACTTCGCTCCACATTCGAACCAAATTAACGTAAGTGCTATCAATACGTTTCGTGTCTTCTGAGTCTGGATCTTTATGCAACCATTTCTCACGCGTTTTACTAAGTTGATAAAGTAATTCGCGCTGTTCATTGTCACGAATCAAACTTTGCACCCACGTTACCGCCACTAACCTTTGGCCACTGGTTACTTTTGCAACCCGATGTCTTGTGGTTGCGGGATAAAGCACAGCATCGCCTGCATTAAGCTTTAGAGATTGTTCACCGTAAGAGCTTTGTATAATTAATTCACCACCTTCGTATTCATCTGGCGAATTAAGAAATATAGTCATTGCAAGATCAGAGCGATATCGGTCGCCTTGTCCCATAATGGGGTCATCAATATGTTCGCCATATTCCATACCTGTTTCATAGCGTGCATAAAATGGTGCGGCGATGCGGTGAGGTAAAGCAGCTTGTTGATATATGGGTTGACGAAGTACATTGTTCATTACAATGTTGTTTAGTGATGAAGTAATATCTTCATCCGAAACTTCAAGATTATTTTTAACTTGTTGTGCAGCCATGCCAGCGGATAGGTGTCCATCTCTGAACTTTGCGTTTTTAAGTAATTTCTGAATTTTCTGTAATTCAGCGTCACCAAGAATACTTTTAATCTTAACTAACATTATTTTGTTCGCTTGTTACAAGTTATACTGATTTCACATTATAGAGAATTAATCCCTGATGATACTGAAAGTTACGATTGATGAGAAAACATTTCCCCTGGAAATAGATGCAGACATGATATCTAGTGCGCAAGAAATGTTTGTAAAAATGGATACCGATATGGACCAAGGATGGCAGATGAGTCGTACTTGGGTAGAGGCTCCAAATGAAATGCAGCGTTGCCAGATAGCTGCAGATAAAATGCTAACGGCTATACAGCAAGAAAAATCCGCTACTGTTGGGCTGATGGCGGCTTATATAATGCATAAAATTCCAGGTGTACAGGCAGTAGATATTGATACTGGTGGCGATATGAATCTAACCGAGCTCGTAGTGACGTAGTGTTAGAGAATCTTTTGCATTCTTTGATGTGGAATCTCTAGTTTCGATATAGCTTCACCAATAATATTGTAATGGTTTTTGGTGTAGAAGGGGGCGGCGGTTTCACGTGCATACAACCAGCAGCTTCCAATATTTTTTTCAATTGCATATTTCTCTAATTTATTAAGTAGGCGACTGCCAACACCTTGTTTTCTAAATGCACTGTCAACAGCCATGTAGCGTATTCGCGCAGTATTATTTTTTTCAATATGTAATCTGCCAACCGCTATAATTATTTTATTGTTGAAGGCCGCAAGCTGAAATGCAGTATTTTCTAATTCATCTTGTTCACTGCCGCGTTTAAAGCCTAATGGTTTTCGTAGTAACTCCCAGCGGAAAGTAAAATAATCCTCAAATTCTTTTTCAGAGTTAGGAGAGCGATAAATTATTTGCATTTAAGGTGTATATTTATGCAAATACTACCCACGTAGTAGCAATATATTTCACGCCAGACTCTAATGTGACGCCACGATGTTCGTGTGTCCAAAAAGGAGGAAATAAAATTAATTTCCCTAGTTCAGGTTTAATTTTAATGTCTTGAAATAAGAATTCCGTTTCGCCGCCCATGCCAGCAACATCGTTTAAATACCAAATGGCTACAAGTTGCCGGTGACTAAAGTCATGACTGCCACCATCGATATGCCAATGATAATGTTCTCCGGGATTCGTGCGCTGTACCCCATAGCCCATGTCTTTAAAAGAACCTTTGAAAAAAGGATAAGTCTCGCGAAATTCTATTACGGCTCTACCTAAGGATTGAAACAACGCTTTATCAACATCTTTCCAATGTTCTTTTCCGCTAACCATTAGGTCGGTTGATTTTTTAATACTGTTATCTTCATTTGCATGTTGGCCAATGCGTCCTTTGTATTGACCTTCTTCATCTTTCTCGAATCGTGCGATTACATCAGCGCAGAATTCTTTAGGTAGTGTATTGGGTTTTTCAAACACAAAACTATTGGGTTTGACCTCATGTATGGTCTGTAAAGGTTTGCTGGGCATAAATTATAAAATGTTATTCTGTACGAGCGTCTCTAACGTATCTAAATCTACATCTTTTTCTTCTTGGTAGAGCGTTAGCATTTCTTGTGCAAGTGTAGCCCAATGTTGTGCGCCTTTTACAGCTAAAGCTTTTAGAGGTTGAGTGTCTTCTGTGTCTAGCCATACTTGATAAGCAATATAAAAGCTTGGAAACAATTCTTTTCGCATTGCGACAAGGTTAGCGGCATAAAAATGTAATGAAGCTGGGTTATAGTTATCAATTAACCCTGGCAGAGTCGATAAACAATCTGCTAGCAAGTCTTTAACCGCTCTGGCTAAAAACTCAGCGCGAGACCGAGGTAAGCTAACAATCATTTCGCGCCATTGGTCACCTAGTTTTTGGGATGCGCTGATTTCACCAATCTCATGTAAGGTGACAGCCTGCAATTCGTTGTTGGTCATTTGCTCAAGTGCTTGGTCAATATCATTCTCAAAATCATAAAATGATAATGCACGAGACATCGCATTTTCATATTTGTGCCATTGCCACTCGGTAAACTTTTCCCATAAGTATCGGTGTAACGCTTCACGACGAATAAAAACATGCTTGCCTTGCGTCATGGCGGGAGGGGCGGTTAGATCGCGCGCGCATTCATCTGCAGATACATGCATAGTGAAGTCGTTGTAGACTTTCTTTTCTTCGAGTTTAGCTAAAAAGAAATGGGGTGCTGCGCGCAAGCCCATGCCACCACTATAAACATAGCCTTTCGGCGCCAATGCTTTATTAATATTTTCAGTATCAAAGGGGTCGTATTTTTTGCCATCGATTTCTAATGGCAAAAAGGCTTGGTTTTCAATTTCTTCCCACAAACTTTCACGTTCTTGTACCCAATTACCGACGTCTTCTTTGGGTAAAACATCATTGTATGAAAAACCATTTTCCCAGCGGTAATATTCACGCATCTTTAATAAATACACACACAGTGTGTAATTGGCAGCATGATGTGCATCAGATATGTCGCAGTTCTTTTGAACCGTTTCACATAGTCGATTGTTGGGTGGATGACTGGGTGGGTGGGTGGCTTTCTGAATCATCCTATTATACAGGGTCCATGTTAATATCTGAGTTAGTATCTAAAAGTTAGCATCATAAGACCACATTTATTAACACTATGTACAGCAAGCAAAATGGCAAGATTAAAGACTAAATGGAATCAAGCGGAAAGAAAGCGCAAACCAGAAGAGATTGCAGGGGTCATTGGCTTTAATCTTTGGGTGCTTGCAGCAGAGTCATGCTTATTTTTAGAAAATGAAGGATTTGAAACGGCATCTCGTTTTCAAAGACTAGATGTGATTGGTGAATTTATTGCATTTGGCGCACATGTTGCCGATCGCATGGTGTTTGATGAAATGTCTGCCGCCGAACGTGAAATATTCATTAATGCGCTTGGCCAGCATCTAGCAGATACGATGCAAAGCAACCGATCAGATGTGGAAGCGGGAGAGTATCGTTCAGACTTTATTAATTTGCTAAACGAAAGAATGAATGAGTATTCTGAATGTTCTTACAACGAAGAAGATGGCCCAAGTTTTTCTATGCGTCGTATAGCGGGCAACTATGTTCGAGACGTAATGGGTGAAAAAGATAATAAATGGATTCCAGATTATGTAATTGATTCAGAAATACCTAAACATTTATTAGCACTTAAACGAGTGTTTAAAGGGCAAAGTCCATCACTAAGTGAAGCTGACTTTGCGCCGCCGCCAATTCCGGAAAGTGGGGTGTGGGGCGAGGAATGACCGCACTCGATCCAAAGCGGACATTCGTATACAAACGGTTCAAAATTTAAAGATTTTCAAGAATAATAATGACGCTTAAAAACACCGCAAACAATTATGGCTCAATCGCAAAGTGGTTTCATTGGACAATAGTGGCTCTATTTTTAGGTTCGTACTGTGCTGTTTATTTTCGACATTGGTTTACAGAAGAAAAAACCCCAGAAAACTGGACAGCTCTGCAACTGCATTTATCATTTGGCATCACCATTGCGGCAGTGGTTATTCTTAGAATAATTTGGCGCAACTTCAATCAAACTCCAAGTCAAGAACCTGGAACTAAGCTTGCACATATCGCTGCACACATTGGTCACTACGCTTTATATGCTGTAATGATTCTTATGCCGCTAAGTGGTTATATTGGTACTGGCGTAAATACAGAGTTTTTCTTTTTGTTTGATGTCGTTAAGTTTGAGGCTACTTCTATTTATAATACGCTTGTTACTAATTGGTTGGGATTAAGCTTTAAAGAATTTGAAGAACCCATCGACTTTTTTCATAAAGAGATAATGGGTAAGTGGGCGGTCTGGATTTTAATTCTAGGCCACGCAATTGCAGCGTTGTACCACCACTTTGTAATCAAAGATCGCACCTTGAAGAAAATGACAACAGGGTAGTATTGTTTAATGTCTGCTATTGGCTGAAAAACAGACATTTATGTAAATGAGCATTTTCAAATAGCTAACGATATAAATGTGCCGTGGGCTTGGTGAAAACGCAGGGTTAAAAACTCTAATCCGTAACTCCATTCAACACTCTTTTCATTAGAACCCAATTGGCGGTTAACAATATTGGCCACTGCATCGAGTTCGCTACTGGTGATTTTAATCAGTTGGTTTATATCTAACGATTCGGTGGTAATTAACTGCATGCCATTCAGGGATACGTTTCTTGTTTTTCCAATGTGGGGTTCGGAGTTGGGCCATAAGCTATAAAATCTCACTGACCATTCTTTATTCATTCTTTGAATGGTTCGTTTGCCACAAATTTCTACGGTTTGTTTTTTTGCAGGGAACACGGGGCTTTCACACTTAGGGCATACATCATCAGGTCCAATATTATTTCCCATGTTATGTTGCGAGTTACAAAATGAACATTGCTGTTTATTGTCAGCATAAGTGTTTTTCCTGATTGGCTTTGTTGGGGCCTTGGTTTGTTTAGTTTTTTCAGTGCGTTGTTCAGTTTTTGGTTTAGTGTTTAGAGTAGTATCGTATTCCGCTCTTGCAGTGTCATTCATTAGCACGTTATACGCTTCATTCACCACCGCAGCATCTTCATGGCAACCTCCTAGGTCTGGATGCATTTTAAGTTTTTGCATCATGGTGCGATAACTCGAGCGAATGACTTCCTTCGGGGCATCGGCTTGAACGTGGAGGGTTTGATAGTAATTTCTGCGATTCTTCATGAAGGTATTATTTGAGTGTCAGAATTATTTTCCAACTTATTGAAGCTTTGTTTAATTATCGGCAGCTTAATTCGATGCTTTAGTGATCAGATCTAGAATAAATGCTAAATAACCGCAGGAATTATGCTTATAAAACAAGAGTTTAAATTGTGATGCACTTGCTTGAAAGGCACAGAATTGAGTCATTGATGACTTCCGAAAATTAAGTTTACTTAAATAGAAGAAGAAATTGGGAAATTCAATATACAGGTTTAAAATGTCTGCTTACGACCCAAAGCGGACATTATATTAATTTGATAAAAAAAGGCTCAAAGCTTATAGATCAGTTATCTCCTAACGAAAAAAAGGAGTATCTAAGAGAGCGCGAACTAAAAAAATTGGAACGTTCAAATGCAGACAAGGTGTTGAGGCGCTTTGCTAGTCAGATCAAAGAGACCGGATTTATTAGAACAAAACCTACATTCTTCGTGCGAGAAAACAATCTAATCGCCGAGTTTATTCATATTCACAAGTATAGTTTTGGGCCATATTTCAGGATACATACTTGTATTAGAGTCTTGAATGATAGTAGAGAGTTTATAGCCTTAATAGGCCCAATTGAGAAAGATTTCAAAGCAGGTAAATATAAGTTTGAATACGAATCTTCGATAGAATCTGTAGAAATCTGCGCAAATGAAATGGCAACTTTCGTTAAAAAAGAATCAGAGTCATGGTATCAGCAATGGAGCGATAGAAACTCTTTACTGCAAGATAATTCACCATTGCATGATCAGGATAAGCTGTACTTGAAAGAAGCAATTCTAGGGGAATCAGTGAAGTCAAATGTATTGCGTTCTAAAAATTTACTCAAAATCAAATGACCGCTATTGGCCGAAAGCAGACATAATTAAATAGATTTAAGGGGAAGCAAGGTTGGAATCAATAAATAACACGTTCAGAATGACTGCTTACGACCCAAAGCGGACATTTTTGATTTAACTAAATGGATTATTCTATAACAGGATTGTTTGAAGCATTTAGCGAGGCTCCAAGACCTAATTTTAATGAGATTACAACTCATGCAATAGATGAATGTACGGAGTGCAAAGAATTAAGCAGGAGTTTCGAGGAGTATTCTGTAGTAGATGTTCCGGACACACTATTGGAATATCATGGAAATGATATTACTTTGTTTTCTTCAAAAGCATTTAGATACTATTTACCTAGTTTTATTAAATACGCTATAGAAGTTCCTGACAGTAATGCTCATGAAAATATTCTTTACAATCTTTCACCCGATGACCCAAATAGTGATTTTTGGTCTGGAAGATGCGACCAATTTAATTCTTATGAAAAAGAAGCATTGATTAGTTATTTGAAATATCGCCTATCTATATGTGATGTAACAGAAGTCAATTGTATTGATTCTGGTATTAAATACTGGAATCAGAAATGACCGCTATTGGCCGAAAGCGGACATAAGCTAAACTACTGAAGGGGATTTCAGGTTGGATTCACAAAATAACAAACATAAAATGACCGCTTACGACCCAAAGCGGACATTTTCCAAGATACAAATATATGACTAAGGAACAAGCAATAGAAATTCTAAAAGAATCTTTCAGTAGACCTTGTTCAACTCCCGACTTTAATGCGGAAGACCGAGAAGTATTCTTAAATAATAAGAAAGCAGAGCTATTGAGCCTTGTTACTGAGCCATTTATTGCTCAGGCAAATACCAATGAATGGACACGTAAATGGGGAGTTTTGCCAGAAGAAACTTACCAGATGTATGTGATTGCGGGAAATGAAGAGCATTGGTTACTTTACGATTCAAATACAAAGAATTTTTCTCAAGCTCGTGGCAATCCCAAGAAAATTTTAATACTTATTGGACACGCATCAGATGATGCTTTAGCTGAATGGAATGGTTAGATGTTTAAACTATTTTATGTCCGCTATTGGCCGAAAGCAGACATAATTCAAATTAAATAAGGGGAACCTTGGTTGGAAACTTCAAAACAAACGTTCAAAATGACTGCTTACGACCCAAAGCGGACATTAAAATGGTTTTGAAAAGCACCAATAATTAATATAAAAATAGAGGAAATATGGCTATTTCATTCAAGCAATTATTGATTTTCAGCGCATTAGTTTTCTTAATCTATTTGCTTAATGTTTTTTTATAGAAGATATTCATGCAAATACTGTTGTAGAAGACATGCGTAAAAAAGGACAACAGTGTGCAGCTTGGGTCGACGCTGGAAAACTTAGATCAGACCGCGCTCACATGTGTATAGCGGCATGTTGGAGGTATGCGGAAACAGTAACTAAGCATCCAGAATTATTAACAGATAGAAGTATTCAAAGTTGTGAAGAAAATTACGCTAACACGAAGAACCAACTTCCTGGAATGAAGAAACCTGCGATAGCCGTTACTAAAGCCCCCGAAACCATTGATGAGATGGTCAACGACATGAATAAGGCTACGCAGGAATGGAAGGTTAAGCTCGAAAATGCTTCAGATTCAACTTCAAAAAGACAAGCACAGGAATGTCATGACGCATGTAGTCGTGGCGCTACAAGAATTAGTAGAGCAGGATACCGTATAGATCGTGCTCAAAAGTACTGGGCAAATTGTACATGGTGTGGAGATTCTGAGTCTAGAGTACTCGCTAATGAAAAAACAAAGACGAAATTTTCATCGATGCCAAATATAGAAGGAGAATATTTGCAATATATAAGAAGCGGATTTCGGGTTCGAGTCGAAGGTCGTGAGGATTGGAAAATCTATTGCAATGAAGCGGCACGTATCAAAGATGGTCAAGACGAATTTGCACGCAAGATCAAACCAAAAGATCGTGTACGCTTCGTTGGAATCACATACGATGCCAAAAATGCTAACCAAGTAAAAAGCCATTGTGTTGCGGAAAGCGCCATTATTCTTGAATCAAACTAAGAAAGATTCTATGTCCGCTATTGGCCGGAAGCGGACATTTTATAACGAAGAATTTTAACCAGAAGCATCGGCAAAATTACTCCGGCATTTTCTGCATTTCCTACGTCCTTGTAGGTCGTCCATATTGCAACTCTTATTTGTACATCCAGTGTTTATTTATTTTTTCCAACTATCAAAATTGCTACCATTTTTTTCTGAGCCATCTTCAAAACCTGCAGTGTAGGCATCGGTAACACGCTGTTCTTCGCGCTCTGGATGCCCTAAGTATCCGCCTTGCCACCCCAATACGTATTCTGGGTCTACCTTGGCTTCTTCCATTTTTGTAATTGCTTCTCTGTATGCTTGGTCCATTTTTATCTCCTTAAATAAAAGTTAAATATATATATTTTAATGTAGTTGATTTTTTTGAAAATGTGCAAAAGCCTTGCCTGAGTCTATTGTCGTGCGTACTTTTTCAGCAGAAGCTTGTATGGTTTTTTCTACGCCCATGTGTGTGAGCATAATTGCAGTTGAATAAATTAAGCTATCACGTGCAGGGCCGTGTTCGCCTTGCAGTGCAGCAACGCCAATTTTGGCAGCTTCTTCGGCGAGTTGGTCGGTATCAATCTTCGCGGCTGTGTTATCACCTGTAGATTTTGCAGCGTTTAATTCTGGCAAAGGTACTGCGCGGACATCCTGTTGAATGTTGAGATGTTCAGGATATATTTCAACTTCAGTTAAATCATTTGTACCCTTGTATTCAAAATATTTTGATTCTTGTTTTAACGAAGGAATCACGCCTCCTTCAACACCGCGTACCAGTACGGCTGAATCAAAACCGGATATTCTTGCTAAGTGTGTATAAACAGGTGGGTACGGCTTGTGCACATAACCTGTCATTAATGTGGTACTTTTTTTGCCACGTACTGGGCCAATTAAAACTTCTACAGTGGTAATAACCGGGCGTTTAACTATTTGTGTGCGTAAGGGAATTAAATTATGTAGAGAAGGACAAATGGTTTTTTGATCAATATAAGCCCAAGCACTTTCTGGATTATTGATTTGCGTTAATGCTTGTTGCATGTCGCAATCCACATCTATTCCTGCCGCACGTAAAACTTTTCTGTGTGTTGCGCCATACTTTGGGCCAACCGCTTCTGCACCATGCGAAACCGCAGGTAAACCACATGCTGCTAGCACTGCAGGAATAAAAGGTGAAACGGGTGTGCCGCGCGTATAACCATCATATGGATCTGCGACATCAATGATATGATCAACATCTGCGGCAACCATGTTAGAGGCATCAATGATGGCTTGTAGGCAGCCGCCGTTTTCATCCAACGTTTCGCGCTTCATGCGCAAAGCGATTAAAAAGATACCAGCTTGAACCGGGTCCGCTGAAGTATTCAGAATATGGGTCATCGCATCTCGTGCTTCTGCAAACGAGATGTCTTTACTGTATTCCGGTCCGGTGGCTACGCGCTGTATATAAGAGCGCATCGCAAGCTTTGGGTCGGATATAATTTCTTGTTCGCTAGCTGACATAGGGCTAATGATGCCACTTTCAATTGGGCATCGCAGGATACAAAAGGTGGTATTAAGCTCTATATATCCCTATCGAGAGGACTATATTTTCCCAATTTTAAGTAAACCCATATATAAGTTGGCGATATTAAGGGTTATTCCTACTAATTCGGGCTTTCGCGTATTATGAAACGCCTGTAATCATTCTCATCAAGAACAATCTGGAGCCAATATGTCTGCGCAAGATGATATGGATTTTAATAGTGGCATGATGGCCTTTGAGGCCAAGCATTTTTCTCGTGCTATGCAGATTCTTTCCGTGATTGCGGAAAAAGGTAATACAGATGCCATGCATCGTTGTGCCATCATGTATCAAAATGGATTAGGGGTTGCAGTGAATAAAGATGCAGCAGTTAAATGGATGGAAAAGGCAGCAGAGCAAGGGCATGAGTTAGCACAGCATGGATTGGGATTTATGTTTATGGAAGGTGATTGTGTTGAGCAAGATGGAAAGCAAGCAGTGAAATGGTTTACTAAAGCTGCAGAACAAGGATTACAGGGTTCACAGACCACATTGGCCATGATGTATGAACAAGGTGCGGGCGGGATAGAGAAAGATTTAGATAAAGCTAAAGAGTGGTATGCGAAAGCTGGGTTTACACCAGAAGAGATTAAGCAATAATCAGAAGAGCTTGAGCAACAAATAGTCTAATTTTTTATCCAATCTAAAATTTAATTTTTATCATACTTAATATATGCGTCCTGCACATTTACTCGTCGTTCTAGAAAAAGAATTCAAAGGTGCTTCTGATGGCAACCACACTCCGGTGATGTTGTGGGGACCGCCAGGCGTAGGAAAATCAGAAATGGTTTCTCAAGTAGCTAAACATAATAATGTTGAAGTCATCGATATTCGTTTGTCGCAAATGGAACCTAGTGATTTGCGTGGCATACCTTTCCGTGACAACGGGTCGGTAGAGTGGGCCATTCCTGCAATGCTTCCAAATGTTGAACGACATGGTGAAACGGGAATTTTATTTTTAGATGAAATTACATCTGCTGCACCGAGTGTATCGGCTGCTGCATACCAACTCATTCTTGACCGTCGCCTAGGTCAATATGATGTGCCCTCGGGTTGGGCAATTTTTGCTGCCGGTAATCGTCAAGGTGATCGTGGTGTTACCTATTCAATGCCGGCACCTTTAGCAAATCGGTTTTCGCATTTTGAAGTGGATATTAATTTAGACGATTGGGTCGCGTGGGCTTATGCAAATAATATTGATGATCGAATCATTGCATTTTTACGTTTTCGCCCAGACTTGTTATTTGATTTTGATCCGGCACACAATCCTGTGGCTTTCCCATCACCTCGTTCGTGGCAATTTGCGCATCGCGCCTTAGAAAAATTTTCTGAACGCCCTGATTTGTTAACCGGAGCATTGCAAGCATGTGTAGGGCCTGCTGCAGGTGTGGAATTAAATGCATTTATTTCTAATTTAGATCAGATGCCTGATCTTGAAGCGATTGTGAATGGTGAGGATGTAGCGGCACCAAAAGAAATCGATCTGCAATATGCAGTGGCATCTGCATTAGTGGGCCATGCTATACGTGCCCAGAAGGTGAAAGATAAAACAACCGACCCAACCAAAGTGCATGGCAACATACTTAATTACGCTAACCGATTTCCGCAACGTGAGATGGGTGTAATGATGGTTTCAGATATGCATCGTGCAATTGGCGAAGATATATTTAGTTTGCCAGAGTTTGCTAAGTGGGCAGATAAAATTGCCGACATTATGATTTTCGATCACGCTTAACTTCATGTGGCTGACTCAGATTTACAAAATAAACTTGCTGCAGCTAGAACGCGCTTAATACTAGACAAGCCATTTTTAGGCGCATTAGTCTTGCGCCTTCCGTTAGTTGCTGCAGATCCAAACTGGTGTTCGGGGGCGGCAACTGATGCGAAAAAGTTGTACTACAACGAAGACTACATCAACGCATTAGATATTCAGCAAACACAGTTTGTTTTAGCTAAACAAGCGTTGCATTGTGCTTTGTCGCATTTTGCGCGCCGTCAACATCGAATCAAACATCATTGGGATTTGGCTTGCGATTACGCGGTCAATCCTTTGTTAATTAAAGACGGTCTTAAGGCGCCGCCCGAAACATTAGTGGATGATGGGTATGAAGGGATGACTGCTGAAGAGATCTATCATTATATTGGTGATTTAGATAATGAAAATTCCGAATTAGAAAAACAAAGTAAAGATCCTTCAGACGACCAGGATAATCCAAACAAGGATAATCCAAACAAGGATAATCCAAATCAGAATGCTAGTAGTCATCAGCCACTCTCGGATGCCCATGATCAAGAGCCGCAATCATCATCCGATTTAGGTAAAGATGAAAATAGTGAAGAGATGGATGGATTAGCACCGCAACCTGCAGCGTTGACTCCACAAGAACAAGAAGAGTTGTCGGTGCAGTGGCAACAACGTTTGGCAGGAGCGGCACAAACGGCTAAACAAGCAGGCAAATTGGGAGGTTCGATGGCACGTATGGTGGATTTTATGCTGCAACCTAGATTGCCATGGCGCATGCTCCTTGCGCGTTATATGACGGCGAGTGCGCGAGATGACTATAGTTATTCCAGACCCTCGTCGCGTCGAGGCGATCCTGCAATTTTTCCAAGTATGCGTAGTGCTCAAATAAACGTTGCGGTAGGAATAGATATTAGTGGTTCTGTGGATGATAAAGAGATGTGTGAGTTTATGTCTGAAGTGGATGCCATCAAAGCCAATATGCGTGCACGTATTACAATTTTGCCATGTGATGCAGCACTTGCCGAAGGTGCGCCGTGGGTGTTTGAGCCATGGGATGAAATTAAATTGCCAAATGAACTTAAAGGTGGTGGCGGTACTGATTTTTGTCCAGTATTTGAGTGGATAGATCTACAAGATCAACAGCCTGATCTGTTAATTTATTTCACGGATTGTCAGGGAGACTTCCCTGATATTGAGCCAAACTATCCTGTAATTTGGTTAGTAAAGGGAAAAGATACCGCTCCATGGGGGCAAAGAGTTCAGCTTAATTAATAATGCAACTTTCTAGCGAAGACCAACTGCGGCTAAATGTATTAGTTGCGCAACCCTTGCAAGCGGTGCGTATTGATGAGTCGCGCATGTGTGTGTATGTGTTATCAGAAAAAGGTGATGCGAGTGTGCAGCTTAATCCTACTTGTAAAGACGAAAAATATGTTCGTTTGGTAAGGCAATTTCTATCTACACATTATCTAGGGTCGCCTGGTGGTTACCCCGTTTATCTAAAAAGATGGACACGTATGGGGCAGGCTCGTGATGACAGTTTGGAAAAGCTATTGCTAGTTGGCGAGCCAGAAGCAGTTGTCGCAGTAGTGCATGCATCGGGTTTAACAGATGAGTTGGCTAGACGCGCATGGTGGTCAAGCGCAACCGCAGAAAATGCACGACGCATGCTTGAAAAAGATAACGTTGTGAAGGGTGCAATGGGAGGGGAGTTAGCAAAATTTTTAATTGAATTTTTACCTTTTGAAGAGCATCAAAAAGCGATTATAGATAGTGTGCGTTTAGTGCTTCAGCCTGGATTAATAACACAAGAAATGCGGAAGAAGTTTGGAAACGTGGCAAACGCAAGAATGTCTATTACGTAGGGTTTCTACAACTAACACCTGACGATCTTCCTATACATGTGAACTCGCACCACACTTGGAAAGATGTTTGTAAAAGTACAGAAGTAGAGGTTGATGAAGGCAATGAAATTGCAATATTGTTGCGCCAAATTTTGAGTCCTGCTGGGCAAGCGTTTCTACAGACTGCAGAGTTAGTGCTGAATAAGCCTAATGATCAAGAGGTAGTGGCAGCGATACTGAATGCAATAGGGAACTATTTTAGTAAATTTGAAAGCGAGTTGCCTAACTGGAGGGATATAAGGGCGTTAGATGAATACGTTGATAAATATCACCAAGAACCTAAAGAAATACAAAGACTTTTAGTGCTAGAGCAGTCTTTTTTGCCCCAGCTAAAAGCGATATTTTATTTATCCATGATTAGTGAAACACTTGTTGATCCTATATTCGGTATGACTGATGCGATTGGCTCCGTAATGCGTAAAAAAATTGAACCAGTAATAACTCCGATCATTAAAAATATAAAGTTACTTAAATAAAAAGACATTTCTGTGGATTATTTGCCTTTATTTTTAGATATAAAAAACAAGCCTTGCTTAATTGTAGGTGGAGGCATAATTGCTGAACGTAAAGTTTCTATACTTTCTCGTGCACAAGCAGCGATCACAATCATTGCGCCTGAAATAACGGCAGAAATTAAGCGAAAGTTAGACAATAAAATTGTTTGGCATGAAAAAACTTTTTCTGTCGATGATTTGGCGAGTGATTTAAATACTTATCAAGTAGTGATTGCAGCAACCGATGATAGAACGGTGAATGCTGAGGTCGCGCAACTTTGTCGCGATAAAAATATTCTTGTTAACACAGCAGATGACAGTAAAAATTGTGATTTTATTCTGCCATCGATAATTGATCGCTCACCCGTGCAAATCGCTGTGTCTACCGGAGGCGCATCTCCGGTCCTGGCTAGAATGTTACGCACTAAACTAGAAAATTGTACGCCTGCATCCTATGGGCAGTTGGCAACGTTAATAGAAGAGAATCGACTTGCAGTTAAAGAAAAATTTTCTACAATCGATCAAAGACGAAAATTTTGGGAACAAGTGTTGCAAGGACCTATTGCGGAACTAGTATTTGCTAATCAAGTCAGTGCAGCACAAAAGTTACTCGATGACGCAATACAGCAAGCGGATGACAGCGAGCTGCCTCAAGGGGAGGTGTATTTGGTGGGGGCGGGTCCGGGAGACCCTGATTTATTAACATTCCGTGCTTTGCGCTTGATGCAACAAGCCGATGTAGTGGTATACGATCGCCTAGTTTCGCAAGAGATTATGGATTTAGTGCGTAAAGATGCAGAACACATTTATGCAGGCAAAGAGCGTGCGCAACATGCTCTTCAACAAGAAACAATTAACCAACTATTAGTGCGGTTAGCCAAAGAAGGTAAACGTGTTTTAAGGCTGAAGGGTGGTGATCCGTTCATCTTTGGTCGCGGCGGCGAAGAAATTGATTCGCTTGTTGATGAAAATATTCCATTTCAAGTAGTGCCAGGCATTACTGCAGCAGCGGGCTGTGCTGCATACGCAGGCATTCCGTTAACGCATCGCGAATATTCACAAGCCGCTATTTTTGCTACTGGGCATCTAAAGGATGGCACAGTGGATTTGAATTGGGAAATGTTAGCGCATACTAATCAAACCTTGGTGTTTTATATGGGTTTGCATGGTTTGAAAATTATTTGTGAAAACTTAATAAAGTATGGCCTTAGTGCAACCACTCCTGCTGCATTAATTATGCAAGGCACTACAGCAAATCAAAGAAATATAATTGGCAGTTTAGAAAATTTACCCGAATTAGTTGAAAAGCATGATGTCAAACCACCAACGTTAGTCATCATTGGTGATGTTGTGCAGTTACACAAGAAACTTAACTGGTTTAATCCAGAGGAAGATGTCACCGCAGGGGCTGTTAAAGCTTTTGGAGCAGGTAATGTGTAATAGCTTAAAAGGAGCTATTTATGCAATTTTCACTGTGGTCACATGCTTAGCGCAGTTAAGCTACGCTGCAGAATTGAAGTTATTGCTTGATGATGCAAATAAACCGATTTTGCTCACGCATGCAGATGATTCTCGCATTTTCATGGTTGAGAAAACGGGCAAAGTTTTTGCTCTCAATGGTACAAAGAAACATCTTTTCTTAGATGTATCATCATTAATAACCACAAGAGGCAGTGAACAAGGTTTGTTGTCTATTGTATTTCATCCTAAATATTCAGAAAACGGTTATCTATTTCTTTTTTATACCGCACAGAATGGCGATAACACGCTTGCGCGTTTAACGGTTGATCCGCCAAACGCAAAACAAACTAATTTACAAAGTCTTGAAGTGCTTGTTGCCCAACAAGATCCAGCCTCTAATCATAATGGTGGAATGTTGGCATTTGGGCAAGATGGTTATTTGTATTTAGGTATGGGGGATGGAGGGCGCGGTGGAGATCCATGGGATAACGCACAAAATTTAAAAACATTTTTGGGAAAAATGTTACGTATTGATGTAAATCAAGCGAGTGGTTATTCGATTCCTAAAGATAATCCATTTGTAGAACGAGATAATGTGCTTGCAGAAATTTGGGCTTATGGATTACGAAATCCTTGGCGCCATTCGTTTGATCGTGAAACAGGAGATTTATGGATTGCGGATGTAGGGCAAAACAAGTGGGAAGAAATACATTGGCGAGCGGCAGATAGTCAAGGAGGAGAAAATTACGGTTGGCGTTTGATGGAAGGTAAGCATTGTTTTTTGCCTAAAAAAGAATGCAATACAGGAAAGTTAGTTATGCCCGTTGCAGAGTATGGACGTAAGCATGGATGTTCCGTCACAGGGGGTTATGTATATCGTGGTAGTAAAGTGCAAGAACTGTATGGAAAATATATCTTTGGTGATTTTTGTAGTGGAGTTATTTGGAGTATAGAAAAAGATAAGAAATTTGAAATGCGTGAGCTACTGCGAACAAATTTAAATATTAGTTCATTTGGAGAGGATTCGTCTGGCGAACTGTATGTGCTGGACTATCAAGGGAAAGTTTTTAAATTTGTACCATAATGACTATAAGTTAATAACATAAACATAATTATTGTTAGTTTTATCTTTATGGGAATATTTAGTTCATCACTTGCATCCGAATTGGATATTGGAATACAGGCACCTCAGTTTGAATTATCAGATCAAGTTGAAACCGTGCATGAGCTAAAAGACTATCTGGGGAAGTGGGTGGTGATTTATTTTTACCCAAAAGATGACACTCCGGGTTGTATTAAAGAAGCATGTGCGTTTCGTGATGATATCGCTACACTGCAAAATCTTGATGTGCAGGTTATTGGGATAAGTGTTGATACGACAGAAAGCCATGGCAAATTTGCCGATAAATATAGCCTGCAATTTCCTTTGCTTGCAGATATAGGTGGCAAGGTTGCTAGCAGTTATGGCTCTTTAACAAAATTAGGGCCTCTTAAGTTAGCGAAACGCCACACTTTCATTATTGATTCAGAAGGGAAACTTGCAAAAATATACCGCTCAGTAAAACCAGCAACACATAGTGATGAAATCATCGCCGAAATCAAAAAACTTCAAAACTAATTTCTTTAAAAGCTGATAGAATCCATTTCATAACCACATCACTTAAGGTGTCCTTGTCATAATTTAAATGCGCAAGGGTGAAACAGGGAAGTCTGTGTAAGACAGACGCTGCCCCCGCAACGGTAATTGAGTATTGGTGATTCAGTTGGCCACTGTGTTGTTTAAAACATGGGAAGGCGAATCATTTAGTTTTATTTGAAAGAATGAACACTCATTAGCCCGGAGACCGGCCTTTTGTGACTCAGGAAGTTGCGGCGGGCGACTCTGGCTGAAGTTCAAAATGTACAACTTAAGTTGTGCCCTTCACTGTGTGTCCGCGATCAAAAAATGATTAAGGATATATATGCGATTATTACCTTTGTATTTAATATTAACATTTCTTACAGGCAACATAGTTTTTGCCAGTGATGATGTGATCGTGCTCAGTGCCTCAAAGGTTTCTGTCCCCGGAAAAGAAGTAGGTGGATCAGTAACCATTATCACTAGAGACGAAATAGAAAAAAGTAATGCGGTAACACTAGTTGAGTTATTACGCATAGTTCCAGGAGTTACGATTAGTCAGTTAGGACCTTATGGCTCTCAAACACAAGTTCGTATTCGTGGTGCTGAGGCAAACCATGTATTAGTTTTGATTGATGGTGTTGAAGCAAATGATCCGGCAACAGGTTCTGAGTTTAATTTTGCAAATTTATTGCCAGACAGTATTGAGCGCATAGAGGTCATGCGCGGAGCTCAAAGTTCAGTTTGGGGCAGTGATGCATTGGCAGGAATTATTAGTATCAAAACCCGCATTGGTTATGGTGAAAAATCAATTTCCAGCTCAACCGAAGTGGGGTCTCACAATTTTATTCGTAGCTCTGCATCTGCCACTGGTGATTTGGGAAGATTAAAATATTATTTGCAAGGTTCGTATCTAGACACTAATGGCACGAATGTTTCTGAGCAAGGTACGGAAGATGATGGTTATGATCAGACGGGCATAGTATTTAATTCGCAATATGAATTTAATCCAACATTAACATTTGGATTAAATGCAAGGTATGTTGATTCATCAAACGAGTTTGATAGCGGTTCATTTGGTGCACCGGTTGATGCAGACAACATATCTGATGTAGAGCAATTTTATGGTGCCTCTTTCTTGTATTTATCCATGTTTGATAATCGTTGGAATCAAAAATTTTCAATCAGTCTTACAGACACGCGAAATCAAAATGAAGATACTTTTGGAAATAGTAGAACAGAAGGAGAAAAATTAAAGCTCGATTATTTATCTGAAGTTACTTTTAACACTAGAGTATTTTCAGATGAACAACATAAAGTACTACTTTCTATTGAACAAGAAGATGAACGATTTAAGCAAAGAGGAGCAAGCTCGTTTGGCAATCCAAATCAAAATCAAGATATAAGAAATACTGGGTTTGCTGTCGAATATCGTTTGAGTATGTGGGATCAATTGTTTCTGTCTGCTTCTTTGCGGAAAGACGATAACGATCAATTTAAAGATCGAGATACGGTTCGATTTACGAGTGCTTATTATTTTCCTCGCTCTGGAACAAAAGTGCGCGCATCGTATGGTACGGGTGTAAAAAACCCTAGTTTCGGCGAATTATTTGGTTTTTTCGAAGGATCATTTATGGGCAACCCGAATTTGAAGCCGGAAAAATCAGAATCTTGGGAGTTTGGCATAGATCAGTCCTTTGCCAGTGATACGGCTCATGTCGGCACAACATTTTTTTGGGAAGATCTAAAAGATGAAATTACAACTTTGTTTTTTCCAAGCACTGCTGTCAATCTTGACGGTAGGAGCGAGCGAAACGGCGCAGAGTTTTACTTTGATGCACAAATTAATAACCGTTTTGATATGCGAGGAGCATATACTTATACCGATTCTACAACGCCAAATGTTAATGATGTTCAGATAAGAGAGATACGCAGACCTAAAACGGTTGCGAGCCTGCAATTTAATTATGAATCCCTTTCAGGCAAGGGAAATCTGAATGCAGGATTTAACTATGTGGATGAGCAACTTGATACAGATTTCTCTACTTTCACAGAAATCAAACTAGACGATTATTACCTGGTCAATGTAAATGGATCCTACAATATAACGGAGAACTTTAATTTGTATGCGAGAATAAATAACTTATTAGACGATACGTATCAAGACGTGTTTGGGTATGAAACATTAGGGCAAACATTTTATGCAGGAATTAAGGTGAATTTGTAATGGCTGATCGAATAACTAAGGTATACACCAAAACAGGTGATAAGGGAGATACTGGGCTTTCCACAGGCTTGCGCGTACGTAAAGATTGTCCGCAAATTCATGCTATTGGTGATGTGGATGAGCTCAATTCGGTAATTGGCATGGTGGCAAGCTACGAAATACCTAATGACTTAAATGGAGCTCTCATATATATACAACACCAGCTGTTTAATGTGGGTGCTGAATTAAATAATGCTGACTTAAAATTTATGAATAAGCATATTGTAAAAGAGTTGGAAGAAAAAATAGACAGCTATAACCAAACGCTTCCTCCTTTGAGAAATTTTATCCTTCCAGGAGGAGGGCATGCCTCTGCTACATGTCATTTAGCGCGCACAGTGTGCCGCCGCGCTGAGAGAAGCGTCGTAATGTTAACGGAAGACTTAAATCTAAATCCCGAATTACAAATCTATTTAAATCGACTTTCCGATTTTCTATTTGTTGCATGTCGTGTATTAGCTAAGCATTCTGGAGCAAAGGAAACATTATGGTCGAGTGAAACGATTGCGCAGGAGACATATTATTAAATTTGGGGATTATTAATTACAACTGTTATATTTCAGTAGTTTATTTAATGTTAAGTGGGAGTACAGCTAATATATAGACTTATGTTAATTTGTAAAAATAAGTACAATATATGTATTAAAAAGCTAATACTCGGGGTAGATATTTATGAGTGTTGCATTGCATATTTTCAAAGACATATCTTTTTTTGAAGATTTCCACCAAAGTGAGCTAGAGTCTTTGGCTTCTAATGCCATAGTAAAGATCTATAAGAAAAATAGAGTTGTACTCTGTGAAGGCGAGGAAGCTGATTGTGTATATTTTATTTTAGAAGGAAAGGTTCGAGTTTACCTTGAGAACTTAGATGGGAAAGAAGTTACCATTAATACTATAGGTTCCGGCGAAAGTTTTGGGGAATTATCGTTATTTTGCGAAGCAGATCGTACAGCAAATGTTGAAACTATAAATGAAAGTAAATTACTAAAAATCAAAAAAGATGATTTTGAAAAATTCTGCTTTAGCAATTTAAAAGCTGCTAGAAAAATCATAACTTTATTTGCTAGTACAGTTAAGAAACTAACAACTGATTTTGAAAATCTTGCTTTAAATGATGTTACAAAAAGAATTGCATTAACATTGCTTGAGCATGCGCAATCAACTGATGCTGGAAACGTCGTACAAGGTCTAACGCATAACGAAATTGCGCACCTAGTAGCGTCATCTCGTGAAACTGTAAGTAGAATTATCAGCTCAATGAAAAAAGAAGGTTTATTAGAAACTAGCGACGGTAAAATATATTTAACGCAGCAGTTATATAAAAACTTCTATTAAAATAGTAACTACTTTCATGTAGCTCTGGCTATGATTTAAATGCGATATGAAAAATAATGTTCACGGTTCTTCTGTGAGGCGCATGTCGTATATTATTAGTCAAGCACTCTGGAAAATAGAAATGTTATGGGCGAGTGAAACCATAGCGTAGGAGACTTATAATTGGAATTAAGGTGCTTAGACCAACGTAAAGTATTGTTCGGTTAAGTATTTATGCGAAGATTATCTATAAGAGCAGTTTAAGTAGTAAGATATGCTTAATTAATGTTTATACGGTTTGCGTTGGAGTATAAATAACATGCCAGCTGAAGGTGTCAATAAAAAAGTAGTGGCTGTTTTATTTGCTGATATTTTTGAATACAGCAAACATACAGAATTGTATGAGTCAGAAACCCACAAAAATTTGCAAAATGTATTAGAAAGAGCTCACCAATTAGTAAGCAAGAATTCTGGCTTTGTATCTAGAGCACATGGCGATAGTATACTTGCAACATTTTCAAACTCTCTTGATGCAGTTTATTGTGCAGTCGAAATTCACGCTGCAACTAATCGCCATAATTTTTATATTGTTGAGAAACACCAGCTGAAATTCCGTATTGGAATTAATTTTGGTGAAGTTATTTATGATATCAATGATCAGCCCTATGGCAATGTAGTTAATATTGCCGCTAGACTAGAAAAGATGGCTGACCCAGGTGACACGGTAATATCTGAAAATACCTTTTCTGAATTAGATGAATCCTTTCCATTCGCTTGCTGCTATTTAGGCAATGCAAAACTAAACAATATAGAAAGCCCTGTTAAAACATTCAAAGTGTTGCAACACAAGCGCATCGGTGATCGATGGTTTGATGTTTCAAAAAGAATATTTAAAATCGAAGCATCAAAAGCCTATACCTTTTTTGTAGCATCTTCGATTTTAGTAAGCGTATCGATATTAACACTCGTTACTGCTCTAGGTTTGTTTAGTGAATTTGAGAATAATTATGTAGCTATTAAGACGAGCCCTTATTATGTAGAGCCTAAAAAAGTAGAATTTGATACCGAGCAAAGAGATAAGAATCAATTGTATAGATATTTAATATCAATAGCAGAAGATAGTATTGTTGAGCGTAATTATAGTCGCGCAGAAGAATATTTAGATAAAGCTATCGAAGTGTTGCCGGATAAATCTGAAGCCTATAAGAAAAAAATTGAAATGTTGGAAATCAAACAAAAAAGCTTAGTTGATTACCAAGACATATAAGTTCTGTGCGTAAATGTCACTAGCTTGCGCGTAAGCCTTGCCCTACTGATATTCTTGTTGCGTAATAACAAGGGTAGATTGCGCTTAGTAAACCAATCGCAAGTGAAATTAATGCGCCGATTATTAGTAAAGTTGGCGTAACTGCAAAGGTAAAAGCCACCTGACTAAAGCTCTGAGGATTCAAGCTTGAAACTTGTTGCCTGTTAAATAATAAATAAGCAATAATTAATCCAATTGCACCACCAATCATCGATATGACCACTGATTCCAGCAATATCGCCCCAATGATTGTGCTCGAACTAAAACCTAGAGCGCGTTGTACTGCAATTTCACGTACTCTACTCACAATTGAATTATAAGCCGTCACTAGAGCGCACATGGTTGCGCCCATAGCCATGAGCGCGCCAACAATAATTCCGATCGTTTTAGTAAGCTTGGTAAAAAACTCGGATTGCTCGGCGTAATGTTCTTTCTCTGAAGAAACGCGGGTTGTGAGTGAAGGATTGGTATTCAACCAATTTTCAAGCTTTGATCTGGCATTGGGCGAATCATCTAACATTATTCTTACTGTTGACCAATATTCGTCTCTTTTGTAAGCAGCCATCATGATAGGTGCATCTGCCCATACTTCAGATTCTGTGATGCTACCCTCTGCTTCCATAATTCCGACGACGGTCCAAGTATTATTTGCCCAAGTATGTTTGCTACCAACGTCTAGTCCAATAAATTGTTTTGCAGCTTGTTTTCCGACCACTATTTCGTTTAGGCCGGGTTTAAACTTACGACCTTCAATTATATTTACATTGTTTCTAATTTCGAATGCTTGTTGTTTAACACCGCGTAAAGAAAGGTTGGCGTCAGAGCCAGAAGGTTTAATGGGTACATTTACCCAAACTAAGGTTTCAGGCGACATTACTGGCCCATGTTCGGTACGCTTAATTCCTTCGGCTTGTTGCATGCTTAAATACTCATCTGTGGAGAAATAACCTTCTACTTCGTTATTTGCGAATCCTCTGAATACAAGCATCAATTTTTCAGATGCTGTATTTTCCATAGTTGATATAAAGCCGGAAGCTACTGATAGCAGGCCAGTAAATACAACTACAGTTCCAATAACCCCAATGAGAGCAGTAATAGTAGAAGATTTACGATTGCTAATACTGCGTAAATTAATACCCGTTAGTTTTAATATGCATTGAAGTAATTTCATTTATCTTGACTTTTGTCGGGCTTAATTAATGGTACGCAAGGCTTGTACTTTGTCCATACGAAGAATTAGAAATACTGGGACTAGACCTATTAACAAACCAAATAGGCCGGCTAATACAAGTCCTTGCCATACTACAAAATTTGGCAAGTGAAAAATCGGTAATAAGCCTTTAGTTGGGTCACCAAAAAGGTTGCAAGCCAGCCAGGCTAGAGCAATACCAATACTGCTGCCAATCAGTGCAACCAATACGGTTTCTACTACGGTAATGATTGCAATGAGTCGTGAAGAAAAGCCAATTACAGACATCACAGCAAGGTCACTGATATGTTCTTTAATACCTTGCGCCATTGCGCTGCCAGTTACCGCCAGTAAAGTTAAGAACACCACGCTGAGAATTGATAAAAAGATCGCTTCGATGTCGCCGATTTGATTGAGATAACTACGGGAATATGCTTTTTCAGGAGAAGTTTTGGTTTCATAGTCTGAATTTTTAAAAAATGCATCTATTCTGTTGCCTACTTCATCAAGCGTACTTGCATCTTCGGCTTGTACATTGAACCAGGCAACCTGATCATTTCCCCATGCTCGATATTCATCAAAATATTTATGATGAAATAGCATGCCTTGCATATTTGCATTTTTATCTTTTTGATAAGAAATACCGCGGATATTAAATTCCCAGTCGTTCGTATTATCTTTATTTCCCCAGATCGCTGAAGTGAGTGTAATTCGGTCGCCAATATCCCAACCAAAGCGCTCAGCAATAACATCACCAATCAAGGCTCCCTCACGGTCTGCAATCCACGCTTGTTTTTGATCTTCGTTTAGTTCATAGCCAGTATTGTACATAGTCAAATAATCTTCTGGATTAATTGCATATTGCGGGGAAGTATTTTTTCTGTTTTGGTAGTAACCGCCAAACCAAGATGCTTCATTAACATTTTTTACACCAGGAATATTTTTAATTTTAAACTTGTGGCCTATAGGCATGAGATTAAAGTTAGATACCTTGTCAAATATAATCATTTTATCTACGCCAGATATATCTACGCCGCCTACAAAGCCTTGTTTTATTGCCGAAAGATAGGCAAACATAAAAAAAGCGATTGCTAATGATAAAATAACAAATATAAAGCGTACTTTTTTAGTTAAAATGTCAGCGAATATAAGAGGAATATACTTCATAACTATTGCACTGCTTTAGTGGAAATATTTCCTTCATCTAAATATAAAATTCTTTTTGCACAAGAGGCGGCATGAGGATCGTGTGTCACCATGATTATAGTTTTTCCGTGTTCTGAATTTAAAGCTTGTAGTAGTTCTAAAATTTCATCGCCTGACTTACGGTCAAGATTTCCAGTGGGCTCGTCGCAAAGCAAAATATTTGGATCAGTAACAATTGCACGCGCAATGCCTACACGTTGTTCTTGTCCGCCAGATAGTTCTGAAGGTTTATGATGCGCGCGATCTTCTAAATCAACTAATGATAATGCTGCTAGTACTCTTTTTTTACGTTCAGTTTTACCCATCCTATGCAGTAGAAGGGGAAGCTCTACATTTTTTTCTGCGTTAAGAGTTGAAATCAAATGATATTGCTGAAAAACATAGCCAATATTATTGGTGCGCCACTTGGTGCGTTGTGAGTCATTTAGAGATGCGATATCCACACCATCAATATATATATTTCCATGTGTTGGCGTATCGATCCCCGCAATAATATTCAAGAGAGTGCTTTTGCCTGATCCTGAGGCTCCCATTAAAGCGATAAAATCGCCAGATTCAATTTCCAAATCAAGCTCGTTTAGAACATTGATGGCTTCTGTTCCCTTGGAAAACTGTTTGTTTATATCTTGTGCATTTATCAAAGTATTAGTTTCCATAATAAAAACTCATTCGTTTGTGGATTGAGAAGAAGTAATTACTTGTTTTCTTTCTTTTAACTTTTCTAATTTGCTGATCGCGATTTTGTCGCCAGCAGATAAGCCTTTATCAACCTGAAATAGATTACCTATACGCTTTCCAAGAGTGATTTCCTTCTTTGATACTGAGTTATTATTTATAAGCCATACAAAGCTTGATTCGGCGTCACGAACTACTGCAACTTTTGGAATGACTATTGTGTTTTCAGAGTCTTCGTCTGATTTATCTTCCTCTTGTTTCGCGAAAAATTTAACCTTAACACCCATGTCGGGAAGTATTTTTGGATCTAACTCATTTATAGCAATGCGTACTTTGACGGTTGCTTTTTGTCTATCTGCAGTAGGAATAATATTTATTACTTGACCAGAGACCTCCCAATTTTGGTAGGCGTCTAGCTGTGCAATGACTTTTTGGTCTTTTTGGACCCTGTTTATATAGGCTTCATTTACATTCACTTCTATTTCGCGTGAATCCATATCAACAATGGTGCATATGCCAGTGCGAGTAAATTCACCACTCGAAATGGGTGAAACAATCTCGCCAACTTGTGCATCTTTAGAAATCACTACACCTGAGAATGGAGCATTGATGAAGTATTCTTCTAAATGACGATGTAGACGATTTACATTGTCTTTTTCAACTTGAACGTTACTTTTTGCAGTGACCAGCATAGCTTTTAGTGTGCTGACTCTTTGCTTTGCTTGATCAAGCAAATCTTCGCTTACGTAATCGTTGTTACTTAGTTTAGTGAATCGAGCATATTTATTTTTTGCTTCTACAAGCTGCGAGTGAGCCTCGTTAATTTTAGATTGTGCAACTTTTAGCCGTGACTCAGATAGAGTGATGTCTTTCGAAACGAGGCTACCATCTAGGACAGCGATTTCATCACCTTTCTGAACTACATCGCCTTCTTCTACGTTTATGTTTAAAACCCTAGCGGTAACCGTTGCAGCTAACGTTGCATTCTTGCGTGTGACGATATAGCCAGAGGCTTCTAGAATGGCTGATGGTTGATTACTACCTAGCATCTTCACTTCAAACGTATCTACAGTTAATGTTTCTTGAGTTGATTTCCAAAATTTAAAGCCTCCAAACCCTAACAAAGCGGCGATTGATATGAACAAAAGCGTTAAGAAAACTGACTTGATATTAGATTTTTCCGGCTCCGTAGAATCTAGTCTTAATGCGTCTAATTTGTTTTTATCTAAGGCCATAGTCTAATATTTGTAGTCTGATTTAATCACTAATGCCTTATATAAATACATTAGCGAGTAATCTGTACTTTATGCGGTAGGAGAAGTCACTTGTAGATTGTGATATATATCACACATAAACTAACAGAATAGCCCCCATCACATAATTATATAAATTATCTCAGTAAAAAAGTAAGTTAAAACTTATGAATCAGCTGCTTAATTTTGAAATTATGGATAAATAATTGGAATTATTAGGTAAAAAATCGTGCCCCACCAATAACCATATATGCAAAGTTGGAAATCGAGGCACTTAAGATCACATAGATCTTGGCTAGTACGCTCAAGTTAGGTGAGCCTTCAAAACTATTGGCTTTTTTCCAGGTGAGGATATATATCAAAGGAAAATATAGACAGGATGCAATTGCAATAAAGGTAATGGACCAGTAATAAATTACGTTTGTAGCCAGATATTCTTTGTGGTCACCGCAGAAGTAAAATAATAATCTAACAAGAACATCTGGAATAAATAAGAACTTCCAAAAAACTGAATATAATTCATTATTGCCTTTTATTGAGAAACTAAACGGTGTGTAAATCTCGCTTTTGTCTTGTTTGGCCATCAGCATAAAGTATCTTTATTTTTAATATATTGTTTCCAGTGTATTTATATATGCACATCTATTAGAGTGATGTTGGCTACAGAAAATAAGTGATATTAATCACACAGAGTATTTGCATAGAGTAACGCGCTATGAAAGCAGGAATTGATTTAGGTGGAACGAAGATTGAAATCTTGGTTATTGATGACAGTGGTAAAGAGCTATTGCGTAATCGGGTAGCCACTCCAAAAGATAATTATCAAGAGATCATCGATGTAATAACTGCGCTAATTAAGAATGCTGAGGAATATTTAGAACAAGAATGTAGTATTGGTATCTGTACACCAGGATCTTTGTCAATTAAGACAGGTTTGTTGCGAAATTCGAATACTGTTTGTCTTAATGGTAAGCCATTTGAACAAGATCTAGAAGCTTCTCTTGCCAGACAAATTCGTATAGCAAACGATGCTAATTGTTTCGTATTGTCTGAAGCCATCGATGGCGCTGCGCATAATGCAAAGACAGTGTTTGGTGTAATTGTTGGAACGGGTGTCGGGGGAGGGTTGGTCATAAATAAGAAAGTATTAATAGGTGCAAATGCAATTGCAGGAGAGTGGGGTCATAACCCATTGCCTTGGTCGGATGATGGGGAGCTAAATTTAACTAAATGCTGGTGTGGGCTGCAAGGGTGTATAGAAACATTTTTATCAGGGCCGGGATTAGAATGTGATTATGCGCGAGCTGTAGGTAAACATCTAAGTGCAGAAAAGATTGTTGAGTTGGCTTCACAAGATGATGTTGCCGCAGAACAAACAATACTTCGCTATGAGCAGCGCATGGCGAGAGCTTTGGCCCACATTGTTAATATCTTTGACCCTGAAGTCATTGTGCTTGGCGGCGGCATGTCTAATGTAAAACGTTTGTATGAAAACGTACCGAATCTTTGGCAGCAATGGATATTTTCAGATCATATATCTACTAAATTAGTCTCTGCAAAGTATGGTGATGCTAGTGGGGTTAGAGGTGCTGCTTGGCTATGGGAAAATAATTAGTTTCTAAGACCAAGTATAGAACAGGTATAATGCCCATATGGTTCAAAATCGTATTCAGCCTTGGTATCTAATAGCCATTGTACTTGTACTGGCATTTTCTCGATTAGTGCCTCATCCACCCAATGCAGTACCCATTGCGGCAATGGCGTTATTTGCAGGTGCTTTTTTCTCAAATCGTGCACTGGCTTTTATGGTCCCACTTGCGGCGATGATATTGAGTGACTTGGTGATCGGATTTCACAGCACGGTTTGGTATGTATATGCTGGAATTGCAGCTACAGTATTGATTGGCAGCATATTAAACCATGTAACGGTATTTAGAGTGGGTGTGGCTGCTGTAGTGGCTTCAATTGTTTTTTACCTAATTACCAATTTTGGCTCATGGTTGCATCATGAGATGTATACGCAAAATCTAAGTGGCTTGCTGCAATCGTATGCAGCCGGACTTCCATTTTTGCGTAACTCATTAGCCGCTAACCTTATATTTACTTATCTGATATTTTTTGGGCTTAATTACTTCTTGCCTTTGCGTCATTCTCTTAAGAGTTCTTTATAAATCATCATCTTTTTCGTTAGTTATGTAACCCACAGTTACAATTGTCTGTACAAAATGTGTACTGAGTCACAATTAATTGCTGGGTGATGATTACACTTACTTTCATAGTATTTCATTTGACAGATATCTGTCTGGCAAATAGTTACAGGGATTGAATGTTCATCTCCTGGCACGGATGCCTTGACCCGTGAGTGGCAACACTCACGGGTTTTTTATTGGAGTCAATTTAAAGCGATTGTTATACAATTGGGGTCAAAGCGGGCATTTATTCTTTTTTGTCTATACTAAGAATAATACTTTTTGCTAAATCCATGATTTCGTTAAATTGATCATCTTGTTCTTTTCTGCTGCATAGATGGGCGTTAGCAGTAGTTATAACAATTAAATCTAAACTAGGTACAAGGGTAATTTGTTGACCACCCCATCCTAAAGCAGAGATAACTTGGTAATCACCAACGCGAAACCTCCACCAAAGATATCCGTATTCCCAGCTTTCTTCTCCGCCTAATGGGAACTGGTTATATAATGATTTTTGTAACCATTCTTCCGATACCACGCGATTTCCATCGTATACACCTCCATCAAGCACCATCTGACCAATACGCATTAATGCGTGAGGCCGTAAATACAATGTAAATCCACCATAATAGTTTTCTGCTGAATCATGCGCCCAGATGTATTTATTAATACCCAGCGGCTTAAATAAGTTTTTTTCAGCAAATTCGATAACGGTCATGTCCGTAGCTGAAGCTAAAATTGATGATAATAAATCTATATTAGGTGTCCCATATAACCATTGATCTCCAGGCTCGTAATTTAATAACATCTTTTTATTCAGAACCCAATCATGTGCATTATCATCTCGAGAATACTTCCAATAATTCGCAGGGTCATACCAATTATTATTGTCTGAAAAATTAATTGTTGAGGACATGGTTAGAAGGTGTCGAATAGTAATTTTATCTTTTCGTGCGTCATGTTTCCCTTTGTAATATTCCTTGAAAAACGGTTTTATTAGTATTTCTTCCGACTCTAAATAATCTTGATCAATAGCAATCCCAATTAGTAGTGATGTAATTGATTTTGTAATCGAGAAAATATGGTGTGGTTCTGGGTTCTCATTAAATTCATAGTTATCTTCAAAAATTAATTTCCCATTTCGTGCAATAAGCAAACTTTTTAAATTTCTGATCGTTTCAGCTTCTTCTGAGATATCTTGAATGTGAATTTTACTAAGACCGTTTGAAGCTGGATTTTCAGCAGATAAAGATATGTCTGGAGCGCTATGAATACGTTCCCAAAGGCTTACATCATTTCCTTTACAGCTGTTGTAATCATCTTGGCAATGGACAAATTCATACTCTAATTTTGTCCATTCCTTAATATTATTGTTACATTCCTCAGGATCATGCTCATAAGTATTTATATAGGGTTCATACTGGTCCATAAAATTTGATGTGCATGCCTTATATGTTACTTGGCAAGTATCATAATCTTCATTTTGTGCGTTAGCAGAAGCGCACATCAAAACTAGTGAAAAGAAAGTTATTTGTGATTTTTTCATATTAGTACCCTCACATAAAAGATACCGCTCTGAACACAAATATACGGTGAGGTTTAGTGCATCTAAAATGTGATATTTATCACAATCAGTTAGATTTAATATGGAGGCGGGTACTTTTTTCGGTGTCCGCTATAGGACGAATGCAGATATTGAGTAATCTTTGGTGCTAAGAGAGTTTTGTGCCAAGAATGATTTCACTGCTGCGCAACTGTTTTAAAGTTTGTTCGCCGCCTTTATAAACGACTTCAGGGTTTGGGTGATTTATTTGTTTTACCATCTCATCTAAACATTCTTGGCCCGTTTTTGAATGATCTGTTGTCAGCATTTCAACAAGCATGGCTGTGATAGGGTTTAGCTCTGTAAAACTTACATTATCTTGTTGGTCTCTATGCACCATTAAAAAATGTGCTTGTTCACTTGGCTCTTCGGGTTGAAAGTTTGGTTTTATTTTATGTACTGGGAACTGATAGCCATGCATTTTAGCAAGCGGTGATAAAACAGGTATGCCTTTCAATACATTACCATTCTTATCAATTTTAGATAAGTCTGGTTCAATATCTGAAAATGTTAGATAAATCTCGAGCCATTCGTAGTGGGCGAGTTCTTTAATGAATATGGGATCTTCTGCTTGTAAATCGCGTTCATTTTCTAGGTAGGTTAAAAACTCTAGCGAAATATCTTTGAAATAGGGGGAAACAGATTGATGGTTAGCAAAAAAATCACGCACTATTTTGTGCCAGTTCTCATCGCTATACAGTTTTCGTAAAACAGGGAATGCATTATCGATAAAGTTTTTTACATTTCTGTAAAAAAGGCCTCGATAAATTTCCATGCGACGATCTTCAACATCGCTCGGTGCAGTAGCGTGCTCCGGATCTCTTAAGTGGGCAGTAAAGTCGTATTGAACTTTTTTGAATGCTGCATTCTCGTTAGCCATATTTTTTATGCTCGACTAACTAGCTTTAGCAACGGTTTGCTGAGATTCATCCCATTTATTTTGCAAATTGCGAATGGTGTGAACTTCTTGCATCAGTTCTTCCATTGGTGGGAAGTTGAAGTCTCTTTCAAGCAAGGTAGGCATGTTACCAAATAGTTCGTATGCCTTATCTAATATCTCCCAGACCGGATCAATTACATTTGCACCATGCGTGTCTACAATAAGGTCTTCAGCTTCATTGTAATGACCAGCAACATGACAGTAAGCCACACGTTCACTAGGCAAAGCTTGTAAAAAATTTATTGGGTCGTAGTGATGATTGACTGAATTAACATAAATATTGTTTACATCTAACAATAAGTCGCAATCTGCTTCTTCCAAGATATTTTTGATGAAATTAATTTCATCTATTTCTTTACCAGGTGCAGCGTAGTACGACACATTCTCAATTGCGATTTTTCTTTCTAGAATATCTTGTACGCGTTTAATTCTATCTGCAACGTAATGTACGGCTTCATCAGTAAATGGAATTGGCATTAAATCGTAGAGGTGTCCTTGGTCGGAGCAATAGCTAAGGTGTTCGCTATAACAGCGAATACTATGTTCATCTAAAAACTTCTTAACTTCGCAAACAAATTTTTCATCCAAAGGTGCTGGGCTACCTATTGACAATGACAAGCCGTGGGTTACAAAAGGCACTTTTTCTGTAATTGCACGAAAGCGTTTACCTAGTTTGCCGCCAATGCCTATCCAGTTTTCCGGAGCGACTTCCATGAAGTCGATCCCCGCTGGAAAGTCAGCTTCTAGTTCATTAAGTAGATCGCGACGTAAACCCAGGCCTGAGCCTGAAACCGAATATGATTTTTGTGGGGAATTTTGCATGGTTTGTATTTTACCTTAGCCTAGTAGACCGTACTACCACCGCTAAAATTACCGAAACAAGCAGATTTATTGTAACTAACTGTAAGGCCCTGTGCGTGAGTGCATACAGGGCCTTATTTAAAGATGGATCTAGTAAATGGCTCCTATAGCAGAGCTATTCTTGCCGGAAGATTTTATGCAGCCAGTAATCGATGCTGAAGTATTTCCCAGCGCCGATGAAAAACAATACGAGCAACATGATGAAATAGGTAGCTGCGAATTCAATGCCATTATTAAGTACCACAAAACTTCCTTTTTCAGATAGCCAGTCATAGTTACCATGTTTCTTTAATAATGATTTGGCCGCACTTACGCGTTTACCAACTTCCTCACTGTTTGCTAAACTTTGTTTTGCAGAATCAAGGCCTAGATAATCAGCTACAGGTTTAGCGGTACTGGTTGCAGGGTCGCCAGGTGCAACTGCAAACCATCCGTCATCCCAGTGCACAGAAAAAATAGCGACTAACATAGTTATCATTAATGGAATTGCAAACCAACGAACTGCGAAACCGAATAATAGAGCAATTCCCCCTATCAGTTCTGTATAAGCTGCAAGATATGCAAGCAATTCAGGTGCTGGTAATCCTAAGCCCCAATCAGGATTTCCTAACCAATTTGCGAAATTTTCTATACCTGAGATCTTGGTCAAACCTGCCGCAATAAAAATGGGCGCTAAGTATAATCGCAGTGCAACAGGACCTAGAAAATCAAGTCCACGAAATTTATCCAAAACATTCTGCAACGTGTTTGCAGTTCCTATTAATGCCGACATGTTAAATCTCCAAATGTAGTAATTATTGCTTTGTTATTAACGTACGAAAATCATGTATTCAAAGGTTCAGGATATAACTCATTTAAAGGTACAGACTTTCCATCAGGTCTTACCATACGAGCATGAAATCTACGTAATAGTCGAGGTTCTTTTACACCGCATGAATGAGCGATCACCCCTACCTCATAGACCATGTTTTGAGCGTAACTTCTTACACGCTCGGCCTTAATTTTTGGATTTAAACCTGTTTGTAGCTTTTTATTGTGAGTGGTAATTCCCGTAGGGCAAGTGTTCTTATTGCATTGTAAGGCTTGAATGCAACCAAGAGAAAACATAAACCCACGTGCCGAGTTTACAAAATCAGCACCCATTGCAAAGGCCCAAGCAACTTCAGCAGGTGTTATGAGTTTGCCAGATGCTGCTATTTTGATGCGCTCACGCAAGTCGTGTTTTTTAAGAGCGTCCACCACAAGAGGGAGGCTTTCTTCAATCGGTAAGCCCATATAATCGATTAAACTCATCGGTGCGGCACCGGTACCGCCATCAGCGCTATCAACGGTTATAAAATCTGGTGCAGATTCAATGCCTCGTTTGTTAATCGCTTCAAATAAATCATCTAGCCAGCCATAAGCACCTATAACTGCTTTAAAACCAACCGGCTTGCCGGTGACCTCGCGAACATGGCTAATCATATCCAGCAAATCATCCGTATTATCAATATCTGGATGTCGATTCGGACTGATGGAATCTGAACCCAATGGAATTCCACGAATTTTAGAAATTTCTTCTGTAACCTTGCCGCCAGGGAGAATGCCTCCTTTCCCAGGTTTTGCACCCTGACTTAATTTAAGCTCAAACATTTTAATTTGCTCATGCGCGGCAACTTCGCGAAGTTTATCGTCACTTAGGTTTCCTGCTTCATCTCGCACACCATACTTTGCGGCTCCGATTTGAAACACGATGTCGGCACCGCCTTCTAAATGATAGGGTGACAAGCCTCCTTCACCAGTATTCATCCAGCATCCAGCCATGCGCGCACCATTTGACAGTGCTAGAACAGCGGGTTTTGAAATTGCACCAAAACTCATGCCTGAGATATTAAATATTGAATTTGTGATGTAAGGGATTTTAGAGGAGGGTCCGATAGTAACTTCGCTGGTTGGAGCAGCATCTTGATCAAGTGTTGGATAAGGGCAATTCACAAAAAGAACTGTGCCTGTCGGGCGCAAATCACGAGTTGACCCAAACGCCACCGTATTATCGATATTTTTGGCAGCTCGATACACCCATGATCTTTCTGCGCGATTAAAGGGTAATTCTTCTCGATCCATGGCAAAGAAGTATTGGCGGAAAAACTCACCTATTTCTTCAAAGAAATAGCGAAATCGGCCGATAACAGGGAAGTTATGACGAATTGCATGCGTGGTTTGAGATTTATCAATGATGTATAGGGCTACAACAAAAAGCACTAAGACACCTAACGCAAATATAAACAGTAAAACAGCAATTTCAAGGAAGCGTACTAAAAATACAGGTAATTCGGCCATCATAGTGTTTTCCCCTTATTAATTATTATGGTGTTTAAGTATGGGTAAGTAGAACGGGAAACTAAGTAATATATTTCAACATATTATCGCTTAATTGTATTAGGCAATAAACTTATTATGTTGATTTATTGACGTTATTAAATAGGCACTAAAGTTAGTGAATGCTTATATTCCTCAATTACAGGAGCGTGTGTTTAGAAGGCAAGGTACACTTTGCATGTAGATGTAATAAAAAATTGGAATCTCGGTCTACTTAGCGGTAGTTGGATGAAAAAAGATTAAATAAAGTGTAATGAATAAAAATATTTAGGGAGCCAACATGAAAGCGTCAGATCTTTTTGTTAAGTGTTTAGAAGAAGAGAAAATTGAATATATATTCGGTGTTCCTGGTGAAGAGAATGCTGATTTTATGATCTCTTTAGAAGACTCGGAAAAAATTAAATTTATTTTAACGCGTCATGAGCAAGGCGCTGCTTTTATGGCGGAAATCTATGGGCGCTTAACGGGTAATCCTTCGGCATGTTTAGGAACTTTAGGTCCAGGTGCGACTAACTTAATTACCGGTGTTGCAGATTCAAATATGGATCGCGCACCCATGCTTGTGTTAACCGGTCAAGGTTCAACGGAGCGTTTACATAAAGAGTCTCATCAAATTATGGATGTGGTGAAAATGTTCGAGCCTGTAACTAAGTGGGCGACTACTGTTTTGCATCCCAACACTATTCCAGAAATTATTCGCAAAGCAGTGCGTGTAGCACGCACAGAAAAACCTGGCGCAGTGCATATTGAGTTACCGGAAGACATTGCAAAAGTAGATACTGATAGTAAACCGATCAAGCCGCAACGCTATATGCGTTCGGTTCCCGACGAGGCGGTCATTGATAATGCTTTTGAGATGATTGCGACAGCGAAACACCCCATTATTCTTGTGGGCAACGGTGTAGCGCGTAAAAATGCAAGTAAGCAATTACGTAAATTTTGTGAACAAACAAAGATTGGTGCGATGAGCACCTTCATGGCTAAAGGATGTGTGGATGTAGATTCAGAACAATGTTTATTTACAATCGGTTTAGGTAGTCGTGATCGAATGTCATATTTAATTGACCAGGCTGATGTGGTGATTACATTAGGCTTTGATATGGTCGAGTATCACCCAAAATTATGGAATCCAAATTGCGATAAGAAAATTATTCATGCAGATTTTCTACCTTCAGAAATCGATCAAAATTATCATCCGCAAATTGAATTGATTGGCGACCTTGCACATACATTAGAAGAATTAAATACACGGGCGAAGGATCGTGCAAAGTTTATTTATGATACTACTAAGCAACAGAAAATTCGCAAAGAAATGCAAGAAGATCTTGCAGAACACAAAGATGACGACACGACTGGTACAGTTCGGCCTCAGAAAGCGATCTGGGATGCGCGCCAAGTTTTGGGCCCAGATGATATTTTGCTGTCTGACGTGGGTGCGCACAAAATGTGGATCGCGCGATACTTCCATTGTCACGAACCCAATACATGTCTAATTCCTAATGGCTTCTGTTCTATGGGCTTTGCACTGCCCGGTGCGATTGCAGCTAATTTAGTGTATCCGGATCGCCGAGTATTAGGGATTGCAGGTGATGCGGGCTTCTTAATGAACGTGCAGGAAATGGAAACCGCAAAACGCCTTAATAGCAACATCGTCATGATGGTTTGGGAAGATAATGAATATGGATTAATTGCTTGGAAACAGCAAGCTGAGTTTGGTAAGCATACTGATCTTGCATTTGATAATCCTGACTGGGAATTATTAGCTAAGTCATTTGGTTGGAATGGATACTATGTTAATAACAGTAAAGTTTTACAATCCACTTTAGAAACTGCATTTAACGATGGCGTACCTAGCTTGGTGGTGGTGCCGATTGATTACCGCGAAAACATGTTGCTTACTAAGCGTTTAGGTGAATTAACCTTGCCCATATAAATATTAAAGTCTAATAATATAAAAATACAATAAAGCATGAGTAACAAAAAATATTCCTTAATGTTGCATAAGGCAACAGCGGCAGCAGGTGTTATAGAAGTGTGTGCGCCATTTGACCGCTCTTTAATTGCAGAAGTAGAAACTGTAAATGCTGAGCATATAGATCAAGCGATGAGCATTGCCTACTCTTTGTATCGTGACAAAGATTGCTGGTTGCCACTTCATAAGAGAATAGAAATCTTAGAGAAGACTGCTCAGATTATGATGCAGGAAAAGGACAGATTGGCATATGAGGCTGCGCAAGAAGGCGGTAAACCTTTGGTGGATTCTATGGTGGAGGTCACACGTGCAATTGATGGCATACATTTGTGCATTGAAACTTTAAAAACAGATCAAGGCGAAATCATTCCAATGGGCGTGTCGTCGTCATCAGCAAAACGCATAGCGATTACACAGAAAGAACCCATTGGTGTAGTGGTTGCTGTAAGTGCATTCAATCACCCGTTGAATTTAATTGTGCATCAAGTGGCGGCAGCGGTAGCAGCAGGTTGCCCAGTAGTGGTTAAGCCGGCTGAAGACACGCCGATCTCATGTTTAAATTTTGTGAATATACTTTGGCAAGCAGGGTTACCTACTGAGTGGTGCCAAGCCGTTATTCCAGAGAGTATTGCCGTTGCAGAACAACTGGTAACCGATACGCGTGTTGGTTTTTTTACCTTTATCGGTAGCGCAAAAGTGGGTTGGATGCTGCATTCAAAGCTAGCGCCTGGAGTGCGTAGTGCATTGGAACACGGAGGTGCCGCTCCTGTAATTATGGCAGAAGATACTGATGTTGACAGTGCCGTGCAAAAACTCGGCAAGGGTGGTTTTTATCATGCGGGTCAAGTATGTGTTTCGGTACAGCGTGTTTTTGCACATAAAGCCTTAGCAAATGACTTTATCGAGCAGCTAGCTGGTTACGCAAAACAACAACGTATTGGTGACCCTACGGAGGAGGCCACAGATGTGGGTCCACTCATTCGTCCTGTAGAAGTTGAACGAATTAGTAGCTGGGTGAATGAAGCAAAAGAAGAAGGTGCACAATGTATAACCGGCGGTAATACGATAAGTGACACTTGCTATGAATGCACGGTACTCGCTAGTCCTTCATTGCAAAGCAAAGTCAGCACCGCGGAAATATTTGGTCCTGTGGTGTGTGTATACGAGTATGATGACTTGGATTGGGCTATCGAACAGGCCAATTCATTGCCTTTCTCTTTCCAAGCTTCGGTATTTACGAACAACTTTGATACCGCAATGCGTGTGTATAAGCGAATAGATGCTTCTGCGGTAATGCTGAATGACCATACTGCATTTCGTATTGATGGCATGCCGTTTGCTGGTCTTAAGCAATCCGGTTTAGGGGTGGGTGGTATTCCTTATACCATTGAAGACATGCAAGTTAATAAAATGCTAGTGATGAATTCACCCGAACTCTAAGACAAAAGTTTAAAGTCCATTATGAAAGATCTTAAAGAAGCATCAGGGTTTGATGTTTTGTTTAACCCTACCTTAAATAAAGGTACGGCTTTTACCGAAGACGAAAGAGAAAAATATAAATTACGTGGTTTATTGCCGCCAGGTGTATCGGACCCTGATGTTCAATTAGATAGAGCGTTGCAAAACATGCGCCGCAAGCATAACGATATAGAAAAATATATTTTTTTGTCAGCGCTGCAAAGCAGAAATGAAAGACTGTATTACCGTTTGGTACTAGAGAATATTCAAGAAGTTATGCCACTAATTTACACCCCGACTGTCGGGCAAGCGTGTAAAGAATTTGCTGCAATCTTTCGTCAACCTAAAGGTATTTATATAACCGCAAAAGATCGTGGCAAGGTGCACGAAATATTTTCTAACTGGTCCGATAAAGATGTGCGCGTGATCGTGGTTACGGATGGTGAAAGAATATTAGGCTTAGGAGATTTAGGTGCAAATGGCATGGGTATCTCCATAGGTAAGCTAGCGTTATATGTTGCTTGTGCAGGAATACAGCCAAATCAGTGTCTACCTGTAATGATCGATGTCGGTACAAATAATCAAGAGCTTCTAGATGATCCTCTTTATTTGGGTTTGAGGCATAAAAGGGTGCAAGGCGATGGGTACGATTCATTGGTGGATGAGTTTATTCAATCTGTTCAAACTGCATACCCAAAAGCATTAATTCAATTTGAAGATTTTCTTACACCCAATGCTTATCGTCTGTTGAATAAGTATCGCAAACAAGTGCTATGTTTTAATGATGATATCCAAGGTACAGCGGGAGTTGCATTGGCGGGGGTCTATGCGTCAACCCGTATATCGGGCGTCGCATTTAAGGATTTGCGAATTATGTTTCTTGGAGCAGGGTCTGCTGCAACAGGAATTGCAGACTTAGTTACTTATGCATTTCAAAATGAAGGCTTTAGTGAGAAAGAAGCACGTAACAAACTTTGGTTTGTAGATATCGAAGGCTTAGTAGTTAATTCTCGCAACGATCTTCTTCCTCATAACTTGCCATACGCTCATGATCATCCATCGGCTGATTTCATTTCAGCAATTAAACAAATTAAACCACATATATTAATCGGTGCGACGGGATTCCCTGGAACGTTTACACAACAAGCTATTGAGCTAATGGCTGAAATTAATGAACGCCCAGTAATATTTGCATTATCGAATCCGACATCGCGTGCAGAGTGTACAGCTGAACAAGCCTATGAGTGGACTCAGGGACGCGCAATATTTACTAGCGGCAGTCCATTTAATGAGGTGTCATTTAAAGATAAAGTGTTTAAACCGGGTCAAGGTAATAATGCGTATATATTTCCAGGCATAGGGTTAGGTGCAGTGGTGAGTGAAGCCACACGTATTACAGAAGATATGTTCTTGGCTGCGGCGAGAACGTTAGCTGATCTAGTTAGCGAAGAAGATTTATCGGTAGGCTCTATATACCCACCATTACAAAATATTCGTGAGGCATCGCTTCAGATCGCTATAGCAGTGGCTGAGGAGGTGATGGCTAGTAATGTTAGCTCTATACAAAAGCCTAGAAATTTGAAACAGGATATAGAAGATTATATGTATAAACCCACTTATTAGCGGGGCAAAAAAAACGGCGAACCAAAGGTTCGCCGTTTTAGTTAGCCTAAGTGCTAAAAGTATTGATTAACCTTCGTCTTTACCTTCTCCACATTTGCCTTCACCGCATTTTCCTTCTGCGTCTTTACCTTCTCCACATTTGCCTTCACCGCACTTTCCTTCTGCTTCAGCTTTGTCTTTACCTTCTCCACACTTGCCTTCACCGCATTTGCCTTCACCACATTTTCCTTCTTCCATTTCGGCTACCATATAGCCAGCGGAAAGGGTGTTGATTTCAAATGGATTTTCTTCGGCATTTGCTGCGCCCATTGTGAATACGCTTGCTGCAAGGGCTGCGCCGACTGCAATAGATAAAGGGTTAAGTTCGTTTTTATTTCCAACTTTCTTGGACATGTCTAAATCTCCTAAATTATGAGTTATTTTGGTAAAAAAATTTGAAATTAATCAGTTATATCGTTAGGGACCGGGTGTAATGCGTATTCATTACATAATTATTGTTTAAAAATACAGTAATAAAACCTGCGCTAATCTACAAGGTTTTAATGCTTCAATATTGGAGTGTTTGGATTTTGTATAGTTCTATGCAAGTTTAAAATTATACGAGAATGCATATTTTTCATTAGTTTACACTTTTCTTAGCAATGGTTTTTTGGCGATATTCACATAGATCGATTATTGAGCACACGCTGCATTTAGGGGTTCTAGCTACACATGTGTAGCGGCCGTGTAATATTAACCAGTGATGAGCATGTAACTTGTATTCTTCGGGTACGAATTTTTCTAACTTCAGCTCTACTTTAAGTACATCTTTGCCTGGTGCGATGCCGGTTCGGTTGGAGACTCGAAAAATATGAGTGTCCACTGCGATGGTGGGTTGTCCAAAAGCATTATTAAGTACAACATTTGCGGTTTTTCTTCCCACTCCGGGTAATTTTTGCAAAGATTCGCGATCATCAGGAATAATACAATTATGTTCATCAATTAAAATCTTACAGGTTTTAATGATGTTTTTAGCTTTGCTGTTGTAAAGACCAATAGATTTAATGTATTTTTTTAGACCAGATTCACCTAAGGATAAAATTTTTTGTGGCGTGTCAGCGACTTTATAGAGTTCTTTGGTGGCCTTATTGACGCCCACATCGGTCGCTTGTGCTGATAAAATTACTGATATCAATAATTCAAAAGTAGACTTATGTACAAGTTCTGTTTTAGGTGCTGGATTAGCTTCTTTTAAGCGCCGAAAAATTTCGCTACGTTTATCTTTGTTCATGGCTGGTGTAAGTATCGGCTACCGCTTCATTAATTCTTTTTTCTTGCGTTCAAAAGCGGCTTGCTTCGCTTGAATAGCTTCTTCTAACCGTTTGTCGCGTCGATCTTTATTGTTTCGAGAAACAGCTGCGAAGGATTTTTTTAATTCGCTTTGCTGTGGTTTTGAAAGTTCTTTGCACACCTCTTCGAATTCACTATTTATGTCTAGTCGTATGCAGTCTACAGGGCAGGGGGGTAAGCATAATTTGCACCCCGTGCAATATTGGCTAATCACAGTGTGAAGATGTTTGGATGCGCCAATGATGGCATCAAATGGGCAGGCTTTAATGCATAAGGTGCAGCCGATACATTCTTCCTCAACGATGCGAGCGATATATTTTCCAGTGGGAATTATATTTTCTTTTGTTTCCACACTTTATTTAACACGCATACCAGGCGTGGCACCACTGTCGGGTTGTAGTAAAAATATATCTTTGCCACCAGGTCCTGCCGCTAATACCATGCCTTCAGACATACCAAAGCGCATTTTACGTGGCGCAAGGTTAGCCACTACTACAGTAAGACGTCCTTCAACTTCTTCGGGGGTATAGGCAGATTTAATTCCAGCGAATACATTCTTCTGCACACCACCAGTGGGTTCGCCTAGATCTAGCGTTAATTGAAGAAGCTTGTCAGCACCTTCAACGTGTTCTGCTTTTATAATTTTCGCAATTCTGAAATCTAGTTTAGCAAAATCATCAAAGTTAATTTCATCGCTGATTGGATCTGCCGCTTTAGGTGCGGTGTCTACTTTAGAGTCTTCTATCATTTTATCTACCAACTCTTTTTCTATTCGTGTAATTAAAGGTTTGAATTTATTGATTTCATGACCCTCGGCCAGAGGCTTTCCGTTATAAAGTTTTTCCCATTTAAACTCAGTGTTCAGAAAGTTTTCTGATTTAGACGCCAGCTCTGGGAGCACAGGTTTTAAATAACCAATTAATAAACAAAACATATTTAATCCGAAGCTGCATACCTGGTGTACTTCGGTACGCTTGCTATCGTCTTTAATTCTTTCCCACGGTTTGTGTGCATCAATGATCTGATTAGCAATATCCGCAACAGACATGATTACGCGCATGGCTTCGGAATATTTTCGTGCTTGGTAGTAATTTTTAATTTGAATATTTTTCTCAACAGCAAGATCAAATGCATGTGTGCATTCATCATTAAAGTCTGCCGTAAGTTTACTGTCATATTTTTTTGTAATAAAACCAGAACAGCGGCTGGCAATATTGACAAGTTTGCCCACCACATCACTATTTACTCTTTGCTGAAAGTCATCAAGATTTAAATCGAGATCATTAACGCCGGGGCCTAATTTCGCTGCAAAGTAATAGCGTAGATATTCGGGCTGCAAGTGATCAAGATAGGTGCGCGCTTTAATAAACGTACCACGTGACTTAGACATTTTTGCGCCATCTACCGTTAAGAAGCCGTGGCAGAATACCGCGGTAGGAATTCTATAGTTTGCACCATGCAACATAGCTGGCCAAAACAGCATATGAAAGTAGGCGATATCTTTGCCAATAAAGTGATATACCTCAGCATCGCTGTCGGTTTTCCAATAGCTGTCAAAACTTTTGCCCCCGACATTAGATGGGTTATCACAATACTGTTGCAAACTAGCCATGTAACCGATTGGTGCATCCAGCCAAACGTAAAAGTATTTTCCAGGTGCATCGGGAATTTCAAAGCCAAAGTAAGGTGCGTCTCGGGAGATATCCCAATCATTTAAACCGGATTCAAACCATTCTTTTAATTTATTGGTAATTTCAGGTTGTAAATTATCTTGATTAATCCACTGCTGCAGCATTTCTTTAAAATCATTTAGCTTAAAGAAGTAATGCAGATTTTCTTTTTGAACAGGTGTGGCGCCACTTACCGATGAGAATGGGTTGATTAAGTCAGCCGGAGTATAGGTAGCTCCGCATACTTCACAATTATCACCGTACTGATCTTTTGCGTGACACTTCGGGCATTCTCCTTTCACAAAACGATCGGGTAGAAACACATTCTCTTTGGGGTCAAAAAGATCCGTTACCGTTTTGGTCGTGATGTGACCGTTTTCTTTTAAGCGCTCATATATTGTTATTGCGTGTTTTTTGTTTTCTTCAGAATGGGTGGAATGATAATTATCAAACTCAATGTGAAAATCAGCAAAATCTTTTTCGTGTTCTTGCTTAACTTTGGCAATCAATTCTTCCGGAGAAATGCCTTCTTGTTGCGCGCGCAGCATAATGGGTGTGCCATGTGCATCATCTGCACATATATAGATACAGTCATTGCCACACATTTTTTGAAAACGCACCCAAATATCGGTTTGAATGTACTCAACTAAATGACCGATATGGATAGGGCCATTTGCATAGGGCAGAGCGCTGGTAACTAGTATGGTTTTACTCACAGAATTTTTCTTACTAATGTATTTTTCAATTGCATTTTGGGGAGGTTATAAATTCGCCGTATCTACAGCGCTGGCCACCTTATCAGGTTGCTAATAATACCGCTAATATTGTCATTGAATTTAGTATTGTTATTGTTTGATTCTTCACTTTTCAGGCTACTCAAATAGGGATCTTTGCTGCCAAATCTAGCGTGATATAGTACAGCCCATTCATTTTGAACCCCATCATTTAGCCATTCATGGCAGGAGCATACAAAGCATGGCCGAGCTTACCAAAGAGCAAGTAGAAGCTGTACTAAAAGAGATTCAAGATCCCTATATTGGCAAAGATTTAGTTGCGAGTAATACGGTTAAAAACATTGAGGTTGACGCAGGTAAAGTAAATGTCTCAATTACATTAGGTTATCCGGCTAAAGGAATCGTTGACGATCTATCTAAGCAGATTGAAGAAAAGTTAGTTGCAGCAGGTGCTGGCAGTGCCAATGCAGATATTGATTGGAAGATTGAAGCGCATTCAGTACAAAAAAGCCTCAAGCCACTAGAGAATATTAAAAACGTAATTGCAGTGGCTTCCGGTAAGGGTGGTGTTGGCAAATCTACTACTGCGATAAATTTAGCGTTAGCGCTTTCGATGGAAGGTTCAGTAGTAGGAATGTTGGATGCAGATATATATGGTCCTAGCCAACCACGTATGTTGGGTGTGAGTGGTCAGCCTAAATCAAATGATGGAAAGAGTTTGGAGCCAATGGAAGCACATGGTTTACAAGCCATGTCGATCGGCTTCCTGATTGATGAAGAAACGCCAATGATCTGGCGTGGACCGATGGTTACACAAGCGTTAGAGCAGCTATTAAATGATACGCAATGGCGCGGATTAGATTACTTAGTGGTCGATTTACCGCCAGGTACGGGTGATGTGCAGTTAACGTTGGCGCAAAAAATTCCTGTCAGTGGTGCAATCATTGTGACCACACCTCAAGACATTGCCTTATTGGATGCACGCAAAGGCTTAAAGATGTTTGAAAAAGTAGAAGTGCCGGTGCTAGGGGTAGTTGAAAACATGAGTATTCATATTTGTAGTGAATGTAACCACGAAGAGCCAATCTTTGGTGAAGGTGGCGGTAAGCGCATGGCTGAAGAGTCTGGTGTTGATATGTTGGGTGCGTTGCCATTAGATATATCGATCCGTGAACAAGTGGATGGCGGTAACCCAACCGTAGCGGCGGATCCGGAAGGACGCATTGCTGAAATCTACCGTGATATTGCGCGTAAAGCAGCAGCTAAACTCGCTTCTAAAGCTAAAGATTACAGCGCTAAATTTCCTAAGATTGTTATACAGAATACGTAAAACATCTGAAAAGGTATTTGCTCATGATTATTCGTTCTATTTTAATATTAACTTCATGTTTGGTAGTACTTGTGTTGCAAGGTTGTGGGACCTTAGATAAACGATTAAATCCCATCCAGCCGAAAGTATTTATCGATGCCATAGAAATTGAGGATGCCACCTTATCTGGATTAACGGCTTTACTTACATTGAATGTAGAAAATCCAAATAATTTTGCACTAAATGCTAAAGGTTTGGATTACACCATGAGTTTGGCAGGCACCGATATATTAAGTGGTGAAAGTGCCTCTAACATGTCCGTACCCGCATTAGGCAGTGGAAAAATTGAAGTGCCTGTGCGAATAAGTTATGCCTCCATATTAGAAACGATTCCGAAGGTATTGGAAACGGGTGTTGCATCCTATAATTTCAGCGGCAGTATACATACGCGTTTATTTAATATTCCTTTTACTAAAACAGACGAGTTGAAGTTACCGTACATTGGCAGCTCATCTAATTAATTTTCATTTAATTAAATCTAACTAAAGTTTTATGTCGATAAAATCTGATCGCTGGATTCGCGAAATGGCGGAACAGCATGGCATGATTGAACCTTTCGAGTCAGGCCAAGTTCGAGAGAACGGGAATGGCAAAATGATCTCCTACGGTACCTCTAGTTACGGCTATGATGTGCGGTGTGCCGAGCATTTTAAAATTTTCACCAATATAAATTCAGCAGTCGTTGATCCAAAAGGCTTCGATGAGAGCAGCTTTGTAGATTTACATGCTAGTGAATGTGTAATACCACCAAATTCATTTGCTTTAGCCAGCACGGTTGAGTTTTTTCGCATTCCACGTTCTGTGCTTACCATCTGCTTAGGAAAGTCTACCTACGCACGTTGTGGCATCATCGTGAATGTCACACCACTAGAACCAGAATGGGAAGGCCATGTAACGCTAGAATTCTCTAATACAACGCCACTGCCTGCAAAAATTTACGCTAATGAAGGTGTTGCACAAATGCTTTTCTTTGAATCAGACGAAGTATGTGAGACCTCATATAAAGACCGAGGTGGAAAGTATCAAGGTCAGAAAGGCGTAACGCTTCCAAAGGCGTAGTTGTATAAAATAATAGTTATTTATAGCTGGATAGTTTTCACAACACTTCACATCGATCTTTGACAATCTGTAGCATGATATCTGTTATGGATAAATTAACAGATGGAATTACAACGGATCAAAAACGTATTCGGGAAGACGATATAAATATCGGTGGAACTATTGCATCCATTCTTCTTTTATTAGCTTTGTTTGTAGCCTACTACTTTTTTGGCTGAATGACACATGGGTGATGTGCATGGGTTTTGTTTCTGATACCTAATCTATCCCGATCTAGAATGTCTGCTTACGGCCAATAGCGGTCATTAAGCTTTTACAATCAAGTAGCTTCCAGCTCCAATCATGAAACCACCAGCTACCTTTTTTGCTCCTCTTTGAAACTTCATTCCTTGCGTCATATCTACTACTTTTTTTGCAATGATTGCGTAGGTAATTTTTACTCCTCCAACTGTCGTAATAGTTACCAATATAATTATCAACAAATCTAAATACTTTATAGCTGCCAAGTCTATAAAAGCTGGAAATAAACTCACATAGAAAAATATTGCTTTAATATCGCCAAGTGTTAAGAAAAATCCTGATAAGAAGCTGATTGCTATATTTCCTCTTAACTTTGATGAATCGACTGTATAAGTAGGTTTCTTTTTTGACGTCAACAATGAATATCCAATCCAAAGAAGGTAAGCGCCACCAATATATTTTATAACTACAAACATAGCGCCCATGGTTTCTGCTATTACGGATAAGCCAAGTATGGCTAAAAATATGAATACGAGATCACCAAGAACGATACCCATTGCAACTGCTACACCATTAGATATGCCAAGCGTAGCTGAACGAGTAACCACCAGAGCAACACTTGCGCTTGGAATTGCCGCAAGCGTAATCATAATCAAGAAAAGCGATATAGAATCAAGAAAACTCATAAATTCAATCTTACCTAAATGTCCGCTTTGGGTCGTAAGCAGACATTTTGAACGTGTTATTTATTGAATCCAACCAGAATTCCCCTTTAACGGTTTAGTTTATGACTGCTTTCGGCCAATAGCGGACATTCACACACGCATGTTTAACCGGGTTCTTTATGATCTTGGTCCATCCTTAATATCTACTTTAATTCCTCTTCTCACCGATGGTTTAACAGCAAAACCTTTGTCATTAAGCCAGTTTTCTGACTTGGTAAACCAGACATAGCTTTTATCTGATTTATTTAAACTGCTTCTATCTCTATGCATCAGGCTAGACAAGCTCACATATCGATCAGTCTCAATTGTGTAATCAGCACCTCTATTTAATAATTCGTAGACGATGTCGTAGCGTTTAAGTATTGCTGCCTTGATAACTGCCGTTCCTCCAAACGCATCTTTTTTATCTAGATCCGCTCCAGCATCAAGAAGTAAAATAGTTTGAGGATATTCACCAAATTTCCCATCCGATCGAATACTTGCTATCAAAGTAGTTTCTTTAAACGAAAAACTATCAACGATGTTTGGATCTCCGTTATGTTCTAGTGCTGCTTTAAGGAAGGCTATATCACGATGTCTTGCAGCCCAATGCATAACTGCTGTGCCATCGTCATATACAACATTTGGGTCAGCTCCAAGTTCTAACAACTTTCGAAAACCGTGAATGTTACCAAAGGCTACGATTATCGGTGTTGCCTTTCTTTTACCTTTAGAATTTACGTCAACCCCCTCATCTACGAGCTTTTCGATTGTATCTAGATCCCCATTCCCTGCTGCTTTTGCTAATGCACGCACTTTCGGATCAGGGAACATAATCTCCAGAGGCATAAACTCTATATTGTTATCTTTTAAGTGTTTGTTACGTGCATTTTGCGCATCACTTAATTCTCCATCAAGAGAGCTACAACTTATAAGCGATAGCATTGTAGTCATGACGAATGTTGCTAGGAGTTTCATTGTTAATAATTAATTCAGTGAATTGGATGAAACGCAGATTGTTTCTAATGTCCGCTTTGGGTCGTTAGCAGTCATTAGCCTGAAAATATTCCAACTAAGACCCAAGTTATTACTTCAAATACCCAATATGTACCCATACCTGCATCATCATATTTAAATCCTTCACTTTTTAGCTTAGGAATAACCCCTTCCAATTCTCCTTTATCAAAATACATTCCATTACAACTTTCGCAGTAATCTAATTCAACACCACGAATCTTTAGCACATGTAACTTTTTGTTCTCACAAGAGGGGCAGTTCTTAGTACCTGATAGATGATTTTTTTGATTAATAATTTCAACAATCTTTTCATAACTAGGGGCACTTGGTTCACTTGTAAGTAACCTTTTTAAACTTGTTCCTGCTATCCAGATTCCATCGCAAACATTACATTTGTGAACAACTATTGCATCTACAGGGTACTTAACGGCCTTTGTAGATAATATGCTATAGCAATCTGGACAGTTCATTTTACCAATATCTCAATGTCCGCTTTGGGTCGAAAGCGGACATTTTAAGTCTGTAGTTTTGAGATTCCAACCAAGATTCCCCTTAATTAATTTAAATTATGTCTGCTTTCGGCCATTAGCGGACATTTTAACAATGCTTATTTAAAATTTTAAAAACCCCCATAATCATCAAACTCAGATTTATTTTTGTTTGGTAATGTCGGCCTATCTATTAAAAGCAAGTAAAATGGCCATGGAACTACTGAAGGTATTTTATCTTTAGAATAATGTTGTGAAATAAAATGTAGCGAAGTATAAGGCCCAATTATTGGGATAAAACACGAAAAAAAGATATAAGCTATGCGCTGAGTTAAATTGAGACATGTATCATTTAGCACAGCCCTAATAGCGACGATAGCTAATATTAATGAAAAGATGCCAATTGCGACCAGTAAGATTATCCAGTAAATATTCATATTGATTTCAATATTTATAATGTCCACTTTGGGTCGTAAGCAGACATTTTAAGATTGTAATTTAAAGATTCCAACCAAGATTCCCCTTAATTAATTTAAATTATGACCGCTTTCGGCCAATAGCGGACATTTAATTATTAATCTAATTTCTTTGGCTTGTAGAAATTAATTGCATTTTTATATAAAACATTGATTACCTGTTCTGGCTCTAAAGTATCAATTACAAGAGCATAATCACTGTCATTGTATGGCCTTGCCGCTCGTGTAGATGGAAGATCACTTCCAAACATCAATGATTGTGGATTTGCAGAATACAATTCACTTAGGGCAGTACCTATATCAAAGTCGGCTCGGCCAAATCCCGTTGCCTTTACACGAGCACCACTTTCAGCAAGCTTTATAAGTGTACTTAAACCTGCTTTGGAAAGGCCCAGATGGTCAATACTGATTGCAGGCAGGTCCACAAGTGTATGATAGAGATTAGTCAGCTCTTTTGAGTCTACATACAACTCAACATGCCATCCTACAAGTTCGTAGACACGTGTTGCCATACTATTGAGATGCCGAAGCTCTTCTGAACTACCACGCTTGAGGTTAAATCGCACAGCACGAACACCTGCATTGTGAAGTGCATGAAGTTCTTCATCTGAAACAGTTACAGGTAGTTGAGTAACGCCCACGAATGATGATCCAAGCTTATTAAGAGCATCAACCAAATAAGATTGATCAAATGCTTGGAAAGAACCGGATACTACAGCTCCACCACAGAGCGCATACCCCTTCATGCGATTTAAATAATCTTCACATGAATACGTTTCTGGCAGATACCCTTGATTTGACACAAGTGGGAAACGATTATTGATTATGTGAAGGTGTGAATCAAAGAGTTTTAAGTTCTGAATCAATAAAACACCTCTTTAGGTTTCCTCAACTATCTTGAGCACTCAATATTTTTTATCCGTGAATGTTCGCTTTGGGTCGTTAGCGGACATATTAGCAAAAAGAATATTAATCTGATGCATCATCCCTGATGCTTCTCATATGCGTATATCCATGTACTTACTATGGTCGACAGAAATTTGCTCCTGCAATTTCTGCACTTCCACCATCCATGGTGGTCGTAGCGGTCATTTAGCTTTATGAGTGTTTGTACTAGTTTTCGAGCCAGACTCTACGATTATATGTTCTATACCATGTTGTAAATTACGTGTGGAAATAGATACCTCAAGTAACAATAACAACAAAGAAAGAATCACTAATATCATTGCAGTCACAAATAAGTACGCAATGAATGTGCCTAATTGAAATAGCGCAACGTCACCAATAAATAAGCTCATCACGACCATACAGATGATTAGAGCAGAGCCTACGGAAAGACGAATAGCCCAGTTAATAACCTGTGTACGCTGTCCTAGGACTTTGGCTTCTAGTCTGAGTAATACTTGATGATTTTCGGATTCGGCCTCGTAAATACTTCTGTCTACGTTACGAGTACGGTCCACTACACGACTGAGTCGGTGAGACAATACTGATAAAAAGCCCGCGATACCCGCAAGCAGAAAAACAGGAGCAACGGCTAATTGTATAACTTGGGAAATTTCGTGAATGGGTACATTATCCATTGTTCAGTCTATTTTTGGTTTTTAATATTTATGAATTAGCAATTTGAAATCACAAAAAACTTTTTAAATGAATTCTGAATCGTCCAGGTTGTTTTTAAACCTTTGTTAAAAACAGCGATGTCGCCTTTTTCTAAGTGCACATCATCTTTGTCTGGAATTTCAATTAATAAACTTCCATCTAATACTTGAATGAATTCGTCACCAGGAAATTCGTATGCAAACGTCATCGGGTCGCAACGCCATAAGCCTGAATAAGTGGCTTCACCGCTAGAGTTGGTTGTACTTAACCAATGGACTTCACCGGCTTGTTTGTCACCGACCATAAACGGCTCATACGATTCTGTGTTGATCGTTGATTTATTGTAAATTTCATTACTCATGAGGTTTTTCTCTGTATGAATGAGCAATAATTATAACAGTAAAAAATGAATTTATCGGTGCCAGGAAGCAGGATCTACACGATAAAAAATTTTTAACTGTGCGTATAAATTGGGAAGTCTTTTTTGCATTCGTCTGGGTTTTTCAAAGAATGATTCAGTAGCAACGGCAAAAAATTCTGGCGGTGACACCGTTCCATATTCATCTAGCACTTTGTTTTTACCGCGTTGGGCGCGTTTTTTTAATGCCTCGTATTCTTCTCTGAAGACTTTTGTCCATTCTGCATATTGGGATTTTTGTTGAAGTACGGGTAAACCATCCATGGTGTTGTTTTGTTCATCTAGTTTGTGTGCAAACTCATGCAAGACTACGTTGTGTCCATCTCTAGGGTGGTGTGAGCCTCGTACTACATCTTTCCAGGATAATACAATCGGTCCACGCATCCAGGATTCCCCGGCGCGCGCACTGTATTCTTGATGTTCCACTAGACCGTCATGTTTTGTTTGTGTGGCTACATAGGTGTCGGGGTACACGATGATGGAGGTGAAGTCTGGGAAACTACGATTCTTGTCTATTTGATTCTGGCTTATTCGTTTCTCGTCCACTCGATTTTGGTCTTGAAGCAATAAAATGCATGCACTGCCCGCTATGGTTAATTTTATTTCATCTGTTATTTGAATGCCTTGGCCAATAAATTCCTTTTCATTTATAAATATTTGAATGTGACCATGTAATTCTTTGCGCAGTGCATCGGGTAGCATGGAGTAAAGCGCTACATTTTTTTGTAAAACTTCAATCCAATCTGAAGAGAGTGGTTTTTGGTAAAGCTTTTTTTGATTTTGTCGACGAAGATACTTGATGAAAAGCCAGGCACATATACTAAGTCCGACTAAAGAGAGTATTAGAGGTGGAGACAAAATGTATTTTGTAAAAAAACAGTTATGTTAGATCAGCAACCAAGTCGCAAGGCCTAAGAAAGCAAAAATTCCTATTACATCGGTAATCGTTGTAAGCACTACGCCGCCTGCGAGGGCGGGGTCAATCTTGAGTTTGCGCAAAATGATAGGAATAGTAACGCCTGCAAGTGCGGCACAGATTAAATTGGCTGCCATGGCTGCAGCGATAATGCCACCCATCTTAATATCCTTAAACCAAAGCACTACCACAATGGCCACGACAATCGCCCATACCATGCCATTCAAAAATCCCACTGCTAGCTCTTTGGTTAACAGTAATCTGGAATTACTGCGCCCAACTTGACCGGTGGCAATGCCACGTATCACGAGCGTTAAGGTTTGGCTGCCTGCAATACCGCCCATGCTGGCAACCACAGGAATTAAAATCGCTAGCACAATTATTTTTTCCAAAGTGGGTTGGAATAAACTAATTACCCAAGCAGCAAGAAACGCAGTGGCTAAATTAACCCCTAACCAAATTGCCCGGCGGCGCGTGGAAGATACGATTGGACCAAACAAGTCTTCTTCTTCTGACAAACCAGCCATACTGAATACAGAGTGTTCTGCTTCTTCGCGGATTACGTCGACCACGTCATCAACAGTAATGCGGCCAATAAGTTTATTATTTTCATCGACTACGGCTGCAGAGAGAAGGTCTAGATCTTCGAAAGATTTCGCGACTACATTGTCTTCTGCATCTGCTGAAAATGCTTCAACATCATCCACCATGATGTCGCGTACAAGTTCAGTTGCTTTGTTTGTGAGTACAGAAGTAAGTGGAAGTGTGCCTATGTAATGATCATAACGATCCACTACAAATAATGAATCTGTTGCGCGCGGCAATTCACCACGGCTACGTAAGTAACGTAACACAACATCTAATGTAACATCGCGTCGCACAGTTACCGTGTCGGTGTTCATTAAACCGCCAGCAGTATCTTCATCATAGGCAAGAACTGCTTCTAAACGTAACCGGTCTTGATAATCCATGCCTGCCAGTGCTTGTTCGGTAACGGTGTCTGGCAGGTCGGCCAGTAGATCAGCCAAATCATCCATCTCTAAGCCTTCGGTGGCGGAGACTAATGCATCACTATCCATGTTTTGAATTAAACCATTTCGTACTTCATCGCCCACATTCAATAAGATCTCGCCATCATCATCGTGATCTAACATATTCCACACAATGCCACGTTGAGAATGGGGTAGAGCTTCGAGCAAATTTGCAATCTCTGCTGGGTGCAGCGCATTTAGAATGCGGCGTGCACGTTGCATCGTGCCGCTTTGTAATGCGTCACCGATGACCTTTAATGTTTGGTCTTGAAGTTGAATTACGGTATCAGGCATGAAGCACCAAATGTTTTATTTTTATGCGCGTGGCAAGTGTAACTGCTCGCACGCAGCTTGCCAAAGAATAAACAGATCAAGAAAGGTGAGTAGTCTGACAGACTATTCGTTTAGGGCATCTACCATCGGGGCAATCTTGCTAGGCACGGTAGTGTTCAAGATTTTTTTCGTCTGTTTTTCAAGCTCTGAGATTTTACTTTTATTAATGATTTGTTTAATTTCTAGCAAAGTGGATGGATGCGCACTGAACTCTTCTAGACCTAGTCCTAACAGTAGGCGTGTATAACGCGGATCCCCAGCCATTTCGCCACACATAGCAACGGGTATGTCGGCTCGGCGACCCGCTTGCAATGTGGTGTTGATTAGCTTTAGAACCGAAGGGTGTAAAGGATCGTATAAATAGTTTACTTGGTCATCAATCCGGTCAATCGCTAAGGTATATTGAATTAAGTCGTTTGTACCTATCGATAAGAAGTCGAGTTGTTTAGCAAAAATATTGGCAGAGATGGCTGCTGCAGGTACTTCAATCATAGCGCCAACAAGAATTTCGGCATCAAAATCTTTATTTTCATCTTTTAATTCGTGTTTGGCTTGGTCTAAGAGAGATAAAGACTGCACAAGTTCTGTATCGCTAGTAATCATCGGCAACAAGATTCTTACCGGGCCGCTTGCAGAGGCGCGTAATATTGCACGCAGTTGTTGCTTAAATAGCTCGGTATCTTTTAATGATCTTCGTATCGCGCGCAATCCTAATGCAGGGTTTTGGGTTAATGGCCCTTGGAAGTTAGGATCAAATTCTTTATCGCCACCTAAATCTAATGTGCGAATGGTTAATGGTTTGCCCTTTAAGACACGAATTATTTTTCGATAGGCATTGAGTTGCTCGGATTCATCAGCAGGTGTTTCACGATCAATATATAAAAACTCGGTACGATAAAGGCCAACACCGTCTGCACCGGATTTTTTAAGCGCACTGACATCTTCCGCAAGTTCAATATTGGCTTGCAAGCTAATGCGTTTTCCGTCTTTGGTCTTAGCTGAAATGTTTTTAAGCGAACCAAGTTTGCGCTGAGCGTCTTTTTGTTCGCGTTGAATTTGTCGGAATTCTTTTATGGTATTTTCGTTAATGCCTGCGAGCACCAAACCGCTACTACCATCAAGCACCAACTGTTCTTCTCGTTGTAACAATGTGCGGGCACTTTGAATGCCCACTACTGCAGGAATGCCTAAACTTCTAGCCAAAATCGCAGTGTGCGAAAGAGGTCCGCCAAGCTCAGTTATGAAACCTGCAATGTTTTGATTTTGCATGACTACCGTATCTGCTGGGGTCAGATCATCTGCAACAATGATGCTGCCTTTGAGTGGCTGCAGTTTAATTTGCATGGTGAACTGCTGGTCTTTAAGGATTTGCTGGATCAAATTTATGACATGTTCAATATCATTAAGACGTGTACGCAAATAGTCATCTTCCATTTGCTCAAACACCGCTTCTAATTTATCGCGTTGTTGTTTCAGCGCCCATTCTGCATTACAGTGTTGTTCTTGAATGATCTCTATAGGGACTTTGCGTAGCATTGAGTCTTTGACCATCAATAGGTGAGAGTCGATAAAAGTAGCTACATCTTTAGGTGCGTCTTCAGGAATGGTGTCACGTATGCCACGAAGTTGATCAGCTGCATCATCAACAGCGTCCTGAAAGCGCTCTATTTCGGCATCAATTTCGTGTTCTTTTAGCTTGCGCTCAAAAACCTCTGGTGCGCCACGATTAAGCAAGTGCACATTGCCAATTGCAATGCCTCTTGATACGCCGATGCCAGATACGATTAGCGCCATAAATATTTAGTGGGTTACCTTATTCATCTTCATCGAAAAGATTCTTAAACAAGTTCTCTATCTCTGTCATAGCTTGTTGTTCGTCTTCGCCTGTGACGACTACATTTACAATGGTATGCTGACTGGCAGCTAACATCATTACACCCATTATACTTTTGCCGTTAATTTTTCTACTGCCTTTTTGTAAAGATATTTCACTAGCAAAATTTGATGCTAAGGCAACTACTTTTGCGGCAGCTCGCGCATGTAAGCCGAGTTTGTTTGCAACTGTCAATTCTTTACTTATCACAAAGCTTACCTATCTTTAATTTGTTCAGTGGTTAGTCATTCGCTTGGCAATCGATAATTCCGTCATGTGCACCGCTAAGTGCTTTATCGATAATGCCATCTAGTTTGAGTTGTGGATAATTAAGTGCTCGAATCAGCATGGGCAAATTCAGACCTGCGATCACGTGGACATTTATATCGGAGTCATGTTTTAGCTTATTGCAAATATTGCTTGGCGTAGAGCCAAAAATATCTGTAAGTACTAATACTCCATCCCCGTCATCCATTTTTTTACATATGCGCTGAGCTTCGAGTATCAATTTATCTGGATTACAGTTGTTTGATACAGATAGAGTTTCGCACTTTAGTGGTAGCTTGCCCAGCATGGTTTTAGCGGTAACAAGGAGCTCTTTGCCCACATTGCCGTGAGTAACGGTGAGAATTGAAACGCTCATCTAAGAGTCTAAATCTCGATGTCGTACAGAGACGTGGGTGTCATTAAAATTACTGAATCGATTGGATAAATACTCCGTGACGTGTACAGATCGATGGTGGCCACCTGTGCAACCAATGGAAACACTCAAATAGCTGCGGTTTTCCTTTGCAAACAAAGGTAGCCACGTTTTAATAAAATTCGAAATAGAATCGATCATTTGTTTAACTTCGTCATGTGATTGTAAATACTCAATGACTTCAGCGTCTTTGCCTGATAAATCGCGTAATGATTTTTCCCAATATGGATTGGGTAAGCAGCGCACATCGAATACATAATCTGAGTCTTTTGGTGCGCCATATTTAAACCCAAAGGACTGCAATAATATAGTCAGTTCAGATGAATCTTTTTTACATACTTGTTCAGTAATAATCGAGCGCAGCTCGCGCACATTCGTTGAAGTAGTGTCGATACGTAGATCAGCAAGTAATACTAGATCTTCGAGAATATGCTTTTCCATCTGGATAGCTTCAACCAAAGGCAAGCCATTTTTAGTTAATGGATGTTTGCGGCGTGTTTCACTGTAGCGCTTGATTAGCGTTTCCTCATTGGCTTCTAGATGTATTAGTTCTAAATCAATGCCGCGTTTTTTTATAGCGGCGACGATATCTGGGAAAGAAACTATATCTTTACTAGCGTTGCGCGCATCTACCCCAATAGCAATTTTTTCATAGTATAAGGAATCAGAACTAGTGGTTAAGTGTTCGATACATGTTAGCAACATGCTCAGCGGCATATTGTCTATGCAATAAAAATCATCATCTTCGAGTGTATTGATAGCGACAGATTTTCCTGAGCCGGATAGACCGCTAATAATTACTAATTTCACAATGATTATTTACGTGGCATTTATTGCATCGATTTTTTTTGACGTCCAATGAAATCTTCACTGGCATTGTAACCATTTTTTGCGAGCAAGTGGTTTCGAACCGCAGCTTCAACCAACACTGCTAAATTTCTACCGGGCGCTACAGGCAGAGAGATGGTGGGGGTGTCTACTCCAAGTATATTGGTTTTTCTTTCTGACAGTCTAAGCCGATCTTCTGTTTTTGGCACATCCATTTTTGGTGGAATTAGTTCGATAATAAGGCGTAGAAATTTATTCGATTTTATCGCGCTGTCACCATACATTTCACGAATATTGAGCACACCTAAGCCACGTACTTCAAGGAAGTTTTGTAATAATTCCGGGCAAGTGCCATTTACTGTTTCAGGAGCAATGCGTGCAAATTCAGGTGCATCATCAGCAATCAGTCGATGTCCACGGCTCACTAAATCTAGTGCAAGCTCGCTTTTACCCAAACCACTTTGACCCGTAATCAACACGCCGACACTAATGACTTCCATAAATACTCCATGCAGTATTTCTTTTTCTGCCAATGCTTGGGTTAAGTAGTGTCGTAACTGATCTATTAATTCATTGCTAGATAATGATGAGCAAATGATGGGCAAGTCATACTTTAGTGACTGTTCTCTAAACCCTTCTGGGGGGCTAAGCCCATCACTGATAAAAATTGCAGCTGATTTTCTTTGGAATAGTTGCGTAAGTAAGTTTTGTAATATGTTCTCATCCGCTTTGTTAAAAAACCTAAGCTCCGTCTCACCAAGGATTTGTGCTTGATTGGGGTGAATTAAATTAAAATAACCTACCAGACCAATTTCTGAAGATGAAAAAGATAAGCGAGTAAATCCAAGGCCGCTGTTTTTATTTCCTGACCACCAGTGAAGATCGAGGCTTTCTTGTTTGTTTGCAAACAGATCAATGGTTTTCAGCGCTACGCTGCTATCTTTTGTATTTGATGCTGCCATGTTGTGTAAACAGCTCTATTTGTATCGAAAACACGCACCTATTGCGCGTGAGTTAAGCGGCAAGATGCTTCGGGTCTTGAGTAAGAATTTGGTATAGCTCTCTTGCATTGCTAGATTTTTGAATCGAATTACGAAGTTGTTCATTGTCTAATAGTTCAGCCAGGCTCGCTAATAGCTCCAGATGGTCTTCATTAGCGTCTTCTGGTACTACTAAGCAGAATAAAAAGAATACTGGCTTGTCATCGCTAGCTTCGTATTCTACACCTTCTTCCAGCTTTAGCATGGTTACATAAATGTTCTCTAGCTCTTGCATACGACAATGAGGTATTGCAATGCCTTCTCCTAGGCCTGTGCTGCCAAGTTTTTCGCGTGCTAATAGAGCATCTAGCACTTTGTTTTTGTTAAGGCTATCGTCTTGATGCGCGAGTGTGTCGCTTAACACTTCAAGTGCTGCTTTTTTGCTAGTCGCTGAAGGAGAGAAAACAATCCCTTCTTCAGAGATAAAATCTTTGATTTGCATTATTGTAAAAAATTAAAATAAATTAATTTATTGCGTGTTTATTGCGTGTTTATTGCGTGTTTATTGCGTGTTTATTGCGTGGTGTTCAACGTCTCGTTGATGATGATCTTTGAGTTTTTCTTTGTGTTTAACGATTTGTCTATCTAGTTTGTCAACCAAGTTGTCGACTGCAGCATACATTCCTTCATTTGATGCATCTGCAAATATTTTATTGCCACTTACTAGTAGTGACGCTTCTGCATGATGCTCAAGTTTTTCTACAGTTAATACTACATGAATATTGATTACGTGATCAAAATGACGCGTGAGCTTTTCAAACTTTTTTTCAACATATTCTTTTAAAGATGATGTTACTTTTAGGTGTTGCCCCGTTATGTTTATTTGCATAATTACTCCTTCAATTATTCATGACAATAGTAGATCACAGTCGTCATAGGATTAAAACAAATTAAATAATTTGTCTTCTTTCGCTGGATGACGGTATTCCCATAGATTCCCTATATTTGGCGATTGTGCGACGTGCCACAGTGATGCCATTTTGTTCAAGTAATGTCGCTATTTTATTGTCACTTAGCGGTTTGCCTTGTACTTCTTGTTTAATCAATTTTTTGATCATGGCTCGAATTGCAGTAGCGGAACAAATTCCCCCATCATTTGTGTTGACATGGCTTGAGAAAAAGTATTTAAACTCGAAAACACCTCGTGCGCAGTCTAAGTACTTATTTGTGGTCACTCGGGAAATAGTAGACTCATGTAAATCTAGTTCCTCCGCAATATCTCGCAATACTAATGGTCGCATAGCTTCTTCACCATATTCAAAAAATGCTCTTTGGTGGCGCAATATAGAATTGGCTACTCGCATTAAAGTTTCATTACGGCTTTGTAGACTTTTAATAAACCAACGTGCTTCTTGTAGTTGGTTACGTAAATATTCTGTGTCATTACTTTTACTAGAATCTTTTATCAAACTTGAATATACGTCGTTAATACGTAACTTCGGTGCGCTCTCAGTGTTGAGTCGGACATGCCAAATACCGTCATGTTTAGATACATATACATCTGGCACAATATAATCTGACTTTGGTGTGTTAACTAAATCTCCGGGTCGTGGGTTGAGTGACTGAATTAAGCTAATGGCTTCTTCGAGTTCCTCTATTGGTAATTTAGTGATCTTTAAAAGTTGCTTGTGGTTTTTTGTGGCTACTAGGTCTAGATGTTTTGCAGCTAAAAGCTGGGCAGTATTAAGTGAGTCTGTGTCCTCGCTCATCTGTTGCAGCTGTATCTCTATACATTCTTGTAGGCTTCTAGAGCCAGATCCTATGGGGTCTAGACGTTGTACAAATTTCAGAACAGCCTCGACTTCATCTAACTCTATTTCTTCATAGTCTTTGCGAAGGTTTTCATAAATACTTTCTACTGACTCCTGTAGATAACCAGATTCATCAAATGAATCTATAAGTGTGATTGCAATCATATGATCTAGCTCAGTGAGTGAACTTAGTTCAAGTTGCCACAATAAATGCTCCTGTAATGAATCTTGATCGTCACCGCTTTGGTTTTCTAAAAAAGAGGAATAATCTTCAGTTTTTTGCGTTGATGGTGTTGTGGGTTGACTGGGTTCGTAATAGTCATCCCATTGACTATCAGTGGGTAACTCGTCAGGTAAGCTCTCATTTGTGCCTAGTTCTTTAGCATCGCTGACATCTTCTTTTGATGTTTGATCTTCAGGGGTTGTTGAGGTCTCCGGAGCTTGGTCATCTTCGGTCTCAAGCATGGGATTGGTTTCAAAGGCTTCTTGAATCTCAGCTTTCAGCTCCAATGAGGAGAGTTGCAGCAAGCGTATGGCTTGTTGCAATTGTGGGGTCATCGTTAACTGTTGACCTATCCGAAGTTGAAGCGAAGGTTTCAGCATAAATTTGATTATGGCACGGAAATTGCTTATTAAAAACTAAAAGAATCTACGGCTCATCGACTGAATACGACCCGTAGTAAGCTCTACGCCGTGTTATGCGAAGAAATTAGTGGAAGCTATTTAAGAGATAGCGGTATTAGCTAAGAGTAAAGTTTGAGCCGAGATAGACATCTTGCACTTCTTTGTTGTCCAATAAACTATTCGGTGTTCCTTTTGCGAGCATACGTCCTTCATTGAGTATATAGGCGTGGTTACAAATACCTAAGGTTTCGCGAACGTTGTGGTCTGTAATCAATAAGCCGATGTCTTTGTCGCGAAGTTCTTTTAATATACGTTGAATATCTTTTACTGAAATGGGATCTACCCCTGCAAAAGGTTCATCGAGTAATATAAATTTAGGTTGCATGGCAAGCGCTCGTGCAATCTCGGCGCGTCTTCTTTCGCCGCCAGACAAGCTTAAACCTTTATGGTCACGAATATGTTCAATTTGTAAATCAGAGAGTAATGCATTGCATTGCTCCTTACGTTGATTCTTTTTTAGTACGCCTCTTGCTTCTAGGCTAACCAGAATATTTTGTTCTACCGTCAATCCTCGAAATATGGATGCTTCCTGAGGTAGATAACCAATGCCTTGTTTGGCTCTAATGTGCATAGGTAGACGTGTAATGTCTTGCCCATCAAGCTTAATGTTTCCATCATTGCACTGTATTAGGCCCACTAACATATAAAAGCAGGTGGTTTTGCCTGCCCCATTGGGGCCAAGCAAGCCTACAATTTCGCCAGATTTAATTTCAAGCGAGACATTGTCGACCACTACGCGAGATTTAAATTGTTTGCGCAAGTTTTCTGCGCTCATGGTATTCATATAAATATATTAGTAGTAATGCCAGCTATTATTCGTTGATGTTTTTTATTGTTGAGTGTCTTCTTTAATGGTTTCTGGAAAAACAGTTATATTCACTCGATCATTGCCAGTTGAGCTGCCAGCGGTAACAATTTCTTTATCTGTATAGAATGTAATTTTGTCACTGGCAAAAGTATTCCCCGCTTCAGTTAGTTTTGCATTCGTGGTTAAAACAATTTTATTCCCTGTAATGCTGTAAACCATTTTTTCAGCTTCGGCATTTATCTTTCTTCCATCGTCGGTGGTTTGTTTGAAGGTGCTTAGTTTTCCTTCAGATATAATTTTCTGAACTTTTTTATTTGCCGTCTCAAGTATCACAATGTCACCCGTTAAGATAGTGCTGCCTTGAGTAATTTTTACATTACCACGGTAGGTGCTGATGCCTGTCGCATCATTAATTTCTGCCGAATCTGCCTGAATATTAATTGGCTTAGTGGAGTCGTCTGTCAGTGCTAGCGCATTGGAGACGTATATAGAATGTGCTAAGAAAATCGTTGCGACTTTAATAATTATTTTAAATTTGTTGTTCATATTTAACAATAATGTATTTAAGGATTATATTGACCTTTAACATTTTTATGAAGATGAAGCACCTTATCGTTTAAATTCATGGTCATGCCAAGGGCGGTTACTTGTTGAGAACCGCGAGTAGCCGTCACGGCCATATCTGTGGTCACCTGCTGCTTTTTTTGTGAAACCGTGAGCATCTCGGTATAGATGCTTAATGGGACTGGTTCAGCATTGGTACTTGGTTGTTCGATTTTCACATCACCGATTAAGGTAATCACATCATTGTCGTCATGTGTTTGGCCTTTTTCAGAAGTGGCATAAATTTTACTGCCATTTTCGTTATAAATCACAATATCTGGCGAAGTAAACTCACTTCTTTGCTGGTCATGATAGAGCCAATATTTAGGTGCCGATAATTCATACTGTGGTTGACCAGCAGGGGAGTTAATAATCATTTCAATATTTTCGAAGCTGACTGTGGGGGTGTTGATTGACGTTGAAGGAGAAACGATTTCTGTGTAACTGTCTCGCTGATTTAAAAACGATAAGGTGAGCGCTGCGCCCACTACAATTAAACAGAAAATCCAAACTAATCTATATGACATTTATTTATTCACCTACGTTAAATGTGAAAAATAGGGTACTTATTAGTGATGCTATTAGTCATGGCCTTTGTGTAGGTTATAGTTCAAAGCTTCTTCTAATAGACCTTGCGATTCCAGCAACAGTTCACAAATTTCGCGTACCGCACCATGGCCGCCTTTTGCGGAAGTTTCCCAATGCGCATGCTTTTTTACAAAATGATGCGCATTTGCCACAGCAATGGCCAAACCACAATGTGACATCACTTGTAAGTCAACAATATCATCCCCTGCAAAAGAGGTTTGTTCTGGGCTTAAGTTAAGTTTATTTAATAACTGCTGAAATGCCGAGTATTTATCAATACTACCTTGATAAACATGTTCAACATTTAGATCGCGCATGCGATGTTCCAGTGCTTTGGAACTGCGTCCGGTTATAACACCCACTTGTATTCCGTAATGTTGTAGTAAGCGTATGCCATGACCATCTAAAGTGCTAAAGGTTTTAATTTCTTCGCCCTGCGAATCAATATGGATATTTCCATTGGTAAAAACACCGTCGACATCAAACAAGGCTAAGCGAATGGACTTTGCGCGAACTAGAATATTTTGATCAGATTTCATATTAAAGTTTATCTATAGAGATTGGGTATAAATTAGATATATGTATGCTGCATATCCAGCAATAAATAGTAGTCCAAATCCTCGCGGAATGATTTTTTTACGTAAGAAAATCATCACCAGTAAAAATAATACTCCTGTGGCAATTAGCATAACAGGATAGTCGCGTGTATAAATTTTCTCAGGGAGATTATAAGATGTAATCAAGCTTGCAGTTGCAGTTACGCCAAGGGTGTTGAAAATATTCGACCCTACGATATTGCCGAGTGCGAGTTCACCATGCCTTTTCATCGCACTGGCCACGCAGGTCGCTAACTCGGGCAAACTAGTGCCGAATGCAACAATGGTAAGGCCAATAATTATGTCGCTTACACCTAGTTGTAATGCAACTTCTGTTGCACTCCATACTACTAATTTTGAGCTTGCTAAAAGAACCGCAAGGCCAATGAATAATCCTGTGACGATTTTTGGGAGAGCTAGGTTGACAGCGGGTAATGTTTCGTCTGCCGAGTTATCCGTTTGATCTTCAAAACGCGAGAGCAGATAAAGTATGAAAATTAATGCGATAGCTAATATAACGCCATCAACAAAACTTAATTGTTGGTCAAAAATTAGCAGGCTAAATAAAGCAGTTGCAGCCAGTAACAATAAGAAATTTTTTCGTATTAACTTTGCGTCAATTCTAATCGCTAATATACAAAGCGTTGCGCCTAGAACTAGCAGTATGTTGGTAATATTTGAACCAATCGCATTTCCAATTGCGAGGCCTGCATTTCCTTGCCATGCTGATAATGCAGATACCAAAAGTTCAGGTGCAGAGGTGCCAAAACCAAGGATGACAATACCTATTAAAATTTTTGAGATATTAAAATGCTTGCCCAGCAGTAGTGCATTATTTGCGAAAGTATTTGCACTCCACATTAGGAGTAAAAACCCTATTCCAAGAGCAGCAATAAAGATCAACATATGTACGCTTAGAGACTTGCTTGTTTAGTTAATTAATTGAATTGTTAGTAACTAGTGGGTGAGTACGTCGCCAAGCATACTATAAGCAGGTATGATGTTTGCCTGTTTTATGTGGTAATTACATAGAAAAATTGCACTCACTTCGTGCTGGCTATAAAAGAAGAATAAATATAGTGGAATCAATCGTACAAATCCGTGACCTGCATTTTACCCGCGGTACGCACAAAATTTTCAACGGCATCAGTTTAGATATTCGTGCTGGCCAAGTTACTGCATTTATGGGTCCAAGTGGAACAGGTAAAACCACTTTGCTAAAGCTCATTGGTGGCCAGTTACACCCTCAACAGGGAACTGTGCAGGTGTTTGGCGAAGATATTCATAATGTTGGTCAAAATACACTTTATGCGGTGCGTAAGCAGATGGGCATGCTGTTTCAAAGTGGCGCGTTGCTTACCGATTTAAACGTATTTGAAAATGTTGCGTTTCCATTGCGAGAACATACACAATTGCCAGAACAAATCATGCGTGATTTGGTGCTACTAAAATTAGAAGCAGTAGGTTTGCGCGGTGCGCGCAAGCTTATGCCCAGTCAATTATCGGGTGGTATGGCGAGGCGAGTGGCTTTGGCGCGTGCAATTGTTTTGGATCCTTCGATGATTATGTATGACGAGCCTTTTACTGGGTTAGATCCGATCACAAAAGGTACTATTGTGACGTTAATAAAAGAGTTGAATGAAAGCATGGGGCTTACCAGTGTCATCGTTTCGCATGATGTAGATGAGACGTTATCCATTGCTGATTATATTTATGTCATCTCCGAAGGTGAGATTGTGGAGTCCGGTACATCTGCTGATTTGTCCACCAGTTCATCAGAATGGATGCAACAGTTTTTGCAAGGGCTGCCGGATGGGCCTGTTCCATTTCATTATCCTTCCGATAATTTTAAAGAAGATTTACTAGTAGGTAGATAATGATAGCTGCAACCTTACAGAATATTGGTGGCTGGGCATTGGGTTTGTTTGAGAACCTGGGCCGCGCTTCTATCTTTTTTGCCAGAATAATTGCTGCAATTCCACACGCTTTGACGCGACCAAGATTGATCATCAAAGAAGTTTATTCCATAGGTGTTTTGTCTCTTACGATTATCGTCGTATCCGGTCTTTTTGTGGGCATGGTGCTGGGTTTGCAGGGTTATATAACCTTAGTGGACTTTGGGGCAGAAGAATCACTAGGAGTGGTGGTGGCGATGACCTTGGTGCGCGAACTGGGTCCTGTAGTAACCGCATTACTATTTGCTGGCCGAGCAGGTTCAGCATTAGCTGCTGAAATAGGATTAATGAAAGCAACGGAGCAACTCTCCAGTATGGAGATGATGGCTGTTGACCCGATTAAACGAATCATTACACCGCGTTTTATCGGTGGTTTTATTTCAGTACCATTGCTTACCGCGATTTTCACTGCAGTGGGTATATTGGGCGGCAGATTTGTCGGTGTAGGTTTGCTAGGAATTGATGAGGGCTCTTATTGGTCACAGATGCAAGCCAATGTAGACCTCGTTGATGATGTAGCGAATGGCATGATTAAGGGCGTAGTGTTTGCTATTGCTTGTGTTTGGATTGCTTTATATAAGGGTTATGATGCAATGCCAACCGCAGAAGGAATTAGTTTAGCCACTACGCACACGGTAGTAAATTCGGCACTTGCTGTGCTGGGTTTAGACTTTATTTTAACAGCGTTAATGTTTGGAAATTTGTAGAGCTTATTTAACGTGATAAGAAAAAATTAGGTAAATGAAATTATGACAACGCGTTTTATCGAAACCATGGTGGGGCTTTTTGTAGTGCTCGGGTTTTTAGCTTTCTTTATGTTGGCGATGAAAGTTAGTAATTTAAGTAGGCTAACTAGCAAAGACGGTTACGAAGTGTCGGCCTATTTTGAAAATATTGGTGGTTTGAAAGTACGTTCACCGGTAACGGTATCGGGTGTGCGCGTAGGTCAGGTAATTGAAATCGTCTACGATTCAAATCGATACGAGGCTAAGGTAGTGATGCGTCTTGAAGCAGCACATGATTATTTCCCAATTGATACCACTGCGAGCATTTACACTGCGGGCTTGCTAGGTGAGCAGTATGTAGCGTTGGAGCCTGGTGCGGAAGAGGATGTGCTGGTCACTGGCGACAATATAGAATTTACTCAATCGGCCCTGGTATTAGAGGAGATAATTGGCAAAATTGTTGTCAAACTTACATCAGGGTAGCTAAAAATGTATAAGTCATTGATTTTTAATATATAACCATCCTAATTTAGGGGAACTCATTGTGATGAAGAATAGGCTAATAAACCGCAAGCATCTATCTCAAATATTTATTCAAGTTTCGGTAACCACGCTCGCTGTGTTAGCAATGCTAGTGAGCAGCATCGCCTTGGCTATCGATGACCGTAAGCCAGAGCAAATTGTTGAAGAAACTTCAACAAACATTCTTAAGACAATTAATGATGAGAATGAGCGTTTGCGCGAAGATCCAACTTTAATCAATCAACTGATTAATGACACCGTGATACCCATCATCGATTTAGATTCGATGGGTAAATTGATCTTGGGAAAATATTGGAAAAAAGCGAGTGCAGAACAACGAACAAGTTTCGTTGCTGAATTTAAAGACATGCTAATTCGCACTTATGCAAAGTCTTTGGTTGATTATGGGCATGCAAAAGTGAATGTGCTTCCTGCGCGCGATAAAGAAGAAGGAAAGTATTATACCGTGCAATCCGAACTTGATGTAGGCTCCGGTAGGCCAGCTTTACAAGTTGCCTATATATTTCGTAAGAATAAGCAAACTGAGTGGAAGGTGTTTGACTTGGCGGTTGATGGTCTTAGTTTGGTAAAGAATTTTCGTACCAGTTTCAATCAAGAGATCAGAGAGACTTCTTTGGATGCATTGATTGCGCGTTTAGCCAATACAAATAATTCTGGTGCAATAGACGAAGTGGCAGAGTAACTTTAGTGTCAATATCAGTTTAATTACACGTGTCAGATTTTAAATATATAGAGCCAGGTCGTTTTACCGTTACAGGCGACCTAACTTTTGCGAGTGTTCCTGAAGTTTGGAAACAGGCGCGAAAATCATTGTTAGAAGTGTTCGAAGATAGTTTAGAAATAGATATCGGTGCGGCAAAGAAATTTGATAGTGGTGGTTTAGCGCTAATGGTTGCCTGGTCGCGTTGGGCGCATTGTAATAACAAAGATCTTGTATTTAGGAATGCAACTGAGAAGACTCAAAAGCTGGTTGAGATAAACAAGCTTCAGGATGTGCTTAATATCCACATCAGCTAAGTAAAAAGTCAACACTTAGCTAGCAACTAGCAGATGGGTTCGTTAAGATCCCTACCTTCTCAATCGTACATCTCTTAACTTAATCTCCTCATCGTAACGTATGGAAAAATTATTAATTGAAGGCGGCAAGCCTTTGCTGGGTGATGTACGGATCTCAGGCGCAAAAAATGCAGTGCTACCCATCTTGGCTGCAACTTTGTTGGCCGAAGGTCCCATGCAAATTGCCAACGTGCCACACTTGCAGGACGTTACTACTACCATGGAATTGCTCGGTCGCATGGGAGTTTCACTTACCATCGATGAGTATATGAATATTGAAACGGATACCAGCACGATTCAGGAATTTTTTGCACATTACGATGTGGTTAAAACCATGCGTGCATCGATATTGGTATTAGGCCCATTACTCGCACGTTTTGGTCATGCAGAAGTATCGTTACCAGGTGGTTGTGCGATTGGTTCTCGTCCAGTGAATATGCATTTGCGTGGTTTGGAATCCATGGGCGCAAATATAGAGGTCAAGGCGGGTTATATCCATGCAAGCGCCAAGCGCTTAAAAGGTGCGCACTTGGTTATGGATATGGTTACGGTAACCGGTACGGAAAATTTAATGATGGCGGCAACGCTAGCAGATGGTACCAGCATAATCGAAAATGCGGCGCGCGAGCCTGAAGTCACCGATTTAGCCGATTGTTTAATTGCTATGGGCGCTATTATTGAAGGCGCTGGCACCGATACCATCACTATTCATGGCGTGAAGGAGTTAAAAGGTTGTCACTATAGTGTGTTGGCAGACCGTATTGAGACAGGGACTTTTTTAGTCGCTGCAGCCATAACCGGCGGACACGTAAAATTAAAAGATACACAACCAAAAATTTTAGAATCGGTATTACAGAAACTCGATAAAGCAGGCGCCACAATTAGCAGCGGGCATGACTGGATTGACATTGATATGCGAGGGCGTCGTCCAAAGAGTATTAATTTACGCACCGCACCCTATCCTGCATTTCCAACCGATATGCAGGCGCAGTTCACCGCACTAAATTGTATTGCGGAAGGTTCTTGCGCGATTACCGAGTCTGTTTTTGAAAACCGTTTTATGCACGTGCAAGAAATGCAACGCATGGGTGCAAACATTAAGGTAGAAGGCAATACAGCAATTGTAACGGGAGTAGATAAATTAATTGCTGCACCGGTTATGGCAACCGATCTTCGTGCGTCAGCAAGTTTAATTTTGGCAGGCTTGGTAGCGGAAGGGCAAACCATTGTCGATCGCATTTATCACATCGACCGTGGGTACGAATGCATTGAAGAGAAGTTAGCGCAGCTGGGCGCAAATATTCGTCGCGTACCTCATTAAATAAAAATTTTCATTCATGTCTGCACAAGCAAACAAACAGTTTACCACTATAGCCTTATCCAAAGGACGCATCTTTGATGAGTGTCGCGAGCTGTTGGAAAAAATCGGCATCACGGTTGCGCAAAAAGAATTAGATGGACGCAAATTGGTGTTGCCCACCAATAAACCAGATGTTCGTTTATTAATTATTCGTGCAACGGATGTACCGACCTATGTGCAATACGGCGCGGCAGAATTAGGTGTGGTCGGCAAAGATACCTTAATGGAATTTAGTGGAGACGGAATTTATGAACCGCTGGATCTAGGCATTGCAAAGTGTCAATTGATGGCGGCAGGAGTTGAAGGCAAGAGTGCTGGAAACCGTCGTATGCGGGTGGCCACGAAATATTTACAAAGCACGCGTCGTTACTTTGCTTCTAAAGGTCAGCAAGTAGAATTGATAAAGCTTTATGGTTCGATGGAACTCGCGCCATTATTGGGCTTGGCGGATTGTATCGTTGACCTGGTTGCAACCGGCAGCACACTAAAAGCAAATGGATTGGTGGCTACCGAGCATATTGCCGATATCAGTTCGCGTCTGATTGTTAACAAGGCAGCAATGAAGATAAAATCTGCTACACTTAAACCTTTAATTGAAGAATTCAGGCTAGCTGTCGAGAAACCATAGTATTTCCAAGAGAATATTCTCATAGAAATTCCAAGAAATTTATAAAGGTCAGGAAAGATCATCATGCAACATCAAACGGACGATCTCAGAATAGTAGAAACTAAAGAGGTTATTGCACCTTCTGAGATACGCCAAGAAATTCCCGTAAGTGAAAAATCTGCTCAGTGCGTTTTAACTGCGCGTAGTGCTGCGCAAAAAATCTTACATGGCGAAGATGATCGTTTACTAGTTATTGTCGGTCCGTGTTCGATTCATGATGCAGATGCTGCACGTGAATATGCAGGTCGTTTAACAAAAGTACGTGACGAGATAGCAGGTGACTTGATGATCGTCATGCGCGTGTATTTTGAAAAGCCGCGCACTACAGTGGGCTGGAAGGGTTTAATTAATGATCCTAATTTAGATGATAGTTTTGAGATTAATAAAGGTTTGCGTGTTGCACGAAAGTTGTTACTTGATCTTAATGAATCAGGAATGCCTGCAGGTACAGAATATTTAGACTTAATTAGCCCACAATATGTTGCCGATTTGGTGAGTTGGGGTGCAATTGGAGCGCGAACAACTGAAAGCCAAGTACATCGAGAATTATCATCTGGCTTGTCATGCCCGGTTGGATTTAAAAATGCGACTGATGGTGGTTTGCAGGTTGCAGTTGATGCTATTGGTTCGGCAATGAATCCGCACCACTTTTTGTCGGTTACTAAAGAAGGTAAATCTGCAATTTTTTCAACTGCTGGCAACAAAGATTGCCATATCATTCTGCGTGGTGGAAATGATCAGCCTAACTATAGTCCAGAAAGCATCAATGAAGCATCAGCTTTACTAGAAAAGTCGGGTTTAGCGGCTCGTATTATGGTGGATCTTAGTCACGCAAACAGTTTGAAGCAGCACGATAAGCAAATAGAAGTAGGTGATTCCATTTCTCAGCAGCTCAGTGCTGGAGATATGCGTATTTTTGGTTTGATGATCGAAAGTCATTTGATTGCGGGTCGTCAAAACGCAAAACCCGGACAAGAGCTCGTCTACGGTCAAAGTATTACCGACGCTTGCTTAGGTTGGGAAGATACGGAAACCTTACTACATACTCTTGCCAGCGCAGTTCGCGAACGACGACATTCTAAGTCAGCGGCAAGCGCGGCCTAACTCCTTTTAGTTTAAAAAAACATGTTGGATATACGTCGTCTTTCTTCTCAAGACGCAGATTTCTCTGTGCACTTTAATAATTTGCTACAACAAAATCAGTCGGCAGAGAATGATGTGCGTCATACCGTAGAATCTATTATTAAAGACATTCGTGAGAATGGCGATAATGCATTACTGGCTTATACTAAAAAATTTGATCATGTCAGTGCTGCGCAAGTTTCTGAATTAGAAATTTCTAAGCAGCAGATGCAAGAGGCGCTAACAAAAATAAGCGCTGAACAATCCCAGGCATTAGTGGCAGCCGCTAAACGGATTCGTGATTATGCTGAGAAACAAAGCCTTCAATCATGGTCAACTAAAGATGATGATGGCAATGAAGTTGGCCAAGTGGTTACTGCGCTAGAAAGAGTGGGTGTCTATGTGCCGGGTGGTAAAGCAGCTTATCCATCTTCTGTATTGATGAATGTCATTCCTGCAAAAGTGGCAGGTGTAGACTCAATAATTATGGTGGTTCCCACGCCAAGTGGTGAGATAAACAGCATGGTTATGGCTGCTGCATCGATTGCGGGTGTTGATAGAGTGTTTACGATTGGCGGTGCTCAGGCAGTTGCAGCACTTGCTTATGGTACAGAAACGATTCCCCAAGTTGATAAAATAGTTGGGCCAGGAAATGCTTATGTTGCCAGTGCGAAACAACAGGTGTTTGGAAAGGTCGGAATAGATATGATTGCTGGGCCATCCGAGGTATTAGTGATATGTGATAGCAGTGCGAATCCAGAATGGGTGGCAATGGATTTATTTTCACAGGCTGAGCATGATGCCAATGCGCGTGCAATTTTAATCAGTAATGATGTGAAATTTTTTGATCAAGTTCAACAGCAAATGGAACTGTTGTTAAAAGATCTTGACCACACAGAAATTATTATTGACTCTATAAATAACTTTGGGGCATTTATACAGGTTAGTGGGTTAGATGAAGCTGCAGAGCTTTCAAATCAAATTGCCCCAGAACATCTGGAGTTGTGTGTTGCTAATCCTGAAGAATTGTTGAAAAAAATTCGTAATGCAGGAGCTATTTTCTTGGGACATTATTCTCCTGAGGTGTTTGGAGACTATTGTGCAGGACCTAATCACGTATTGCCCACTGCAGGTACGGCGAGATTTTCTTCGCCGCTGGGTGTGTATGATTTCCAAAAACGCACCAGCGTTGTGAATTGTTCTAAACAAGGTGCAAATAAATTAAGTTCGATAGCGTCTACATTAGCGCATGGCGAAGGTTTGACGGCGCACGCTAGATCAGCAGACTTTAGACGTAAATAGTTAAAAATTTTACCGATGAATGTCACGCCAAAAAATATACTGCGCGCTGAGCTTGCCAATATGCAGGCTTATCATGTGGCGGATTCTAGTGGTCTGATTAAATTAGACGCAATGGAAAACCCATATATCTACCCTGCGACGTTAAAGGAACAATGGCTCACAGAATTGAAACAGGTCGATTTAAACCGTTATCCAAATCCACACGCATCTGAACTTAAGAAAACTTTACAACAAGCATTTTCACTTTCACCAAAACTTGAATTAATATTTGGAAATGGCTCTGACGAGCTGATCCAATTATTAGTGATGGCGATCGCAAAGCCAAACGCAAGCATTCTTACAGTTACACCAAGTTTTTCTATGTATAAGCTGATTGCTGAATATATTGGAGTGAATGTTGTAGAAGTGCCATTGCAGCAAGATAGCTTTGCGTTACAAATAGATTTGCTTGAAAAGGCAATGCAAGAACATCAGCCAGCAATTATATTTTTGGCTTGCCCAAACAATCCTACCGGTACACTTTGGCCGCAAGATCAGGTTGAAAATATTATCAAGCAGGCGACGGGCTTAGTGGTAATTGATGAAGCTTATTCGCCGTTTGCTGCCTATTCAATGATGTCATTGGTGGAACGTTACCCTCATGCATTAATGATGCGTACAGTTTCAAAAATGGGCTTAGCGGGATTACGCTTAGGTTGGATGTTGGGCGAAGGGCGGTGGGTGAATGAGCTAGATAAAATGCGCTTGCCGTACAACATCAATGTTTTGACACAAGTAAGCACAAATTTTGCATTGCGGAATATCGCTGTTTTTAATCAGCAGGCTGAGCAGATTTGTCAACAGCGAGAAGTTTTGTCAAATGCGTTGCAAGTAATGGAAAATATAGAAGTATTTCCAAGTGAAGCAAACTTTATTCTGTTTAGAGTTTTGAGCGGCACTGCAGATAGGGTCTATCAGCACCTGCTAGATAATAAAATAATTATTAAAAATGTTTCTAGTGGTTCCTTTGGTAACGATTTATTAGAAAATTGTTTGCGGGTAACGGTTGGAACAGAGAAGGAAAACCAAGCTTTTATAAATGTACTAAGCTCTGCGTTTTCATAATAATTTACTATTTGTTTATCTGTAAATAGGGCGTTGCCCAATCTTAGCTTGAACTTCAAATATTTTGCCACGGCGTAATCCGCTTATTGTGACTTCAGAGCTGGGTTTGCTGCTGGCAATTTCATTTTGAATAGTTTTTGCATCACGAATAGCTTTGTCGTTAAAACTTAAAATAATGTCTCCAGGCCGGATGCCAAATTTATAAGCTGGGCTTTGTCTCACCACGCCTGCAACTAAAACGCCGGTGCGATCAATCAGTCCAAATGATTCTGCAAGTTGTGGAGAGAGATTTTGCAGCTCTAAACCTAGCCAGCCACGAATAACCCGACCGTGTTCAATAATTTGCGACATTACATCGCTGGCTAAGCCAATGGGAATGGCAAAGCCAATTCCTTGTGAGCCACCAGACTTAGAAAAGATTGCGGTATTGATACCGACCAACTCTCCGTAAGCATTAATTAATGCACCGCCAGAATTACCTGGGTTGATTGCAGCATCCGTTTGAATAAAGTTTTCAAATGTATTGATGCCTAAGCGGTCCCTGCCTGTGGCACTGATAATTCCTTGGGTAACCGTTTGGCCGAATCCAAATGGATTGCCTATAGCGAGTACCACGTCGCCAACTTCTAATTTAGTGGTGTCACTAATGACAATGCCAGGTAAGTTTTCTACGCCAATAGTGAGTACGGCTAAATCGGTTTCCGGATCGGCGCCTAACACGTTTGCAGAGACGGTATTGCCATCTGCTAGAAATACTTCTATTTCATCTGCATTTTCAATGACGTGATAATTGGTAAGCACATAACCCTGTGAGTTCATGATCACACCTGAACCCAAACTTGTTTGTGTGCGTTCTCGCGATCGATTCTGATCACCAAAAAAACGACGGATAGTAGGGTTATCAAGAAGTGGGCTGGGATTTGTAACCACTTGTTTGCTTGTATAAATATTTACAACGGCCGGGCTGGCGCGACGTACTGCTTCTGCATAAGAAACAGGTCCTGTGCCGATATTAGTAGGACGATCAGAGTCATCTTGTAGAAACTCTACAACCGGGCGCTTATCAATGATGTAGTCAGGCAAGAAAATCAGCAGTAACACAGCTGCGAGCACGCCAACTGCCGCGGCTTGCAATACGAATAGCAACAGCTTGCGAATCTTCATCAGTACGTTAACCTAGTCACTACTAGATAATTTTCGTGTTTATTATGGTGTTGTTAGAAGAGCTTACAGAATACATAAATACTTTTTTACAGATAGATCGATTTAAAGATTATTGCCCAAACGGGTTACAAATTGAAGGTAGGAGTGAAGTACATAGTGTAGTCACAGGTGTTACAGCAAGCCAGGCTTTAATTGATCTCGCTTGTGAAAAAAATGCCGATGCTATTTTGGTTCATCATGGTTATTTTTGGAGAAATGAGGATGCTCGTATTGTTGGTATAAAGCGCAAACGTATCGCGACGTTACTGCAAAATAATATCAGTTTACTAGCTTACCATTTACCATTAGATGTCCACCCACAGCTAGGAAATAATGCGCAATTAGGGCGATTATTAGGCATTCAAATTGATGGTGATTTGTGCAGCAGTGCTAATAAGGTGTGTGGAAGTTATGGGCATTTGAAATCACCAACCAAAGCAGAAGTATTTAAAAATTCGATGGATTCGTTGCTACAGCGGGAAAGTACACATATCCATGCTGGGTCGTCCGATATAACCACAATTGGTTGGTGTACAGGTGCTGGTCAAAATTTCATTGATGTAGCCGTGCGCCAGAATTTAGACGCATATATTAGTGGTGAAATTTCTGAGGCAACTACGCATCTAGCGCGCGAGGCTGGCATACACTATTTTGCTGCGGGACACCACGCAACGGAGCGATATGGTGTACAAGCGTTGGCGGATCATTTGTCTAAACAATTTGGGATAGAGCATGAATTTGTAGACGTGGATAACCCCGCGTAATCAAAGCATTTTTCTAACTTCTACTTGACGAAATTCAGTTCTTGCGCCATCCTACGCGTCTTTCGTGTGCTGATGTTCTATGGTGAATTTTTGTACACAAACCATTTATTAAAATCGATATTTCATCATTCAAATTAAACTAAATCATTGCACTTCGTTGAGGCAAAGCGAGGAGAGTTAGTACATGGCAAAAGACAACATCGATACGGGTCGTCGTAAAGCACTCACCATTGGTACTGCAGTTGTTGGCGGTATTGGTACCGTTGCGGCCTTTGTGCCTTTCGTAGCAAGCATGAACCCAAGTGCAAGCGCACTGGCTGCAGGTGCTCCGGTTGAAGTGGATGTAAGCAAAATGGAACCGGGACAACAAATTCAAGAAGTCTGGCGTCGCAAACCGGTTTGGATTATTCGCCGCACTCCCGAAATGATTGGCACGTTAAGCAAGTTAACAGAAAAACTTCGTGATCCAAATTCAGAAGAAATATCTCAACAGCCTGCCTTTGCTCAAAACGAGATTCGGTCCATTAATGATGAATTCTTAGTGCTAATTGGCATATGCACACACTTAGGTTGCGCACCTGAATTCAAACCTATCCCTGGAGAAGTGGGTGCAACGTGGTTAGGTGGATTTTATTGTGCTTGTCACGGTTCGCGTTTCGATCTTGCCGGCCGTGTTTATAAAAATGTTCCTGCAAACAAAAATTTAGAAGTACCTCCTTATCATTTCATCAGTGAGAATAGAATTCTGATTGGTATGACTGAAGAAGAGGCCAAAGCATGAGCGATCAATCAACAGGTCTATTGGGTTGGATCGATGCACGTTTTCCACTCTCAAAAATGTGGAGAGAGCATTTATCTGAATACTACGCACCAAAAAACTTTAACTTTTGGTATTTCTTTGGTTCCTTAGCGCTTCTTGTTTTAGTTATACAGATTCTTACCGGCATCTTTTTAACCATGCACTACAAACCAGATGCGGCACTCGCCTTTGCATCGGTTGAGCACATCATGAGAGATGTGAATTGGGGCTGGTTAATTCGCTACATGCATTCAACGGGTGCCTCATTCTTTTTCATCGTCGTGTACTTGCATATGTTTCGTGGCTTGATGTACGGATCATTTAAAAATCCGCGCGAATTGATTTGGCTATTCGGGATGCTTATTTATGTGGCCTTAATGGCGGAAGCCTTTATGGGTTATTTATTACCATGGGGCAACATGTCTTACTGGGGTGCCCAAGTAATCATTAACTTGTTTAACACTATTCCATTTGTGGGTGAGTACATTTCAACGTGGATTCGTGGTGATTTCGTTATTTCTGATGCTACTTTGAATCGTTTCTTCTCGTTACATGTTATTGCTGTACCGCTTGCGCTGTTAGGTTTAATCGTTGGCCACATCTTAGCGTTACATGAAGTGGGTTCTAACAATCCAGATGGTGTTGAGATTAAAAAGACGAAAGGTGCAGACGGTATCCCTCTAGACGGCATTCCATTCCATCCTTACTACACGGTTAAAGATATTCTAGGTTCAGTTGTGTTCTTGGCAATTTTTGCATTCGTTATTTTCTTTATGCCGGAAATGAATGGCTATTTTCTAGAGCATGCCAACTTTGATCCTGCGAATGCATTAAACACTCCGGATCATATTGCACCTATTTGGTATTTCACACCGTTCTATACGGTGTTGCGTGCTATACCAAACCCATTTGGCGGATTTTTTATGATGGCAATGGCGATAGTTGTTTTGTTTGCTTTGCCTTGGATTGATCGCAACCCGATTAAATCGATTCGTTATAGAAGTGTCTTGTTTAAGATCAACCTCATTATTTTTGTAATTACATTCATCATATTGGGTTACTTGGGCCTTAAGCCGGTGACTGATCTATTTTCACAGTTGGCATTACGCTTTACTGAATTATACTTCTTGTTCTTCTTTGTGTTGTGGGCGTATAGCAAACCACGTTCAAGTGGGTTTTGGATTGGTAGCTTTATTGTACTTCTTGGCGGGATAATTTTTTATGACTTCGTAAGAAGTCGAGGAATAGAGGAAGCTTCGATTATTACTTTAATTTGGTCGACATTAATAATACCTGCTGCATATTTGTTCATTACTTTATTGTTATCCCAGTTCACAAATTGGGATACTGAAAAGCAAGTACCAGAGCGAGTAACCTCATGAAGATAGTAAACAAAGTTTTATTTTTATTGGTTTTACCTATGTTAGCGATGAATTCTGCATGGAGTGCAGGCGGCGGTTATAAATATGATGTGGGGAAAGTAAACATTGAGCTATCTAATAAAGCTTCATTGCAGCGTGGCGCAAAATATTTTGTTAATTACTGTTTAAGTTGTCATCCAGCACAACACAGTCGTTATAAGAGAGTTGCAGATGATTTGGGTATCAGCGAAGACCAAATGATTAATAATATGATCTTTACTGGCCAAAAGTTTGGTGAGTTAATGACGGTGGCGATGAAACGTGAAGATGCACAAACATGGTTTCTGGGTGTGGACCCACCCGATCTAAGTACACATGTACGTGCAATTGGGCCACAGGCGGTATATGAGTTTCTAAAAACATTTTATATAGACGACACACGACCATTTGGTGTGAATAATTTGTATTTACCTAATACAGCAATGCCACATGTATTCGCTAATCTACAGGGTATGCAGCGTGCTGAATTTCATATTGCTCCAGGTGGTAGTGGTGTTGAGCACAAAGAATTTGATAAGTTTGAAATAATACAGACTGGTTCAATGAGTGAGCAAGAATATGAACAAGTGGTAACAGATATTGTTAACTTCTTGGCATATCTTAGTGAGCCTGCTCAGTTGATACGCAAGAGCATCGGAGTAAAAGTGCTATTATTCTTAGCTTTCTTGGGAATACTCGCTTACTTCTTGAAAAGAAATTACTGGCAAGACATACATTAATTTTCTTATCGACCCATAACGAATAATATAAAAAGAGAAATACATGGCTTTAGTAGCAAACCGACGTTCGGGAATGACATTATTTTCAAACCCACATTGTGCGCAGAGCCATCGTACGCGCATTGTATTGGCGGAAAAAGATATTACCGTTGATGTAGTACATATCGACCCTAACAATAAGCCTGAAGACTTGCTTGATGTTAACCCGTATAACTCTGTCCCAACCTTAATTGATCGCGAGTTAGTGCTATATGATGCACGCGTAATTATGGAATATCTTGATGAGCGTTTTCCACATCCACCGCTCATGCCGGTAGATCCTGTATCTCGATCTAAATCACGTTTGGCCTTATACCATATTGAAAAAGATTGGTATGTGCCATTGAGTGAAATTAACTCTAGTAATCCGGATGTATCGAATGCAGCTAAGAAGTCTTTACAAGAAAGCATTCTGTCTACCGTAGAGGTTTTTAGCGCCAAACCGTATTTTCTTAGCGATGAATTCAGTTTGGTAGATTGCAGTATTGCGCCAATCTTGTGGAGGTTGCCGTATTTTGGAATTAAGTTGGGTGCTACCGCTAAACCGATTATGCAATATGCTGAGCGCGTATTTGATCGACCTTCCTTTAGAAGCAGTTTGTCTGAAGAAGAAGTTGAAATGTGGCCGGGTTAGTGGATACGTAAAGTAATTACTTCCTTCCACCCTTACAAGTTATACTGGTCAGTATAATTATCTGATTATTAGTTTCTCGCCTATGACTTCAAGTCGACCTTACTTGCTACGAGCGATGTACGAATGGATCGTAGACAATGGTATGACGCCCTATATCCTTGTTGATACAAAAAATGATCAAGTCATTATCCCGCGTCAATTCGAAGAAGACGGAAAAATTGTTCTAAATCTTGGTCCAACTGCCGTGCAGTCACTTGACCTTGGGATTGAAGCCGTAAATTTTGATGCTAGGTTTGATGGCACTTCAATGGATGTGATGGTGCCGATTGAGTTTATCCTAGCAATCTACACGCGTGAAAATGGGCAAGGCATGATGTTTGCCGACGAAGAATTGCCGCCTCCAGGTGATGATGATTCGCAAGATGATGTAAGCAAGCAAAAAGCGCCACACTTACGTGTAGTGAAATAGACTGCAGTTATTCGACTTAGATCTAGTTGTAAAGCAATTCCATAAAGAATGTTAAACGTTTTACAAGACGATATTACGACTTTAAAAATTGATGCCATCGTAAATGCAGCAAGTAATAGTTTGTTAGGCGGTGGGGGTGTAGATGGTGCGATTCATAAGGCTGCAGGACCAGAACTTCTCGAGTTTAATAAAACATTAAAGGGTTGTGAAACGGGAGCAGCCAAAATATCGCCTGGCTTTAAACTTCCTGCCAAGTGGATTATTCACACTGTAGGCCCAGTATGGCAGGGCGGAAATGTGAGCGAGCCTGAATTACTAGCGCAATGTTACCGACACAGTTTTGAGCTAGCGCTAAAGAAACAAATTAAAACTATTGCTGTTCCAGCAATCAGTACCGGGGTATATGGATATCCCAAGCAAGCTGCAGCAGTGATTGCCGTTCAGCAGTTAATAAATTATGAAAATAAGTTTGAGGAAGTTATTGCCTGTTGCTTTAGTGAGGTAGATGTAGAAATCTATGAGCGGCTGTTAGGTTCTGGAATACAGGCGGCAGCGGTATAAAATTTTAAGCCATACTTAATTTTAACGCTTCAAAAATCTGATCGCGGATTTCGGTTACTGTTCCAACCCCATTTACCTGAATGAATTTAGGCGCATGTTCATCGTTGCTATCTGACCATCTTGAGTAATACTCAATAAGCGGTTGAGTTTGTGTGTGATAAACATTTAAGCGTTTTCGCACTGTAGCTTCTTTATCATCTTCGCGTTGAACCAATGTGTCATCCGTTTCATCGTCATGGTTTTCATGTTTTGGTGGATTAAACACGATATGGTAGCTACGACCAGAAGCTGTGTGCACGCGCCGACCACTCATGCGTTTAATAATTTCATCATCATCTACATAGATTTCGATAACAAAATCAATATCTACACCATGTGCTTTTAGGTCTTCTGCTTGGGCAATGGTGCGTGGAAAGCCATCAAACAAATATCCATTTTTACAATCCTCTTTAGTAATTCGATCATTAACTAAGCCTAGAATGATCTCATCAGAAACTAAGCCGCCTGACTCCATTACTTGTTTCGCCTGCAGACCAAGAGGAACCTCTTCTGCAATAGCAGCACGTAACATATTGCCCGTAGAAATTTGCGGAGTGTTGAATTTTTCTTCAATGAAGTTTGCCTGAGTACCTTTTCCAGCACCTGGGCCACCAAGTAATATAATACGCATTATAGTGCTCCCTAATAATAAGCGTAATGTGGTGAAGTTATTAACGGCTTCATATAAATATTATTTAGAAATATCAGCAATTAATATGCCAACATCAAGTAGCGGTAATTAAAGTGGATTAAAAGGTAGGTTGTTTAGGTTAACAGTAAAATGTTTCTAAATTACACAAGCTGTGTCTCATAAAATCGCATGTTAACAAAAAAAATGCATAAGTTGGAAGTGTTTTTTTTAAAAAAGAATTGCTACGACCGCCATGGATAGGGAGGCAAGTTCTGCTAACTCAAAGTAAATGAAATTATATATACTTATTTTTTTCACTTGAGTAACGCCTACCAACTTAGGGGGAGGAAATATGGATATTAAGTCAAAAAAAATAATAGGGTCCATTCAGTCTATTTGGCAGTATCCCGTAAAGTCGATGCAGGGTGTGAAGTTGGATCAAGCCAATATCACTGCAGGAGGTGTAGTGGGTGATCGTGACTATGCTTTGCTGGATCAGTCCAACCATAAGGTAGCCAGTGCTAAATACCCAAAAAAATGGGGCAAGTTGCTTGAATTAAATGCAGCCTTTGTTAAACAACCCAGCCAAGATGATCAATTACCTGCTGTTCGAATTACTTCTTCAAATGGGCTTAATGCTTTAAGTACAGATGAGCATATTGATGAATTGCTATCCGAGTATGTGGGAAGACCGGTAACATTATCCTCATCACGACCTAATACTATAAGTTTAGAGCGCCTTGATCCACTAGAGCAAGATGAGACAATTTTAGACATCGGTGATCTCATGTTGAAAAACAAGTTTTCCGATTATGCAGATACCCACATATTAACGACTGCAACGCTTCAGCAACTTGCTGGCCTTGCGTCAGAGGTGCAATTTGATGAGCGTAGGTTTCGTCCTAATTTTGTAGTTGAGACGTCACTTGAAACGACAGGATTTGTTGAAAATGATTGGGTTGGCAAAACTGTTATGATTGGCGATAGTGTGCAGTTCAAAATTACTGACCCCACGCCTCGTTGCTCAATACCAAATTTACGCAATGGCCAGCTTTTAAAAGATCTGAAGGTATTAAAAACCATCGTTAACCACAACATGCTCGAAGTCCCTTTGCTGGAAAATAAAGTTTTACCTTGCGCAGGTGTTTATGGCTTTTTGGTTCAAGGTGGAAAGGTTTCTATCAATGACCCTGTTCGGGTTGAGTAATTTAGCACATATTTTTAAATGCAAGTAATAGCGCGCGAGATTCTATTGAAAAGTCAATGATTGCCTCTGACTTTATTTTTAAATCGAATAATTTATTGTAAATAATACCGGATCGTATACTTATTTCATTAGGATATGTTAATCGCATGTGCCAATCAGAGAATTGTCGTCTTGGTATGTTGCCACGTCTTATTACATCAATATTATGGTGTCGAAGATCTTGTTTTATAATTGAAAATATTTGAATTACATCTATTTCCGAGCCTTCTAGAAATTGCATAAACCTTCCGTTTCCGAAGGCTAAAATCCCCGTTATATCAAGTCGCCGATTATTTCGTTGAGATACATGTACGATATTCTCAATATCATGCTCCAAGAAAGCTTTCGTGGTTCTGCTTACATATACCAAGTGAAATAATTCAGTAGCATTTACTAGGGTTTTGATCACAATTCTGCCACCTTGCGTTGTATAAATACGATATTATATTGCTGCGGTCTATGGAAGCAGCAAACCATTAATTCGTCTCAAGCTTAGTATTGATGAATAAGAATTATAAATACGTAGGATCTAACATATTATTACCGCTATTGGTCGAACGCGGATATTAAAGGGATAATTAATTCAATCTGATGCTACATCCCTGCTGCATCTTATTTTCCTGCAGTCGCTCCCGACATCCTGTCTCCCGCGTACTTGTGCACCCTGAACATCGTCCATGTGCTCAATCAGGCAAGGTCTTTCCAGGGTTAAGTATATTGTTTGGATCAAACTGCTGTTTGATTTTTTGCATTAAGGCTAATGTTGTGGCATCTATTTCTTGGCTAACATAATCACGCTTTGCTATTCCTATACCATGTTCACCTGAAAGGGTACCGCCAAGCTTTAATACAAGTTCAAATACTTCATTCAGACAATTCTTAGCTGCTTTTTCTTGTTTGTTCGCATCGTACAAAAGATTTACGTGTAAGTTTCCGTTGCCAGCATGGCCAAAATTAAAAATGGCGATGTTATGTTTATTGCTTAGTTTTTCTAACTCTGACAATAAAGTAGGTAGCTGAGTAACGGGAACGACAACGTCTTCATTTATTTTATTCGGTGCAAAGCTGCGCAGTGCAGGGGAGAGTGCTTTGCGTGCGGCCCAAAGCGCTGCTTTTTGTTGCTCGTCTGCCGCATCTTGAATGTCTATGCAGCCAGCAATATTTGCAGCCTTCAAAATGGCTTGTGCACTGAATTGAATGTTTTTATTAAGCCCGTCCACTTCAATCATCAGCATGGCTTGTGCTTCTTTGTCTAATATAAGATTTGAATTTTTACGAATTAAATTTAATGAACCTGAATCAATGAATTCCAATGCATGGGGTAGTGCGCTTTGCGCCAGTATATTCACTACCGCTTCAATAGCAGTGCTGGAGTTTTTGTATAAAGCGCGAATAGTATTAATGCACTCAGGTCTGGGACTAAGCTTCAGTCGCGCTTCGGTAATGATGCCTAGTATTCCTTCGCTGCCAATAAGTAAACGAGTAAGGTCTAAGCCCACTACGCCTTTAGTGGTGGCGCTGCCGGTGTGGATGGTTTCGCCTGCGCCAGTAATTGCGGTGAGGCTCAGCGTATTTTCTCTGCAGGTGCCATATTTTACCGCACGTGGCCCCGCGGCATTGCAGGCAAGGTTGCCACCTATACTGCAATAATCAGCACTGCTTGGATCGGGTGGCCAAAATAAGTTTTGTTCTGCAGCTTGTTTTTGAACTTCTACATTTAATACACCTGGCTCAACGCGAATGTTTCTATTTTTATAATCAAATTCTAAAATTTGATTCATGTGTTCAGTGGATAGCACGACACCTGCTTGAATAGGCACGGCAGCGCCTGTAGTACCTGTGCCGCGGCCACGCGCAGTCAGTGGTAACTTGTGCTCATTGCAAATTTTAACAGCTTGTTGAATTTGTTCGTGTTGTTGTGGGAGTAGAACTAAATCAGGGCAGGTGTGTTGCTTGCTATTGTCATAGCCATAGGCCCAACATTCACCTTGATTAGTTAATACTGAATCTTTTCCGCAGGCGTCGATAAACTTGCTGAGAATGGAGGGGTCTAAAGCCACGTTTTAATCTATGTAAAATGAAACTTAACCAAGTAACTCATCGTCAATCAAATTACATAGGCAGTGCAAGACTAAAAGGTGCACTTCTTGAATGCGCGCAGTTGAATGACTAGGAACTCGAATTTCAATGTCCGTATCTTTTAAAACCGAAGCTAACTTGCCGCCGCCATTACCGGAAAGCGCTACCACAGTCATATTTTTCTGATGAGCTGCTTCAATTGCGGATAATATATTTACCGAATTGCCGCTGGTGGTAATTGCAATTAACACATCGTTGGCATTTCCAAGTGCGAGCACTTGTCTGGAAAATATATTTTCATAAGCATAATCATTGGCAATCGAAGTTAGGGTAGAGCTGTCAGTAGTTAGAGCCATGGCGGCTAAACCTTCTCGTTCACGTTCAAAGCGATTGAGTAATTCAGAAGAAAGGTGCTGCGAGTCTGCGGCTGAACCGCCATTGCCACAGGAGAGTATTTTGCCTTGCTGCTTAAAAGCTTGAAGCATTATTTCAGCCGCAGTAGCAACAGCTGCTTTCACTTCATTCAGGCTGGTCTGTTTAGTTTCAATGCTGGCTTGAAAGAGTTCTTCAATTCTAGATTCTTGTTTATTCATAATGTATAAATTTTAAAATGCGGGAAAAGCGTTACTTACCCAGTTTGGTTTTAATGATGCATCAAACCCTACCACATCAAAGCGCATGGGTAGGTCGGGTTGATGTGTAGAGACATAATGACCTGCTGCGGAAATGAGTTTTTCGATTTTGCGTTGATCTACACTGTCCAGGGCCGATCCATAGTCGTTTTTAGTTCTATAGCGGACTTCGACAAATACTAACGTTTCTTTGTCCTGCATGATTAAGTCAATTTCACCTGTGCGGCAGCGATAGTTCTTTTCAACTAATTTGAGCCCTTGTTTTTTTAGAAAGTGACAAGCTTCATCTTCTGCAATTTTTCCTTGTTGAGATGTTTTCACTAAAGAAAAATTACTGTGAGGAATGTAATTGTGCTGAAAAATCTGGTGTAAGGCTTGGCGTTACACCCAGTGACTCGGGGCGACCTTTCTTAAATTTTGCCCAGATGAGTTCGCGGTAGATTCGATTTTGCCGGTCAACGCTTAATTTGCCTGTGGTGCCTTGATAGCGGTCAAAATCATTGGCAGCTAGACGTTGTAAATGCGGAATGACTTGGTAAGCATCAATTCCTAACGCTGCAAAACGTGGCAGTCTGGAAGAGCTGCTTGAAGATTGAAGGTCTAGAGAATCACGCAACAATTCCATGGCTGGGTCGGCAGACAATAGCCAAGGTACATCACAGTAGGTTATGCCATTGATGTCTTTATCAGCTGAGATATTTTCGTTACCCGAAAAAACGTGCGAGGTTGCAAACACGGGTAGATCAGATGCAAAATGATAACTTAGTTGTGGGCGTATTAGTCTTGCTTGTTGTGGTGATGCAGCAATGAAAATAAAGTCTGCGTCTTGTCTGCGTCGCGGTTCAAATTCAAGATCTGCTTTGACAATTGATTGTACGGTGCGTCGGCGTTGTTCGCTTTGGTTTAGTTGAAGTAGACTTTTAATGGCAACAGAATAATCAGAGTTCTGTGGGAAATATCGTTCAGATTGAATTACAGAACCACCCAGTTCATGAAAACGATTAGTGAAGGATGATAGCAAGCGCGTACCCCATTCACCCTCTGGTACAAGTACTAAAGCTGCGCCTTTGTTTTCAAATGATGCGCGTTCCGCGACTTGTTTGGCTTCATCTTCTGGCAACAAACCAAACTGGTATAAATTTTGTGCGCCATTAAGTTCGCTATCGGTATAGTTTAATGACAAGGTGGGTACAGGTAATGAGCCTTGGCTACCCAAACTGCGTACTGCATCTTTTTGAAATGGGCCAATTATAAAGTCCGCGCCTTCGGATACAGCACGCTGGTAATAACTTAGTGCTGAAGTTGGATTATCACCTGTGTCATAGACAACGAGTTCTGGAGGAGGGTTGAAAGCTTCACCAAATTCCCTTGCGGTTGTGATTCCTGCGTAAACCGCTTCGGCCACTTTGCTGTAGCGACCCGTTAACGGTAACAATAGAGCGATTTTGTTAGGTGCGATATGGAACGAAGCATAGTCTTTTGTGATGGAGTCAACGATGTGGTTTGGAATTCTATGATTCGAGTATTTTGCACGCCACTGTTGTATTTCGCTATCTAACGATGGCTGATTTTCATGTGGGCGTTTCTGGATGGCAACAAGACTTAACCATGCGGTGAGTTCAGGACTATTTTTGCCGGCAGACCACGAGTTTAGTTCTTGATTATTTGTATTCAGCAGAGTCTGCCAAATTAATTCATTATTTTTCTTAAGTTGCCCTGGTTTTCGTAATAATTGATTTAAAGCGATACGTGTTTCGATCGATTGCTTCATCATGCCTGCGTTTTTTAATGCTTTGGCGCGGACTGCAAGTAAATGAGGGTTATATTTTTCAGATACGTTAATGAGCTTCTCAGGAGCAGTATCTAACGCAATTTGTGGCTGACCGTTTAGCAGTGCAAGTTCTGCTGAGGCCACGCGTTTTCGCACTAATAGATCTTTCGATAGCACGCTTTCATCAATTGCGCCTAAATATTGTTGGGCTTGTAGCTTGGTCCCAGGTTGCAATACGGCCTCTGCTGCTCTAATTTGTAATGCTTCTTTTTGTGGCGATGGCCGTGTTTCTGCCTCAGCCCAAAAAATAGCTGCAGCTTCTTGATAGTGCTCGGCTTTAAGAAGCTTTTCTGCGTGTCGTGTTTGAGAGCTGCTGCCAGAGTCAAAAACTTTACTGGTATCTAATGGGAAGTCTGCGCAACTCCATAGCATGCAAGTCGCTAACAGGCTGATGAATACAAGGGATAGTTTTTGGTTTAGTAGATGTTGAGTTTGGGGTGTTTGCATTTTAATTTTTCTGGATTATGTATAAATGAGTGATTATGGCACTTTGTATATCATTGCCACTCCTATTGGCAATCTTGCGGATATTACACTACGTGCTCTAGATATTATTAAGAATGTTAAGACTTTATATGCTGAAGATACCCGCGTTACTAAACATCTTTTAGAGCACTATGGTATCCAAGCTACATTGCAGTCGCTACATGATTTTAATGAATCTAAAAAAATATCCTCTGTAATTGAGCAGATACAAGCGGGTGCAGACCTTGGTCTGGTTTCTGATGCAGGCACACCCTTAATCAGTGATCCTGGCTATAAGCTCGTGTCTGCGGCTCAAGATGCTGGGATCTGTGTGCGCCCAATTCCTGGGGCAAGCGCGCTGACCGCGGCACTATCGATTGCTGGGATGCCAACAGATCGCTTTATATTTGAGGGATTTTTTCCTAAAAGTTCCACCGAACGAATAAAGCTATTGAATGACTTGCGTTATGAAGCGCGGACCATGGTTTTTTATGAATCCGCACAGCGTATTCAGGCAACGCTGCAAGATTGCTTAATTGTCATGGGGGGTGAGCGTAAGGCTGCATTATTACGTGAGTTAACGAAACATTATGAGCAGCATATTTGTGCCCAGTTGAATGAAATTCAGCAGCAGTTAGCAGAGCAAACAGAAAAAATACGTGGTGAAATTGTATTGATATTGCATGGCAATACTGCGCCTGATGATGCTGCTAGCGTTGAAAAGGCGGAAAAATTGTTGTTTGAGTTGCAGCAACATTTACCGCTAAAAGAAGCTGCTGCGATTGTGTCCAAACATACCGGTATACGTCGTAACCAGCTTTATGCATTAGGTTTAGGCAAATCTAAAAACAAGCCCAAATGAGTGTGCTATCTTCTTGGAAGGAGTCAGCTAAGCAGTCGCTGTTTCATTTATTCTATAAATGAGGCAGAGGAAAGTCCGGGCTCTATGGGCAAGGTGCCAGGTAACGCCTGGAGGATGTGAGTCCATGGAAAGTGCAACAGAAAGTAAACCGCCTAAATTATTTAATTTGGGTAAGGGTGAAAGGGTGCGGTAAGAGCGCACCGCGCAGCTGGTAACAGGTGTGGCAAGGCAAACCCCACCTAGAGCAAGGCCAAATAGGGGGGCGTGGAGCAATCCAACGCATGGTCCGTGCGGTCCCCGGGTAGGTTGCTCGAGGCTTGTGGTGACGCAAGTCCTAGATGAATGACTGTTCTCGACAGAACCCGGCTTATCGGCTGACTCCTTATTTATTGGCCACAAAATGGACCGTTGCAGGCCTTGTGTTCCTAATTATCTATATCTTTTGAGTGGCTGTGTATTTGTTCACTTAATCTAAATTATTATCATTCTCTGTTAAGCCCTCAAAACTAGGTAAGTTCTTGACTAAATACCCTGTATTTTTCAGGGTAGAAAACCTCTTAACTATCTGTCTTATAAGAATTTTTTGGGGTTTTTTCTATGTATTCACTTGCAATCTAACAGTCCTGTTTCTATAGTGTCAAAAAGTGGGAAAATGTGGGAAAACATGGAATAACTATCCGTGACCAATACTTATGTTTCAGGGAATAAACGATCTAAATTTGGATGCCAAAGGCCGCATGTCTTTGCCTGCACGCTATCGCGAGAGCATCCAAGAAAGTTGTGACGGTAGTTTGGTGATAACGGTAGATGTTGATCGCTGTCTTCTAATTTATCCCTTGCCAGAGTGGGAGGTTATACAGCAAAAACTCATGCAATTACCCAGTATTAATAAACAAGTAAGGCGTTTGCAAAGATTGTTGCTGGGTCATGCAACGGAATGTGATGTGGATGGCAATAATCGAATTTTACTACCACCTCCACTAAGAAACTTTGCTGATCTGAAAAAACACGCGGTGTTAATAGGCCAAGGGAATAAGTTTGAGCTGTGGGACCAAGATACATGGGAAAAAATGCGTGAACGTTGGCTAAAAGAAGAAAGTAAGTTGAGTGACATTACGGGTGCACTTGAAACACTCTCAATTTAAGAATGTGTAGTGATGCTTCAGATTTGCATCATCCGGTATTACTTGCAGAAGTTATAGAGGCTTTAAGTATTGATCCGAATGGAAAATATATTGATTGTACGTTTGGTAGAGGTGGGCATAGTCAAGAGATCTTAAAAAGCTTGGGTGGAAATGGAAGGCTATTGGCAATTGATCAAGATATAACAGCAATTGAGTACGGTAAATCAAAGTTTGTTGATGATTCACGATTAATTTTAGAGCAGAGAAATTTTTCTCAAATTGTGCAAGTGGCTAAGCAAAATAAATTCGAGAATCAGGTGAATGGAATTTTTTTTGATTTGGGAGTTTCGTCTCCTCAGTTAGATAACCCAGATAGAGGATTCAGTTTTATGCATGACGGGCCATTGGATATGCGCATGAATACCACGCAAGGGGTGAGCGCTGCGGAATGGCTAAAAAAAGTAACCGTGGTGGAGTTGGGAAATGTATTGAAAGAGTATGGACAAGAGCGCTATAGCAAAAGAATTGCAAATGCTGTGATTGAGAGGCGTATTCAGCAACCTATTACAACTACGAAGGAATTGGCTGATTTAGTGTTGAGTGTGGTAGGGAGGTCGCGTGAGAAAAAGCATCCCGCTACTCGTACTTTCCAAGCAGTTCGTATTTACATTAATCAAGAGCTCGAGTCCCTTTCTAAAGCATTGGATGAGTGTCTTAGTTTGCTTGCTAATTCAGGAAGACTATTGGTGATTACCTTCCATTCGCTTGAAGATCAAGTGGTGAAAAAATTATTACATAAGCATACGCATTCAAACCTTCCACGCAAGCTGCCGGTTGTAGAGCAGCACGAGGCTAAATTAAAGCGAGTTTGCAAGGCGATTAAACCTTCGGATGGAGAAGTGTCTGCAAACCCGAGGGCAAGAAGTGCGAAGTTGCATGTGCTGGAGTGGGCAACATGTTAGCTAAAGTATTGCTGGTAATTGTTTTGTTTATTGCAAATGTCGCAACTGGTGTGGGCGTAGTGTACTCGAAGCATTCAATGCGAAAGTCATTTATAGAATTACAGAGCATGCAAAATAATTTTGATGAGTTGCAAATTGAGTGGGGCCGTTTTCAATTAGAGCAAAGTGCTTGGGCTACGCATGGTCGAGTAGAGAAAATTGCTCGCGAAAAATTAAACATGGGTCTTGTGCATAAAGAAAGATTGGTTTTTCTTAAAACAGATTAAGTCATAAATAAAATGAAGAAAAATCCAATTTATTCAATGCGCAGAGCTTTTTTGCTGTCATTGTTTGTTATAGGTCTTGGCGGATTATTTGCGAGATCTGTTTATTTGCAATTATTCGAGCATGAGTTTTTAGAGGAGGAAGGTAAGGCGCGCCATCTGCGAGTAGTCGAAATACCTGCCCATCGCGGCATGATTTTAGATCGAAACGGGGAGTTACTCGCAGTTAGCACGCCTATCCATTCAGTGTGGGCAAATCCACTAGAAGCATTGCAAAGTCATAAAGCAATACGAAATGTTGCGTTGATTTTAAATATGAACGCGGATCATTTGATCAAAAAATTGCAAAGCAAAAAAAACCGTCAGTTTTTTTATGTAAAGCGGCATATTGCTCCTGAGCAAGCAGAAAAATTAAAGCAGTTAGGTAGTCAAGGAATTCATTTAAAACGTGAATATCGAAGATATTACCCAACTGCAGAAGTTACCTCGCACGTTTTGGGTTTTACGGGAATCGATGATAATGGTTTGGAAGGAATAGAGCTTGCATATGAGGAATGGTTGCGTGGCCAGCCAGGTTCTAAAAAAGTTATTAAGGACTCCTATAGGCGAATTGTTGAAGATGTTGAAGCGTTAAGTATTCCAGAGCCAGGTAAGGACATGGTGCTTAGTGTTGATAAAAGAATTCAATATATCGCCTATCGAGAATTAAAAGCAAAGCTTTCAAAGCATCGTGCTAAATCTGCATCGGCTGTTTTGTTGGATGCAAAAACGGGTGAAGTTTTGGCGATGGCGAATGCGCCTTCTTTTAATCCAAATAATCGAGAAGGCTATGGTCGTAGTACATATCGCAATCGTGCAGTGACAGATGTGTATGAGCCAGGATCAACCATTAAGCCGTTTACTATTGCTTCTGCCTTGGAGTCACAACGCTATTCTCAAAATACCATCATAAATACTGCGCCAGGTACTTATCAGATCGGTGAGTTCACCATTCGTGATCATAGAAATTATGGTTCGCTTACAGTGAGTGAAATCATCCTTAAATCTAGCAATGTAGGCGCTACAAAAATTGCACAAACTATTCCAGCACAAGAGTTGTGGTCTACGTTTAGCTCAATTGGTATAGGTCACTCGACTGAATCAGGATTCCCTGGCGAGGTTTCCGGTTATTTAAAAAGCTTTCATGATTGGCATAAGGTTGAGCATGCGACGCTCTCATATGGTTACGGTATGTCGATGACAAGTTTGCAGTTGGCTCGTGCGTATATGGTGTTGGCATCTGGAGGCAAGCTTTTGCCAGTCTCCATGTTGCGTAGATCAGTTGAGGATGTAAAAAAGCAGCAAATACCAGCCATATTTTCGCCACAAACAGTTGATAAAGTGGTCACTATGTTAACTGCAGTGGTTTCTGAGCAAGGAACTGGTTCGCGTGCTGCGATTCCGGGCTATAGCGTAGCGGGTAAGACTGGCACGGTGCATAAATCTTCAAAAGGTGGTTATGAAGAAGATAAATATATTTCTGTGTTTGCAGGAATGGCGCCGGCGAGTGATCCGAGGTTGGTGTTGGTGGTGATGGTGAATCAACCTAGCAGCGGAGCATATTTTGGTGGTGAAGTTGCTGCGCCTATATTTTCTAAAATTATGGGCGGGGCGCTACGGATATTAAATATCTCGCCAGATAAAGTGCCTTTGCAAGCTCATGTTGAACCAGCAAAAGATCATGCGGGTTAATTTATGCAAAGCAATGCGCCGAATTCATGGCCTTTGGATAAATTGTTAAAAGGCTGGACGACTACGTTGCAAACTAATCATTCAGAAACTTTAATAAACGGCTTAAGTTTAGACAGTCGCTCTACAAGTAAGGGCGATTTATTTATTGCTTTGCAAGGTCTGCAACAGCATGGTCTTGAATACAGTCAGCAAGCTATTGCTCGTGGTGCTGTGGCATTGGCTTGGGAGTCTAGTCGGCAAGTAACTGTAGACGAATTGCACAGCACAATTCCATGTTTAGAAATTGATAAATTACAAGATAAGCTCGGATTGATTTGTCAGCGTTTTTACCATAATCCATCTTCGCAAATGAATGTCATTGCGGTAACGGGTACGGACGGGAAAACTTCTGTAAGCCATTTTATTGCGCAAGCCTTAAAGCAATTAGATCTTTCTTGCGGGGTGATAGGTACTTTAGGCTATGGTGTATATCCAAATCTTGATAATGCAAGCCACACCACGCCTGACGCTGTGCGCATGCATGGCTTATTGCGTAACTTGCATGTGAATGATGTAAACAATGCGGTGCTGGAAGCCTCGTCTCATGGTTTAAGTCAAGGTAGATTAAATGGGGTTGATGTTGATACGGCCGTGTTTACCAATTTCGGTCGTGATCATATGGATTATCACAAAACCATGGATGATTACTTCAACTCAAAACGATTGTTATTTCAAAATCCAAATCTAAAAAATGCAGTCATTAACATCGATGATAAAGCAGGCATGCGTTTGGCTAAAGAATTCTCCGGTCAGTTGGAGGTGATTGCGTATTCGATTAAAGGAAATCCAATTAATACGTATCCATATATCAGCGCAATCAATATTAAATATGTTGCTGGCGGAGTAAGTTTTGAAATTGATTCAAGTTGGGGTAATGCTGTTGTAATTACAGATTTAATTGGCAAATTTAATATTAGCAATTTGCTTGCAGTACTAGGTGTTTTGATAGCAAGTGGTGTTGAGTTTAAGAGCGCGGTAAAAGTAATTTCTAAGATTCAAACCGTTCCTGGCCGAATGGAGTTTATTGTCCGCAACGGAAGTATGCCTGTAGTGGTTATTGATTATGCACATACACCGCAAGCTCTTATTAATGTATTAAAAGTGCTCAGGGAGCATTGCGCGGGTAAGTTGTGGTGTGTATTTGGTTGTGGAGGAAACCGCGATCAAGGAAAGCGCAGGTTGATGGCGCAAGCCGTAGAGCAGTATGCAGACATTGCAGTGATTACCGATGATAATCCGCGATTTGAAGATCCGGAGGAAATTACCAATGAAATACAGTCAGGGTTTTCGTCATCTTCACATTACACCTTAATTCATGATCGTTGTGGAGCCATTGAGTATGCGATTCAAAATGCGCATGACGAAGATGTAGTGTTAATTGCGGGTAAGGGTCATGAGGTTGTACAAATTATTAAGCATGATTATTTGCCATTTGATGATAAAAAGATTGCCAACGCAATTTTAGAAAAAATTTCCAGATGATACTGTCTTTAGCAGAAATTGCCGCCATTACTGATGGTCAAATACATGGTGATTTGCAAGGCAGTGATGCCTTAATAAATGGTTTGTCCACTGATACACGCAGCATGTTAGCAGGTGCTTTGTTTGTTGCTCTGGTCGGAGACTCATTTGACCCGCATGAAAAAATTGAATCGGGTGATGCTAGTCAGGCGGCTGCAGCGTTAGTGCAGCGAAAAGTAAATGCGGCTATGCCGCAAGTTGTGGTTAAGGATACTTATAAAGCTTTGCAGCAATTAGCAGCTGCATGGCGCAAGCGATTTAGTTTACCTGTTATTGGAGTTACGGGCTCAAATGGCAAAACTTCGGTTAAAGAATTAATTAAACAGATTCTACGTGCTCATCTTGCATCATCTGGGGGCGAGGTTTTAGCTACGGTTGGAAATTTAAATAATCATATTGGTGTGCCTATAACACTTTGTGATTTAAATGAGAGCCATCGATTCGCTGTTATAGAAATGGGCGCTAATCACGCTGGAGAAATTGCTGAATTGGCGAAGTTAGCTGAGCCCAATATTGGCGTGATCACGAATATTGGACCTGCACATCTAGAAGGCTTTGGTTCTATCGAGGGTGTGGCACGTGCAAAAGCCGAGATGTATCAAAACTTAAGCGCTAATGGTGTCGCAGTGGTTAATGCGGATGAGCACTATAGGGGAGAGTTGGAAAAAGAGATAGGCGAGCGCATGCAAATTAGTTTTGGTGTTGAAAAACCTGCCGATGTTAGTGGTAAACAAATTGCAAGCGATCAGCTTGAGATTATTACTCCGATGGGAGAAGTTCGTGTTAAACCGCAAGTGTTAGGTATGCATGCTTTGCTAAATACTTTGGCAGCAACAGCTGTTGGGTTGGCGCTAGGTCTGGATCTTGAAGACATTAAAACGGGTATCGAAAGAACTCAGGCTGTGCCGGGTCGTTTAGTGAGAGTGGAAGGGCTTGCTGGTGCAACTGTATTAGATGATAGCTACAACGCTAATCCTGCCTCCTTAGCTGCGGCATTAGATGTTCAAGCGCAAGAACCAGGCGAACACTGGTTGGTATTGGGAGACATGGGTGAGTTGGGCGATGAGAGTGTTTTTATGCATAAGAAGACAGCCGATATTGCTAAACAGTTTGGGGTCACAAGGTTATTTGCTTATGGGGAATTGACTAAACATTGTGTTAAGGAGTTTGGGTCGGGTGCAATACATTTCAGTAGCCATAAAAAGCTTATAGAGGTATTACAAAACGAATTGTCTTCGGAGGTATGTGTATTGGTGAAAGGTTCTCGTGCAATGCAACTTGAAAAAATTGTAGCGGGTATTCGCACTAATAAAACCATTGCAAACAAAAAAATGAATGGTAAGACTAACGGTCAAAATATGGAGCATAACGAACATGTTGCTTAGTGTTTTTGAGTTCTTGGAGCAATACCATTCTGGTTTTAATGTGTTTCAGTATTTGACTTTACGTTCGATTCTGGGGGCGCTAACTGCGCTGACTATTTGTTTTATCACTGGCCCCATTATGATTCGAAAACTGACTAGCTATAGTGTGAATCAGAATGTAAGAAGTGATGGGCCGGCAACACATTTAGCAAAAGCGGGTACACCGACTATGGGAGGTGCATTTTTATTAGTATCAATATTAGTGAGCGCGCTTTTGTGGAGTGACTTATCTAACCGTTATGTTTGGTTTGTTTTAGTAACTACATTTTTGTTTGGTCTAGTTGGTGCAGTAGACGATGTAAAGAAGCTATTAAGTCGATCAAGTAAGGGTCTCTCGGCTAAGGGTAAATATTTTTGGCAATCAGTAATCGGATTGGGGGTTGCTTTAGCTATTTTTTACACAACCAGCCTGCCCGAAGAAACAAATTTATATGTGCCGTTTTTTAAAAATATTGTCATTCCTTTAGGTGCTTGGTTTGTGCTGCTTACTTATTTAGTAATTGTTGGTTCAAGTAATGCAGTTAATTTTACTGATGGATTGGATGGGCTTGCCATTATGCCAGTGGTAATGGTGGTGGGTGCCTTAGGTGTATTTGCATATCTCAGTGGCAACATAAATTTTTCTAATTATTTGTCAATTCCACATTTGCCTTTAACAGGCGAATTAGTTGTTTTCTGTGGGGCTACAGTTGGCGCCGGTCTTGGGTTTCTTTGGTTTAATGCTTATCCCGCACAAGTATTTATGGGCGATGTGGGCGCGCTCGCGCTTGGGGCTGCAATGGGTATTTTAGCAGTGCTGGTTAAGCAAGAAATCGTATTAGTCATTATGGGTGGAGTATTTGTACTTGAGACCGTGTCAGTAATGATGCAGGTCATCTCTTTTAAACTTACGGGTAAGCGAATATTTCAGATGGCGCCATTGCACCACCATTTTGAACTTAAGGGGTGGCCAGAACCCAGAGTTATAGTTCGCTTTTGGATTATCACCTTTATTTTAGTGTTAATCGGCTTAGCAACCTTGAAGCTTAGATAAAAGGAATGGGTTTAGCGTTGCAAAAACAAGATGCTAGCAATTTTCGAGATACGGTTGTGATTGGTCTTGGTGAGACAGGTTTATCTGTGGCTCAATATTTAAGTAAACATGATATTGCTTTTTCGATGTTTGATACCCGATCTAATCCGCCACAACTCGCGGCGTTCAAGCGACGTTTTCCAAGTGCAGAAATTTATTTAGGTGAACTTGTGGCAGATGCGTTCGCACATACGGCACAAGTTATTATAAGCCCAGGTGTCGATATTAATCAGGATGCTCTTCGAGAAGCGGTTGAGGCTAACGAATGCGAGTGTATAGGTGACATAGAGTTATTTGCGCGCAGCACTACAACACCAGTAGTGGCCATCACAGGATCAAATGGTAAAAGTACCGTGACCAGTTTACTTGCTGAAATGGCGAGGTTAGCGAGTGTGAATGCCTATGCAGGAGGTAATTTGGGTCCGCCTGCATTAGATCTGCTCGATCATAATGATGCGGAGCTGTTTGTTTTGGAATTATCGAGTTTCCAACTTGAATCTACTCAGTCATTGCAACCTGAAGTGAGTGTAGTGTTAAACATCTCGCCTGATCACCTAGATCGCCATGGAGATGTGAATAATTATGCGCACATTAAAGAGCATGTTTATTCTAATGCAAAAATTAGTGTCATTAATCGCGATGATGAATACGTATCTCACATGCAAACTACTGGAAAAGTTATTTCTTTTGGTTTAGGTGATCCATTGGAAGGACAGTTTGGAATCACTAAAGAAAACCAGTGTTCGTATTTGTCGTTAGGCGCAGAACAATTGGTGCCAGTAAGTGTGCTTGCTTTGCAGGGCGAATCAGGAGTTTTAAATTCTCTTGCTGCCTTGGCTGTTGGTCATGCGTTGCAGTTGCCAATGCAAGCTATGTTAGAAAAGCTTAAAAACTTTAAAGGTTTGCCGCATCGTTTAGCGTTAGTGGCCGAACAAGATGGCGTGTCTTGGTTTAATGATTCAAAAGGTACCAATATCGGCGCTACGATTAGTTCATTACGCAGCTTGCAAAAGAATATTGTCTTAATTGCTGGTGGGGTATTTAAAGGCGGTGATTTAGCACAGCTAAAAGAGGCGATTGCTAAGCATGTTAAGCATGTAATTTTGTTAGGGCAAGATGCAAATGTATTGCAACTGGGAATCGAAGGTGTCTCGACTATAGATATTGCTAATTCAATGAATGAGGCGGTAGAGATTGCGCAAAAAGAATCGATTGCAGGTGATCAGGTTCTATTGTCTCCTGCTTGTGCAAGTTTTGATATGTATAAAAATTATATCGAACGCGGCAGTCATTTTGAAAATTGCGTGAAGGATCTTTTGTTATGAGCGCGGTTAAGCAAACAGCACGCAAAAAAGCAGCTAGCTTTGATATTGAGCTGGCTCAGTATTGCGATGCTAAGCTCATGTTTGCGGTTGTGATGTTGCTTGGTATAGGTTTGGTGATGGTCGCGTCATCTTCGATAGAAATTGCAGATCGTGCTACAGGAGATCCGCTTTATTATTTTAAGCGTCAATTTATTTTTGCCTTGATGGGTATATCTGCTGGTTTCGCATTGACTAAAATTCGCCTTACACACTGGGAAAATTCTGGTATGGCGATATTGTTATTTATGGTGGTGTTGCTGTTATTGGTATTAATTCCGGGTTTGGGAAGAACGGTTAACGGAAGTACTCGTTGGCTAGCCATTGGTCCTTTTGGTTTACAAGTGTCTGAAGTCGTAAAGCTCATGTTGATTGTCTATCTTGCTGGTTATGTGGTTAGGCAAGGTAAACAAATTCGTGAGTCATTTATTGGTTTTGTGAAACCCATGCTCGTGTTGGTTGTGTTGTTTACGCTTTTATTATTAGAACCAGATTTTGGTGCAGCCATGGTGCTGCTAATTACTGCTTTGGGAATGCTGTATTTGGCAGGCGTAAAATTTTGGAAATTTGGGATTTTGTTGATGGCCTCGGCAATCTCGATGAGTTTTGTTGCTATTTCATCTCCTTATCGAGTTGAGCGCTTTACTGCGTTTCTAAATCCATGGTCTGATCCATTTGGTTCGGGGTTTCAGCTAACTCAATCATTGATAGCAATAGGTAGTGGCGCATGGTCGGGTTTAGGTCTTGGCGCTAGCGTACAGAAATTATTTTATTTACCTGAAGCTCATACTGACTTTGTGTTTGCAGTGATAGCAGAGGAATTGGGTTTGCTAGGCGTGTCTGTAGTACTAGCGCTATTTATACTACTAATTTATCGATGTTTTGCGATTGGCAAAATGGTTGAAAAGCGGGGCATGAAATTTGGTGCACAAATTGCTTATGGCATCGGAATTTGGTTGGGTCTGCAAGCATTTATTAATATTGGAGTGAATACGGGTGTATTGCCTACTAAAGGACTTACTCTGCCTTTTGTTAGTGCGGGTGGAAGCAGTCTGTTAGTGGTGTGTATGGCTATTGGTTTGCTCACGCGTGTTTATACGGAGGGTCATGCCAAGTCATCTTATAGATGACTGCTTACGGGATGACTCGCACAGAAATATGACGACTCAACAACCACTTCAACGTTCACCTGTAATGATATTAGCGGGCGGTACCGGTGGTCATGTATTTCCTGCGCTTGCGGTAGCTAAACAAATAGAGCAGCAATCAGTGCCCATTGTTTGGGTGGGTACTAAGCGCGGTATTGAAGCTAAAGTGGTTCCCAATGCGGGTTATAAAATTGAATGGATTGCGGTGAATGGATTACGCGGGAAAAATTTTGCTACATATGTATTTGCGCCATTCAAATTAGTATTGGCCAGTTTGCAAGTAACCTGGCTTTTGATTAAGCATCGTCCTTGTGCGGTGCTTGGTATGGGTGGCTTCGTAGCGGGTCCTGGTGGCTTAATCGCAGCATTGATGCGTAAACCACTTATTATCCACGAACAAAATGCAATTGCAGGTTTAACAAATAGACTGCTAGCACCATTTGCAAAACGAATTCTTACTGGTTTTCCCAGCACTTTCGTGCGCAAAAATGTCGAGGTATTAGGTAACCCAGTAAGAGCTGAAATTTCTCAACTACAACGTCAGTATCAAATAGCAGAGCCGGCTGATCGACCTCTACGAGTACTAGTGTTTGGTGGAAGCTTAGGTGCACAGGCATTAAATGAAACGGTACCGATTGCGATGGCGAAGGTAATGGCAGAGTTTTCTGCTGAATTACATCCTGAAATTTGGCATCAAACAGGTGAACACAAGTATAAAACTACGCTTGAACATTACGAATCGCAGGGAGTGAAATGTCGCGTAGATGCATTTATTGAAAATATGCAAGAAGCCTATGCTTGGGCAGATTTAGTGATCTGTCGAGCTGGTGCGATAACCGTGGCTGAATTAGCGGTAGCTGGAGTGGGTGCCATTTTTATACCTTATCCCTATGCGGTTGATGACCATCAAACTGCTAACGCTGGGGCGTTGGTGAACGCTGGCGCTGCATTGATGATTGCAGAAAAACATCTTAATGCTGACAGTCTTGCAAAAGTGTTGCATGAATTGCTAAACAATCGCACTAAATTAAGATCTTTTGCAAAAGCGGCTGGGGCTTTTGCAAAACCACAAGCTGCTAGAGATGTTGCAAAAGTGTGTATTCAGGCTTGTTTAGGTAAAGATGGTGAGAATATCAGCATGGTTAAAGACTTTTAGCTATGACATTTAATATCGGACAATTTGCTACACGCAGAATTAAACAAGTGCACTTTGTTGGCATTGGTGGTTCTGGTATGGGTGGTATCGCAGAAGTCATGGTGAACCTTGGTTACAAGGTATGTGGTTCTGATATGCAGCAAAACGTGATGACTCGGAAGTTAAGTGAGTTGGGTGCCACAGTGTTTAATAAGCATGAGGCTAGCAATATTGCCGGCGCAGATGTAGTGGTTATGTCGAGTGCAGTAAAAGAAAATAATCCGGAAGTGGTTGCTGCGCGAGAGCAACGCATTCCTATTGTGCCGCGCGCTGAAATGTTGGCAGAGTTAATGCGCTTTCGTTACGGCATAGCGATTGCTGGCACACATGGTAAGACCACAACAACTAGTTTAGTGGCATCCATTTTGGCTGCTGCGAATATGGATCCGACTTTTATAGTCGGTGGGAAAGTAAATAGTTTTGACAGTCATTCAAAGCTAGGTGCAGGTCAATACTTGGTGGCTGAAGCCGATGAAAGTGACGCGTCTTTTTTGCATTTGCAACCCATTATGTCTGTAGTTACAAATATTGATTCTGATCATTTGTCTGCTTATGACGGTGATTTTAATAATTTACAGGATGCATTTTTAGAGTTCATTCATCATTTACCTTTTTATGGTATGACCGTCTTGTGTATTGAAGATGAGACTATTAAAGCCTTGCTACCAAAAATTTATCGTCCATATTTAACCTATGGCTTTGGCGAAGATGCGGATTATCAGATTACTGATGTAGAAATGTCTGGAGCACAAACTAAGTTTAAATTACAACGTCCAGAAAGTCAGTCTTCAATTGATTTTGTGCTCAATCTACCTGGCGTTCACAACGTACAAAATGCAGTAGCGGCTGCGGTTGTGGCATTGCAATTAGATGTTGCAGAAGAATTTATTCAAGATGCCTTTGAAAGCTTTCAAGGCATTGCAAGAAGGTTTCAGATTTACTCAGACATTTGTATTGATGGTAAGAGTATTCAGTTGGTGGATGATTATGGTCATCACCCCACAGAATTAGCTGCAACAATACAAGCTGCGCGTGAGGCGTATCCCGAGAAAAGACTGGTTGTGCTTTTTCAGCCACATCGCTATTCACGTACACGAGATTTGTTTGATGATTTTGTGCGCGTCTTAAATGAAACCGATGCATTGATGTTATGCGAGGTGTATGCCGCAAATGAAGACCCAATTATTGGTGCAGATAGTGCGGCTTTATGTCGTGCCTTGCGCGCGCGCGGTAAGTTAGACCCCATTTTGGTTAAAGATATGTCAGAGATTCAAAGTACGCTTGAACATGTGATTCATGATAATGATGTTTTGTTAACGTTGGGTGCAGGTAGTGTTGGTGGTATAGCACCTGCATTGCATGAGTCATTTGCAGTGCGTTGATATGGGTACTGTGATGGAAAAAGGATTAAAAGATAAGAATCTGCGAGGGAAGCTCGAAAGAGGAGTTTCCTTGGCGCGATTTACCAGCTGGAAAGTTGGGGGTGCGGCAGAAATACTTTTCCAGCCAGAAGATTTGGCTGATTTACAAAAATTCATAAAGACACTGGATGTGGCAGTTCCAATTACTTGGTTAGGTAGAGGCACAAATGTATTAGTACGAGATGGCGGAGTGCGTGGTGTAGTTATTATTATGCAAGGCTGTATAAATAAGTTGGAAAAAATTGAAAGCAATTTGATTCGTGCAGAGCTAGGTGTGTCATGTGCAAAATTGGCACGTTTTGGCGCGGAGAATGACTTGATAGGTGCAGAATTTCTCGCGGGTATACCGGGTACGGTGGGTGGTGCGTTAGCAATGAACTCTGGAGCGTATGGTAGCGAAACTTGGAATTATGTAGCAGAAGTAGAGACTCTTGATCGTAATGGTGAGCTACAAGTGCGCAGACCTAATGAATTTGAAATTGGCTACCGTTCAGTTAACGGGCCTGATGATGAATGGTTTATTGCAGCTACGTTTAAATTTGAAACAGGAGATGGCCAGCAAGCCAAGCAAAAAATTCGTGAATTATTAGATCAACGCAACGCTTCACAACCTGTAGGAAATAAAAGCTGTGGTTCTGTATTTAGAAACCCTGAAAATGATTTTGCAGCGCGATTGATCGAGTCATGTGAACTAAAAGGAAAAACGATTGGTGGTGCTCAAATATCAACGAAGCATGCAAATTTTATTCTCAATATGGGTGATGCGACTGCAGCGGATATTGAAGCATTGATTCTCAATGTTCGTAGCACTATTAAAAGCAAATGTGGAGTTTCATTAATTCCTGAAGTAAGAATTATTGGTGAGGCTGCGTGATGGCTCAGCACGATACACAACAGCATTTTGGTAAAGTCGCAGTATTGATGGGTGGTCCATCGGCTGAGCGTGAAATATCACTTAAGAGTGGCGCAGCAATATTAGCTGCATTGCAAGAATCGAATGTGTGTGCGGAAGCGATTGATGTTGGAGTCGACGTATTTGAAAAATTACAAAATGGAAAGTATGCGCGTGCTTTAATTGCGCTACATGGGCCGCTTGGCGAGGATGGTTGCATACAGGGAGGGTTGGAAGTCATCGGCATGCCGTACAGTGGTAGTGGTGTGATGGCATCGAGTATTTGTATGAATAAATTGATGACCAAACAGATCTGGCAAGGTTGTGGAATACCAACTCCAAAGTATCGTGTGTTAAGTGATAGCGTGGACGAAGATGAATTGATTGCTGAGCTGGGTATGCCGATGATTTTTAAGCCCATTTCACAAGGCTCCAGTATTGGTATGACAAAAGTGAACAGTAAAGCCGAAATTGCCCCAGCTTGGGTAAGTGCACATCAGTTCGAGGAGTCCGTGATTGCCGAACAGTGGGTTGAGGGTGGTGAATATACTGTTGCCATATTGGATGGTTGCGCATTGCCTGTAATCCGACTCGAGACGCCTCATACTTTTTATGATTTCGATGCTAAGTATCAATCAAACGATACTCAATATCATTGCCCATGTGGCTTATCTGCGGCGTTAGAAAAACAAATACAAGCTCTCGCTGTCCACGCCTTTGATGCAACCGATGCTTCTGGTTGGGGTCGTGTAGATGTGATGTTGGATAAGAATAATCAGCCTTGGTTTTTGGAAGTGAATACTGTGCCAGGAATGACAGATCATAGCCTTGTGCCGATGGCAGCTAAAGCAAAAAATATTAGCTTTAATGAGTTAGTAATTAAAATATTACAGACTTCTTTTAAAGAAGATTCTGAAATTATATCTAAAAAATTAACGGGACAAATATCTGCAGTATGTGGCGCAACATGAAAAGAAAAAAACGTAACATCAAAAGAAGAAGTGCGGCGAGTCGTAAAAAAACCGCGATGCAATCGTTTTCAAAGCGTGATGCTTGGGACGTGATCGTAGTGGTTATGTTGCTAACAATCATAGTGTACTTTTCTGCCTATGTTAGGAATAATCACTTCGCGATTGCAGCATGGCCAGTGGTAGAGAATGTCGAGGTAAGAGGCGATATCGATGCGGTTGACCGTGTTGCATTAAAAGATATTATTCGCAGTCACAGTGCAGGTGGTTTTTTGCGTATAAAAATGGCAAAGCTTGAAAAAGAGTTGGAAACATTAACTTGGGTGAATAAAGCATCTGTACAAAGATATTGGCCTGATAGTTTAAATGTAAAAATTTTACAACATAGTCCTATTGCTCGCTGGGGTGATACGGGGCTCATGAATGCTTATGGAGATTTATTTTTTCCGAACGATATCGAGGCTTACCAAACTCTGCCAATGCTATACGGCGAAGCAATCCGAGCAAAAGAATTAGCGCGGAATTTCCAAAATAGTATGCAACAACTAAAACCATTTGGACTACAGCTGCGTGGTTTGTTTGAAGATGGGCGCCAATCTAAGCATCTGGTTTTGGCTGATGGTTTGGTAATCTCAATTGGCGATGGCAATGTCTCAGAAAAGATTAAACGATTTATCACGGCATATGAGCAATATCTTGCTGAGAATTTAAACGAAGTAAAAAAAGTAGACCTGCGATATACCAATGGTTTAGCCGTTGAATGGAAAAGTCCCCAGTTTGCTCAAAACCTAGCACAGCATTTTGAAATGGAACCAAATTTATGAGCCGCAAAGTCGATAAAAGTATGATTGTTGGATTGGATATTGGCACTTCCAAAATTACGGCGATTGTGGGTGAGGTGAATGAAGAAAATCAGATGGAGATTGTCGGTATTGGTTCGCACCCCTCCCGTGGTCTTAAGAAAGGAGTGGTAGTAAATATTGAATCCACCGTGCAGTCGATTCAACGCTGTGTTGAAGAAGCTGAATTGATGGCCGGATGTCAGATTCACTCAGTCTATGCAGGTATCGCAGGTAGTCATATTCGAAGCATGAATTCACATGGCATCGTCGCGATTAAAGATCGTGAAGTTTCATCAAGTGATGTAGAGCGCGTGATTGATGCCGCAAGAGCAGTTGCGATTCCAGCTGACCAGCGCGTACTGCATGTGATGCCGCAAGAATTTGTAATTGATCAGCAAGAAGGTATTCGTGAACCAATAGGCATGTCTGGAGTTCGTCTAGAAGCAAAAGTACATTTGGTGACAGGAGCTGAGAGTGCTGCGCAAAATATTATTAAATGTGTGCGTCGTTGTGGTTTAGAGGTTGACGATATAATTTTAGAACAATTAGCATCTAGTTTTTCAGTGTTAACCGATGATGAAAAAGAGTTGGGAATTTGTTTGGTGGATATTGGCGGTGGTACGACAGATGTTGCAGTATTTACAGAAGGTGCAATTAAACACACAGCAGTTATTCCTATTGCAGGTGACCAGGTTACTAACGATATTGCGGTCGCGATGCGGACGCCAACTCAATATGCTGAAGAAATTAAAATTAAATATGCTTGCGCATTACGCCAGCTTGCTAATCCAGATGACACGATAGAGGTTCCCAGTGTAGGTGATCGCGAACCGAGGCGATTGTCGAGGCAAACGCTTGCAGAGGTGGTCGAGCCTCGTTATGAAGAATTGCTGACACTTGTACACGCAGAGTTGCGCCGCAGTGGTTTTGAAGACTTGGTTGCCGCAGGCGTCGTGCTTACTGGAGGTAGTTCAAAGATGGAGGGAGTTGTTGATTTGGCGGAGGAAGTATTTCACATGCCAGTACGTTTAGGTTTGCCACAACATATTACTGGGCTCGTTGATGTGGTACGCAATCCTATTCATGCAACCGGTGTAGGTTTGTTGTTATTTGGGCATAAAAACCAACAGGTGGGTGAAACTTCATTATTTAATGAATCAAGTATGGGTAGTGCGTTGAAGAGGATGAAGAATTGGTTTCAGGGGAGTTTTTAGTATCGTAAATTGTATTTATTTTTGTCAAATTTTTAGCATGTAACTAGAGGAGAAATATCATGTTTGAATTAATGGACGCATACAGTCAGAGTGCTGTAATTAAAGTCATAGGTGTTGGCGGCGGCGGCGGTAACGCAGTGAAACATATGGTTAACTCTGCAATTGAAGGAGTTGATTTTGTTTGTGCGAATACTGATTCGCAAGCACTGAAAAATACCAACGCAAAAACAGTTATGCAGTTGGGTAGTGAAATTACTAAAGGCTTAGGTGCGGGTGCTAATCCTGTCGTGGGCCGTGAAGCAGCAATTGAAGATAGAGATCGTATTCATGATGTCATTGCAGGTGCGGATATGTTGTTTATCACGGCTGGCATGGGCGGTGGTACAGGCACAGGTGCTGCGCCAGTCGTGGCCGAAGTTGCCAAAGAACTCGGAATTTTAACCGTAGCGGTTGTGACCAAGCCGTTCCCGTTTGAAGGCGGGAAACGCATGCAGATTGCAGACACGGGAATTGAAGAGCTTAGTAAGCATGTTGACTCATTAATAACGATACCTAACGAAAAATTATTAACCGTATTAGGTAAAGACACAAATTTACTTGAAGCATTTAAATCTGCAAATGATGTGTTGCATGGTGCGGTGCAGGGTATTGCAGAATTGATAACTTGCCCAGGCTTAATCAATGTCGACTTTGCTGATGTACGAACTGTAATGTCAGAGATGGGGATGGCTATGATGGGTTCAGGAATGTCTGTAGGAACTGAACGTGCACGTGAAGCTGCTGAATCAGCAATTTCAAGTCCATTGCTTGAAGATATAAATATTTCAGGTGCTAAGGGTATTCTGGTAAATGTGACTGCAAGCAGTTGCCTGTCAATCGGTGAATTTGAAGAAGTGGGTAATCATATAAAAGGACTGGCTTCTGATGATGCGACCGTTGTTGTCGGCACGGTGATTGACGAATCTATGGCAGATAATCTACGAGTGACATTAGTGGCGACGGGTATTGGCGCTCCAAGTGTGGCTATACCCGCTAGACCAACCGTTAAGTTGGTTGAAACTCAGACTAAAATGGTAATTGAGGATCCAGCGGTCGCAGGGCTTGGAGATGATTTAGAAGCTCCAGTCGCGATACGCGCAGAGAATCGTACTAAAGCTGTAGCCAGTGAGAAAGAAGATGACTATGATCTGGATTACTTGGATATTCCAGCATTCTTGCGCAGGCAGGCCGACTAATAGGCTGATTAATAGCCGATTGATTGTCTGCTTAATGAGATGGTTTAAACGGAACCAAATAACGCTGCTGGGTTCATATATCTCAAGCGACGTAATTGTGGGATTTGTGTAATAATGTCGCGGTTTTTAAATGGTGTTTTCATGCGAGGCTAATGAAAATACCAATACATTGTGCTGGTACATCCACATAGGGATGTCCATTTGCTAACTGCGATCGAATAGGATTTACGGTCCGTGATAAAACAAAGAACGCTAAAAAATGTAATACGTGCCACTGGGGTGGGATTGCATACAGGAAAGAAGGTGTATTTAACCTTAAGGCCTGCTCCCGTTGAAAACGGTATCGTATTCAGGCGTATTGATCTTGATCCACCTGTCGAAATCAAAGCCAGTCCGGAAAATGTTGGAGACACCAGTCTCTCAACAACCTTAGTGTCTGGTGAAGTCCGCATCTCAACGGTTGAACATCTATTGTCAGCAATTGCAGGGCTTGGAATTGATAATGCCTATGTTGATGTGAGCGCCCCTGAAGTACCTATTATGGATGGCAGTGCAGGTCCTTTTGTGTTCTTGGTTCAGTCTGCAGGAATTATTGAGCAAAATGCCCCGAAGAAATTTATACGTATTACCAAAGCAGTTGAAATTAAAGAAAATGATAAGTGGGCACGGTTTGATCCTTTTGATGGTTTCAAAGTTGGTTTCACAATCGATTTTGATCATCCTGTTTTCAAAGCTGGACCACAAAAAGCAGAACTCGATTTTTCTACCACATCATTTGTTAAAGAAGTTTCACGTTCACGTACGTTTGGATTTATGCGCGATTTTGAAACACTGCGATCACAAAATCTTGCTTTAGGCGGAAGCCTGGATAACTCTATTGCAGTTGATGAGCACCGCATTCTTAATGAAGATGGTCTTCGTTACGAAGACGAATTTGTGAAACATAAAATTCTCGATGCAATTGGTGATTTGTATTTGCTAGGGCATAGCTTAATAGGCGCATTTAGCGGTCATAAGTCCGGTCATGCGCTAAACAATAAGTTGTTACGTAAACTTGTCTTGGTTACTGATGCCTGGGAAGAGGTGACCTTTGAAGATGATGCAGAAGATGTGCCTATTTTCTATAGTCGTCCGATCAGTGCCAGCTCATAATCAACTTTCTAGCTGAAACTCTATTAAGCTAAAAAACCATCTAATTTCGATCAAATTTGCCTCTTTCGCTTAGGCGTTGCATGGCTTTTTGAAGCTCTAAGTCCTTGATATCTTTGGCGCACTGTTTGATGTGATTTGCGCTCCCAATGGACAAATATTCGGCTTTCGTCGGATGATTTACGCCATTGATAACGTTACATATTTTAACCTTTATTTGATTCAAGTATTCCTTTACAGTAAGACTTAGTTCTTGATTCAGTTGCTTCAATATCTCACGTTGTTGGAATCGAATAATACTTGCCCTATTAGGATCGTCCGTAATGATCGTAAGGGTGCGATTTTCGATACTTGCAACCCAACAGTGACTGGCTAGGTCTTTAGGCAACTGCATTCTTATGCTCAAGGTGAGCCTGTGAAGCAGCTTTGCTTTTTTTTGCAGATCTACGCTGATGTAGGAAGAAAATTTTTGCATCAGATTGTTATATACATGGATTGTATTAATACATTAACAGGGACTTTACATAATAAGTATAAAGAATTTTAGATGAACATTATCATTTTCCCGCGTCCGCAAACAAATCATATCTATGCAAACCCATTGCGTGGATTCAATAAAATAAGTGTATTTTTGGGGTTAATCGCGCTTTCAGCCGTGTTGTTGGGCGGTGGTTATCTGTTGGGCATTTCATTTGGCCATAAAACTTTACTGAACGAATGGAAGGCGGATGTAAGTGCACAAAAAGAACGTTTACAAATTGCTAAGCGCGAAAGTGAAACTCACGTAGACGCACTAACCACTAAAGTGGGTCTAATACAGGCGCATGTAAACCGTATTGACGCGCTAGGCAATATGCTCGTCACTATGGCTGGTTTGGAAGCAGATGAATTTAGTTTTGACTCTGTGCCTGGTCTTGGCGGTCCGAATGCATCAGGTGATGGCGAAGCACACGTTGATATGGAGATTGATGCAGTGCTCGCAAGACTTAATACTGAAATTGATAATCGTGAATATCAATTACGAGTGCTTAACGATTTACTTATCGACGAGAAATTAGAACAAGAAACTCGTCCACAGGGCCGACCGGTTATTCATGGCTGGATCTCATCTTACTTCGGTAAACGCACCAGTCCATTTAGTGGCAAGACGGAGACACATAGAGGTGTTGATTTTGCTGGTAAAGCGGGTAACGATGTCGTAGCGGTTGCTGGTGGAGTGATAACTCACGCGAGCAAAAAAGGTGCCTATGGTTATCTTGTTGAGATTGATCATGGTAATGGCTATGTCACTCGTTATGGGCATAATCAGATGGTACACGTACAGGTAGGCGAAGCGATTAAGCGCGGCCAAGTGATAGCCAAACTTGGTAGCACAGGTCGTTCAACTGGTCCTCATGTGCATTTTGAGGTCATTAAGGACGGTGCTCGTATCGATCCCATGAAATTTATAGAGTAGGGCTGCGGCGTTAACTACTTTGTAGAATTCTTTCTAGCTAGTCTACTTTCTACTAGTCAACTTTGTTCTAGGCTAGTGTATAATCTCTAGCTTGCTCCTATATTAAACTTATATTCCATTTACCCAATAATTAGCATTGGTAGAGCCGGCTCGTATTGCTGTTTGTTTCGCAATCTAAAAAACAGGCATTTCTCTATAGTGTACGTTCAGTAATATTATTATTCATACCTCATAAATTATGTTTCAAAAGGTTACTAAAAAACTGTTTGGAAGTCGTAATCAACGACTGGTCAATCAATATGCTAAAGCAGTTAAGCAAATAAATGACTTAGAAGAGTCTTATAAAGCGCTGAGCGATGAGGCGCTGAAGAATAAAACTGCAGAATTTCGAGATAAACTTAGTAACGGGACAGTTTTAGAAGATCTTCTGTCCGATGCTTTTGCTACGGTTCGGGAAACCGCAAGTCGTGTATTAGAAATGCGCCATTTTGATGTGCAACTAATTGGTGGCATGGTGTTAAACGATGGAAATATAGCTGAAATGCGCACTGGTGAAGGTAAAACTTTGGTTGCTACCTTGCCAATTTATTTAAATGCGCTGACAGGCAAGGGTGCGCATGTAGTGACGGTTAACGATTATCTGGCGACACGTGATGCAGAGTGGATGGGGCAGATATACCGCTTTCTAGGTCTTAGTGTAGGCGTCGTTACGGGCGGCATGATGCACGAGGCGCGACAACAAGCTTATGCTGCAGATATCACTTACGGTACTAATAATGAGTTTGGTTTTGATTATCTGCGTGACAACATGGAATTTTCTATTGAGGGTTGTGTGCAGCGTGATTTGAATTTTGCAGTGGTGGATGAAGTCGATTCAATTTTAATTGATGAAGCGCGGACACCTTTGATTATTTCTGGGCCGAGTGGCGAAAATTCAGAAATGTATATTGCTATCAACAAACTAGTGCCAAAGTTGGTTGTACAACAAGAAGAAGAGGGTCCTGGAGATTACAGTGTTGATGAAAAGAGTCGACAAATATTTCTTACCGAAGAAGGTCATCAAAATATTGAGGATTTATTATCCAATCAGGGCTTACTGAGTGATGGTGAAACGCTTTACGACACTACAAATATCAATCTCTTACATCATGTAAATGCAGCATTGCGCGCACACGTGCTGTTTCAGAAGGATGTTGATTACATTGTCCAAGACGGCCAAGTCGTCATTGTAGATGAATTTACGGGTCGCACCATGCCAGGACGACGTTGGTCTGATGGCTTGCACCAAGCGGTTGAAGCTAAAGAAGGTGTGAAAATACAAAATGAAAATCAAACTCTAGCTTCGATCACCTTCCAAAATTATTTTCGTCTCTATAATAAGCTCTCTGGCATGACCGGTACTGCCGATACCGAAGCGTTTGAATTTCAGTCTATCTATGGTTTGGAAGTGGTGGTGATTCCAACGCATAGAGATATGGTTCGCAATGATATGGGTGATTTGGTTTACCTGACATTGAACGAAAAATATGACGCCATTATTACGGATATAAAAGATTGTGTGCAGCGTGGTCAACCTGTATTAGTGGGCACAACTTCAATTGAATCGTCCGAATTAATTTCAAATGTGTTGAAAAAATCGGATATCGAACATCAGGTGTTGAATGCTAAGCAGCACGAAAAAGAGTCACATATTATTACCCAGGCAGGAATGCCAGGTAAGGTGACCATTGCAACAAACATGGCAGGTCGAGGTACAGATATTGTATTAGGCGGCAGCTTAGATGCTGAATTACAACAATCTGAGAATGCAGATAAAGCTGATTCTGTTAAAGCAGAATGGCAAAAACGACATGAGGCGGTACTCAGTTCGGGTGGGCTACATATCATTGGCACCGAGCGGCATGAGTCTCGTCGCATTGATAATCAATTGCGCGGTCGTTCAGGTCGGCAAGGTGATTCGGGTTCAAGTCGTTTCTATCTTTCAATGGAAGATAATCTGATGCGTATATTTGCATCCGAAAAGGTCCGTGGTTTGATGCAAAAACTAGGGATGCAATCCGGTGAATCGATCGAGCACCCATGGGTATCTAAAGCGATTGAAAATGCGCAGCGTAAAGTAGAGGCACATAACTTTGATATTCGTAAAAATCTTCTTGAATACGATGATGTAGCAAATGATCAACGCAAAGTGGTTTATGAACAGCGACGTGACTTAATGTTAGAAGATGATATTTCAGAGAATCTAGCAGATATACGCGAAGATGTTGTTGATGTTGCAATTAGTGAGTACCTTCCAGCTGGAAGCATGGATGAGCAATGGGATATTGAGGGCTTGTCCAACGCATTTAAAAATGATTTTGGCCTTTCTTTTCCTATTCAACAATGGCTTGATGACGAAGATGCTGTAGCGGAAGAAGAAGTGCGTGAAAGAATGCATCAACGTGTCGCTAAATTATTCCAGGAAAAACAAGATCGTGTGGGTCCTGAAATAATGCGCAGACTTGAAAAAGACATGATGTTAAAAGTGCTGGATAATCGCTGGAAAGAACATCTTGCAGCAATGGATTATTTGCGCCAAGGCATAGGGTTACGCGGTTATGCGCAAAAGAATCCCAAGCAAGAATATAAACGTGAAGCTTTTGGTATGTTCCAAGAAATGTTGGAGCTAATTAAGCACGAGACAATTTCATTAATTTCCAGAGTAGAGCTCCCAACTTTGGAAGAAATTAAAGCTATGGAGGCCGCTCAGCAGGTGCCTGATAATGTTCAGTATCAACATGCACAGGCGGATGATATTTTGCACCCGGAACAACAGCAAGAAGCTTCTCCACAGTCAGAAGAGCAAATCAAACAAGAACCTTATAAACGTACCGATAAAAAATTAGGTCGCAATGACCCTTGTCATTGTGGATCAGGCAAAAAATTCAAACAATGCCACGGTAAGTTAACGTAAGAAACCATCTTCAAGACAGCCTGAAAAAAATATTTTGCTTACTTTCCTTGAGGCGAGTTACAGTTAGCTATGGCAATCTCACTACAAGCTCCAATAAATCTTCTGCCTGTTTCGGGGATCCGAATTGCTACAGCAGCTGCAGGAATTAAATATAAAGATCGAGATGATCTCGTACTGTTTGAATTGTCAGAGGGTTCAAGTACCGCAGTTGTGCTCACAAAAAATCAATTCTGTGCTGCGCCTGTTGAAATTACTCGAAAGCACTTAAAAGTATCAACGCCAAAATATTTGTTGATCAATTCAGGTAATGCAAATGCGGGTCTTGGTAAGCAGGGTATAGCTGATGCAGAACAAACATGCGCCACGCTTGCTTCAGAAGTTAATTGTGTCGATTCAGAAGTGCTACCGTTTTCAACTGGCGTAATTGGTGAGCTGTTACCCGTAGAGAAAATTACGAAATCACTACCAGTCCTATTAAAAGCATTAAATGGTGATGCATGGCTGAGTGCTGCTAAGGCCATTATGACTACAGATACTGTGACTAAAGGTTATTCCGAAAAAATTAATCTAGATGAGAATGAAATTTTAATTACGGGTATAGCAAAGGGGGCGGGTATGATTCGTCCTGATATGGCAACGATGCTTGCATATGTTGCTACAGATTTAAACATCAATAATGGGAGCTTGTGTGATCTTTTAGAACAAGCGGTTGATCAATCATTTCACTGTATTACAGTTGACGGCGACACCTCAACTAATGACTCTTGTGTGCTAGTTGCAACAGGTAAATCGAACTTGGGATTCAACGATCTGTCTAAGCAAGCTAAAGAAAAATTTGTTACTGCCTTAAATTCTATATTTTTAAAATTAGCGCAATCCATTATTCGAGATGGTGAAGGGATCACAAAATATATTTCGGTTAAGGTTGAGCAAGCAAAAAGTAAATCAATAGCACGTGAAATCGCATTCACCATTGCACATTCTCCACTGGTAAAAACAGCCGCGTTTGCTAGTGATCCAAATTGGGGCCGTATATTGGCTGCAGCAGGACGAGCAACTAAAGAGCCTATGCAAATTCGTAATATATCTTTATATATCAATGGTTTAAATGTTATCGACCATGGTGAATTGGCAGATGGTTATAGTGAAAAAAGTGGCCAGAAAGAAATGCAAAAAGACGAAATTCAATTTTGTTTGCAGCTGGATGAGGGTGGCTTTGGAGCCACTGTGTGGACTACTGATCTTTCGTATGACTATGTGAAGATCAATGCAGAATATCGGACTTAATATATAGGTCTTTTAATAGTGAACACTTTAACAGAGCAAAAGTGTCTTCATATCGTTATCGGAATCATACAAAACAATAAGCAAGAGGTTCTTGTTAGTAGGAGAAAGCCAGGTACTCATTTAGGAGGTTTTCTAGAATTTCCTGGCGGTAAGGTAGAAAAAAATGAAACTGCAATTAAGGCTTTGATAAGAGAGCTCGCTGAAGAATTAAATATCGATGTATCGAAGTTTGTCCGGCTGATTCAGATTCCATATTCCTACTCAGATAGGAAGGTGCTACTGGATGTTTATGTTGTAAACGAGTATTCAGGGAAAGTAGTGGCACATGAAGGACAAGAGGTTTTCTGGAAGCCGATTGCGTCACTGGATAGTGAAAAATTTCCCGCCGCTAACTATGGAATTATACGGGCTTTACAGTTGCCCAAAGTATTTCCAGTTACTCCTAACTATACTCAAGACTCTAGTAACTTCTTAAAAAAGTTTGAAGTAGTAGTGAGTAGACCGTCAACTCGTATCATTCAACTTCGTTCACATGAGTTGGAACTTCCAGAATATTCCCAGCTAGCAAAGCGATGTAACGAGCTATGCAAAAAACACGGGGTCGATTTAATTTTAAACACAAATTTAGAATACTTTACTGAATTACCAGCAACAGGATTACATTTAACGAGTGATAAATTACTAGATGCTAAAAAGAGGCCTCTCAGTACAGATTATTTAGTAGGAGCATCTTGTCATAATGCACATGAAATTGAGCATGCAAATTCACTTGGTTTGGATTATATAAATTTAGGCCCTGTTATTGAAAAACATACTTGTGAAAATAGTAAGGCTCTCGGGTGGAAAATGTTTTCAATACTTGCTAAGAAAAGTTTGATTCCTGTTTATGCGATTGGTGGTCTTGGTGTTGACGATGTAGAGGCAAGCGTATTGAGTGGTGGACAGGGAGTTGCTGCTATTAGGAATGTATGGGGTATAACTAACTAAAATGTACAACACGCAAGTTTGAAATCAATGCTAACTCCAGTTTGCTTAGGAGTGGTATTGGGATCATTTTGTAATAAAAAGCGAATCGAAAAACGGTGTTTGCCAGCGCTACATTCAGGGAAAAAATTATGTTTTTTGGCGATAGCAATACGTATTAGTTGATTAGGTGAATTTGGGTCTAGGTTTTGATCATAGAAGCCATTGGCAGCAGATTTATTGACATATTGAGTGCTTTCTCTGATTAAGCGAAGTGCCTGGTAAACGCTTTGTTGCACAATCTCAAACGGTTCAATCCATTCTAATAACACTTTGCTGCGCTGATTAAAGGACAAAGATAGCCAGTGATGATATTCAGGTAAATCAAAATCACAAGTCCCGCCAGGGATAACAGCACGTTGCCGAATACTATTTAAGAAATCATTTTCTTTAAGGTGATGACCAATTTGGCCACGTATAGTATGTAAGTGATCAAATGTATTTTTATGTATCGATAAAATTTCAGTTAGTTTGCTAGTATTCAGCTTAGGTTTATTTGAAAGTTGCTCTAGTGTATCGATCTGTCGCTTTAATTCTTTTAATAGCTCTTGTTTAAGATCCCCGCGGGATACTAAGCTCAGTATTTCTATTAATGTTAGAAGCGCAGCATGTGAGTCAGAGCTACTTTCTTGCTTAGCAAAAAAATTAAAGCGGCGAGTTAATTCTTCGTAGCGTAAAAATGTTCGCATACGCTCATTAAGCGGTTGCTCATAACATATTTCATTTGTATCAGTAGCAATGTTCATAATTTGTTATGGGGTATGCTAAGTTCGGTATATTTTTTATGTAGTAAAGCGATTTTTTCTTTTACAAGTGAAATACTTTCGCTATTTTCAATAATATCATCTGCTAGCGATAAACGACTATCTCGATCTATTTGTGTTGCAATAATATTTTTAACATGAAGTTCGCTGCACTGGTCTCTTTTCGTTACACGTAAAATTTGTTCTTCAATAGTGCAATCTACGACTAAAATGCGGTCAAGAATATCTGTTCGTTTGGTTTCAAGTAATAATGGAATAACGACAATGCAGTAGTTAGCTTTAATTTCGCTAAGCTGCTTGCTAATGTCATCATACACTAATGGATGGAGAATATTTTCTAGCGTGGTACGAATGTCTGGATCAGAAAAAATTGCCTTTCTTAATTTTACGCGTAACAGCTGTTTATTTTCGTCTAAATAATCTGCCCCGAGTTGCTGAGAAATTAGCTCGATTACCGGGGTGGTTTGAGAGAGCTCTCTTGCGATGATGTCTGCATCAATGATTGGAATAGTATATAGATCATGGAAAAGATCAGAAACGAGGCTTTTGCCGCATCCAATTCCGCCTGTTAGGCCTATCACCAACATAGTCGTTATGGATATTAATTATTAAGTTTAATTCAAATATAGGGCTATTAGTTGGTTACCGTACAACATTGCAATCCATCCTGCTACTGCTAGGTAGGGGCCGAATGGAATGGGTTGGCTGCGTTCTTGTAGCTTTGTCACGATCATAAAAATACCAATAACAGCACCTACCGCTGAGGATAGCAGGATAATTAAAGGTAGAGTCTGCCAACCTAGCCATGCACCTAGCGCAGCAAGTAATTTAAAGTCACCATAACCCATGCCTTCTTTACCAGTAATTAGCTTAAATAAGTGGAATACTAACCATAATGCGAGATAACCAAAAATGGCTCCGAGTACACTTGAGTTTAAATCTGTATAGGTTGAAAAAAGATTAAAAATAATACCTAGCCATAAAAACGGGAAGGTTAAATTGTCGGGTAGCAATTGAGTTTTTATATCTATGCCACTAAGTGCGATCAAAAACCAAGTAAATATAACTCCTCCAAGTGCTTGCGGACTAAAGCCAAACTTCCAAACAATAATCGTTGTGAAGATTGCTGTTAGTAATTCAACAAATGGATACTGAGGTGAAATTTTAATCCCACAATTACTGCATTTCCCTTTCAGAAATAAGTAACTAATGACCGGGATATTTTCAATCGCTTTGACTTGATGGTCACAAGCTGGGCAATGTGATCTAGGAACACTGAGGTTGTATTTTGAGAGTGCAGGAGATTCAGTATCAGGTGAGAGCAATTCTTGGCACTCGCTCTTCCATTGTCGCTCCATCATCACCGGTATACGATGAATTACAACGTTTAGAAAGCTACCAATAAAAGCGCCAATGATGAAGCTGTAACTCAGTAACATCGCTGAGTTATTAGCAATAAAACTCAGGATCGAATTATCTAGAAAATTCAATATTATTAGCTATCAGATGGAAGTAGAAATACTTTTATTTAAACTACAGCGCCAAGTTTGAATATTGGTAAGTACATAGCAATTACTAATCCACCGACTACAACACCTAAAATGGCCATAATAAGAGGTTCCAATAAGCTGCTGAGGCCGTCTACTAAATTGTCTACTTCAGCCTCATAGAAATCGGCTACTTTACCTAGCATTTCATCTAATGAGCCTGATTCCTCACCAATGGCAACCATCTGTACAACCATATTTGGAAATAAGTTGGTTGAGCGCATGCTCTGTTGTAACTGAGTACCGGTAGAGACTTCATCTTTCATTCGCAATGTAGCTTCTTCAAAAACTGAATTTCCTGTGGCGCCTGCTACCGATTGCATGGCCTCTACAAGTGGAACACCTGCAGCAAACATAGTTGCTAATGTTCTGGCAAATCTTGCAATGGCAGACTTTTCTAAAATCGAACCTATTACAGGAATTTTGAGTGATGCTTTATCAAGTCCACGTCGTAAAGCAAGTGATTTTCTTTTTGCGGTGACAAACCCAAATATTGCTGCGCCAATGATTAAGAGTACTAACCACCACCATTTTTGTAGGAATACAGATAGGTTGATAACCATTTGAGTAAATGCAGGCAAGTCAGCGCCGAACCCTTGGAACAATTCTTGGAATTGCGGGACAACAAATAGCAAAAGAATGCCGGATACGATAAAAGCCACTACAAGTACTGCAGTTGGATAAAAGAGTGCTTTTTTGACCTTACCTTTTAGTTCTTCAGTTTTCTCTTTGTACATTGCTATTTTATCAAGCAGTGTTTCTAACGCGCCAGATTGTTCTCCTGCATCTACCAGGTTGCAAAATAGGTCATCAAAATACTTCGGGTGTTTTTCTAAGGCATGCGCTAATGCAGTACCAGATTCTACGTCAGCTTTAACACTCATGATAAGTTCTTGCATAGCGGGCTTTTCATGGCCGCGACCAATAATTTCAAAAGCTTGAACAAGTGGCACTCCTGCCGCCATCATTGTTGCTAGTTGCCTTGCGAATATAGCTATATCTTTCGGGACAATTTTTTTGCCGCCACCGAATAAAGGTTTAGGTTTTTTCTTAACTTTTAGAGGATTAATTCCTTGTCGGCGCAAGTCTGCTTTCAGTAGAATTTCATTTGAAGCTTGTGCTTCCCCTTTTACGCGTGTGCCTTTACGGTCTACGCCTTCCCATACAAAAATAACTGCATTAGGGCTCGTTGCGGTTGCGGTTGCCATTGCGTTAATCCTTTGTCACACGGTTTAGTTCTTCCAGGCTTAACATTCCTGTGCGAACTTTTTCTAATCCTGAAAGGCGTAAATCTGGATAGCCTTCTTTCTTGGCTTGTTCGGCCAGCTGTATGGCATTGCCATTTTCCATAATCATAGTCCCCATTTCTTCTGATATCGCTAAAACCTGGTAAATACCTGTGCGTCCTTTATAGCCAGTATTGTTGCATTGATCGCAACCTGCAGCTTTGTAAATTTTCAATTCATCAATTTCTGTCTCTAGAAAACCTTCTTCAATGAGTGCTTCTTTTGGTACATCATCGATGACTTTGCATGGTTCGCAAAGTCGGCGTGCAAGGCGTTGTGCGATAATTAAACTTACAGCTGATGCTATGTTATATGGGGGTACACCCATATTAGCTAATCGAGTTAGTGTCTGTGGGGCATCATTAGTATGCAAGGTGGATAAGACCAGATGACCTGTTTGAGCTGCTTTAACGGCTATTTCGGCTGTTTCTAGATCTCGAATCTCGCCTACCATGATGATGTCTGGATCTTGTCGCAGAAAGGCGCGTAGGGCTGAGGCGAAGGTCAAGCCTACTTTAGGGTTAACGTTTACCTGGTTGACTCCAGGCATGTTGATTTCAGCTGGATCTTCAGCAGTAGAAATATTGCGATCTGCTGTGTTTAGAATATTCAGACCCGTATAAAGAGACACAGTTTTTCCGCTACCCGTTGGGCCCGTTACTAAGATCAATCCATATGGCTTAGATAATGCATTAAGGTAAAGTTGTTTTTGGTGTTCTTCATATCCAAGTGCATCAATACCAAGTTGTGCGCTAGTAGGATCTAAAATACGCAGTACAATTTTTTCGCCAAATAATGTTGGGCATGTATTGACACGAAAATCGATAGAACGTTTTTTAGAAAGTTGCATCTTAATGCGCCCATCTTGCGGGATGCGGCGTTCAGATATATCTAAACGTGACATAACTTTTATTCGCGCAGATATTCTTGGTGCAAGATTTTGTGGAGGGTTCGCAATTTCCTCAAGTACACCATCAATTCTAAAACGCACACGGTATACTTTTTCATATGGTTCAAAATGGACATCTGATGCCTTTTTGTTGATTGCATCGAGTAAGCATTTATTTACAAAGCGTACAATTGGTGTGTCATCTATATCAGAATCACCACCATCTTCTAAATCATCATCACCATGCGATACATCAAGATTATCTAGGTCATCATCTAGCAAGCCATCCATGTCGAGTGATTTGTCGCCCAGTTCAAGAGCTTTATCTATAATCTTTTCAAGCTTATCTTCTTCTACCAGAACAGCTTCAGTAGTGATGCCTGTGTTAAACTTGAATTCATCTAATGCGGCTAAATTCATCGGGTCTGAAATTGCTACAAATAAGCGGTTACCGCGCTTTTGAATGGGTAAAGCATGGTGTTGGCGAATTAATTTTTCTGGGACTAAGTTGCTTGGCAATGATTCCAGGTCAACAGAATTAATATTTAAGAGCGGAATGCCAAATTCATTCGAAGCAGAGTGAGCAAGGTCACTTGCATCAATTATTTCATTTTTGACTAAATAGGTTGTTAAAGCTACGCCGTTATCGTGAGCTTCTTTTTGAGCATTTGCAGCATCTTGTTCGCTTACGAATCCGTCATTAATAAGTCTACGAGATAATCCACTTATTCTTATTGTAGATGCAGCTGTTGCCATTTATGATTCCAATACTAAAATTATAATATTAACAGATAGTTATAGTAATTTTTAGTGAGACGTAAAAGTTTAAACTAATTATTTGATTCAATACTGAGATCTGAAATTTCTGAATTAAGTATTTAAAATGCACAGTTCCAAATTAGATGGAAATCAAGCACATAGAGATAATCCTTCAATCTTGTTTGTAAGGGAACCAGGTTTTGCCTGCCGGTAGCGATAATCCGACAGTTGGCCAGTAAGTAACTATCTGAAAGTACAAGACTATTTTACAATTCACAACACTATATTATGAAAATGTTTAAGCATGTGGATCAAAGGTAACTGAAAATGAAAGGTGTAGTTTTAGCAGGCGGAAAGGGTACGAGGCTATTCCCTCTCACAAAGGTAACCAATAAGCATTTGTTGCCAGTTGGGAAAGAGCCAATGATTTTTCATCCAATTCGGCAAATGGTTTGTGCGGGTATCACTGAGATTTTAGTAGTAACCAGTACCGATCATATGGGTGATATCGTGAGGTGTCTAGGTAGTGGAGAAGAATTTGGTTGTGAGATTACATATAGAGTACAAAAAAATGCAGGTGGTATTGCAGACGCTCTATCGTTATCAAAGTCTTTTGCAGGCCATGAAAAATTATGTGTAATGCTGGGCGATAATATATTTAAGGAAAAAATAATTCCTTTTGTAAATTCATTTACTTGTCAGAAAACTGGGGCTAGAGTTTTAATTAAAAAAGTTGATGACCCCTCAAGGTTTGGTATTGCTGCTCTTGACGAACGCCAAATTATAGAAATCGAAGAAAAACCTAAAACTCCTAAATCTCCTTATGCAGTTGTTGGCTTGTATTTTTTTGATAGCAAGGTGTTTGATTATATAAGTGAGATATCTCCATCTAAAAACGGAGAGCTTGAAATTACTTCGGTAAATAATAAGTATATTGAGCAAGGAGAATTAGAATTTGATATTTATGAAGGTGAATGGACCGATGCAGGTACATTTGAATCGCTGCATGAAGCTAATCGGCTCTTACTTTAGTATAAATACACTATCTATATGACTTATAAGCCTAACAATATGTTGGTAACTGGCGGCATGGGATTCATCGGTTCCCACTTTATTAAACATACGTCTTTAAATGAGCTTGCAACAAAAATTATTAACCTTGATAAATTAACATATGCATCATCGCAACAAAACGTTTCACGTTTGAATTCTATTCCTGGTTACACTTTTGTTAAAGGTGATATCTGTGATTCAGAGCTTGTTTCGTCTATTTTTGAAAAGTATTCAATAGACACTGTTGTTCATTTTGCAGCGGAAAGTCATGTGGACAATTCGATCGTTTCTCCTGATGAATTTATAAACTCTAATATAGTAGGAACATATGTACTATTGGATGTTGCTAGAAAAAAGTGGTGTAGAAATGGTCTAGTTGATAATAATGTACGCTTTCACCATGTTTCAACTGATGAGGTATATGGAAGTATTGGGGTAGATCAGCAGCCCGTAAATGAAACTGCTGTTTATAATCCAAGTTCTCCTTATTCATCGTCTAAGGCAAGTTCAGACCATCTCGTTTTTGCGTATCACAAAACTTATGGTCTCCCAATAACAATGAGCCATTGCAGTAACAATTATGGTTCATATCAACATCTTGAAAAGTTTATTCCTGTGATCGTTAAAGCATGCGTTGATAATGCACCTATTCCTGTGTACGGGGATGGAAGTAATGTTCGTGATTGGATAAACGTTACAGATCATTGTGAAGCTATTGCGGCAATTATAGAAAGTGGGAAAGTGGGTGAAAAATATAATGTTCCAGGTAATTTAGAAATATCAAATATAGAGCTAGCAAAATTAATTTGCAAAATACTTGACGATATTCGACCTACAAAAAAACCATATGCATCTTTGTTAACATTTGTTAACGATCGTTTAGGCCATGATTGGCGTTACTCTATAGATGGCACAAAAATAAAAAATAAATGTGACTGGTACCCTAAAACTGAATTTAAATTCGGAATCAAAGAAACCGTGAAGTGGTATTTGTCACAACAGTTCAATTAAGCTGAAGTAGCTAAATCATAAGGTTTTATATTGTTGTGACTAAAGAACAAGAATTTATCGTTTTCGGTGCGCCGGATATTAGAGATGAAGAAATTCCAGAAGTTGTGCAAACACTACGAAGTGGCTGGATTGGAACTGGGCCTAAAGTTTCTAGATTTGAGCAGGATTTTTCTAAATATAAAAATGTATCTCCGGGAAATACGCTTGCACTAAATTCATGCACTTCAGCATTACATTTAGCATTAATCTCGGCAGGTGTAAAAAGTGGTGACGAGGTTATTACTACTGCAACTACTTTTTGTGCAACTGTAAATGCAATAATACATTCTGGTGCGACGCCAGTTTTAGTTGATATTGATCCGGAAACATTAAATATTGATGTCAATAAAATTGAAACAGTTATAACGAAAAATACAAAAGTTATTCTTCCAGTGCATTTAACGGGATTGCCTTGTGATATGGGCGCTATCGTTGAAATTGCAAACAAAAATAATTTAATTATTATTGAAGATTGTGCACATGCAATTGAGAGTGAATATAAGGGTAAAAAAATAGGGACCATAGGGGATTACGGTTGTTTCAGTTTTTATTCTACTAAAAACGTAGTAACTGCTGAAGGTGGGATGATGATCGCTAAAGATAAAAAAATGATTAATGCATCACGTAAATTATCTTTGCAGGGGATGGATCATGATGCTTGGAATAGATTTGGTAGCGACGGCTATAAGCATTATTCAATCTATGATGCGGGTTTTAAATACAATATGACAGATATAAGCGCATCTCTTGGAATACATCAATTGGCAAGAGTAGAAGAGATGTGGGCGCGTCGCCAATCAATTTGTGAGTTCTATATCGAGGCTCTTTCTGATTTGCCCGTTATTTTGCCTTTCGTTTCTAAGAGTGAAGTTAAGCATGCTCATCATTTGTTTGTAATTCAGATAAACGAACAGTCATCGAAAATTTCTAGAGATTCGTTTATTGAAGGTATGAAAAATGCAGGAATTGGAACAGGAGTTCATTATAAAAGTATAGCTAGTTACCAATTTTATATTAATAAATTAGGCTTAAATCCTATAGACTTTCCACATTCCATAAAAAATGGAGATCAGACTGTTAGCCTGCCATTGTCTGGTGCGCTTACTGACTGTCAAGTTGAGAGAATCGTTAATTCTATAATCCATTTATATTCGAGATAAATGATTTCAATCTTGCGAGCTTAGTGCTTTCGTCTATATTTGCACATAGAGACATACTTAAATCCCTATAGAAAATTATTTTGTAATAAGTATGAGTAGTAATGTAATAAAAAAGATAGCCATGATTATATTGCTATTTATTGCAATATTATTTTTGGGAAAAGTTGGGATAGATAATTATATAGACATCAAGAATGAGGTTGCATTTTTAAACAAAACGCATTTATTTTTGTCGTTAGTATTTTGCTTATTGATGCTGTTATCAAAAGCATTATTCCATTTGATGCTGGTTTCAGATTTTGTGAGCATAGAAAAACGGTACAATTTAATATTAAGTTCATATGCACAGTCACAAATAATTCGATACTTACCGGGGAAGGTGTTGGGGATAATATTTCAAGGTGAGAAGTTAGACACGATTGTTTCTAGAAAAGTGGTTTGGGTGGTGAATGTATGGCAAATGCTTGTTACAAATATAAATGGTATAGGGGTCATTATATTTATCATTTTATATTTTCACTATGATTTGAAGTTTCTTGCGGTGCTCGCCTTAGCTACCTGTATAGTTGTCTTTATTTTATTTAGATTTAATTTTTTAAATCAACTTGTTTGCTTTGTAAATAAAATAAAATATATAAATTTATCTAATATGGTATTTATAGATAGATCATCTATCTCTGTATCACTATTTAAAACATTACTGTTGCAATTGGATTGGGTTTTTTATTTTATATTTTGGTATTTCTTGTTACCTGTAGATATTTCAATTTCGGATTCTTTGATTCTAGGATCAGTATATGCAAGCGCAGCTTTGGTGGGTTTGCTTGTTCTGGTTGTACCAAGTGGTTGGTTTGTACGCGAAGCTAGTTTTATTTGGTTTGGCCTCACCTTGGGTTATTCGGAAGAATTGCTATTTCTTCTAAGCATTTTAGCTAGATTGGCGACTATTCTAGGAGATATCGTAAGTGCACTATTGCTCGGTTTAATGGCTAAATTAATAGATGTAAGGAAATAACAGGATGGAGAAAAATCAAAAAGAGTTTTGGGATGCGCTAGGGAAAAATGATCCTGATGCTGCTGTGATAGATCCTTATGATAAAAAAGGCCATAAGAATCAATATATAGTTGATATTAGGAACCGTGTAATTTGCGAACAAGTTAAATCAATTGGCAAGGATAATCTTGTTTTAGACTTTGGCTGTGGTTCAGGGTTAACTACAGAATATTTGTTTTTAAGGAATGTCAAGGTTGTTGGGTTAGATATATCCTTTAGACTTTTGTCAAAAGCTATTTCAAGAATTAATAATAAAAAACTTGCAGTGCTGCAATACGATGGTGCGCATGTGCCAATTAAAGAACATGTTTTTGATTCTATAGTTACTTACGTGGTGCTAAATCACCTTACAAGTAAAGAACAGCTTGTTAGTATTTTGCGTGAGCTAAATCGAGTATTAAAAGATAACGGTACTGTCTTTGCTATCGAACAAACTAGGAGAAAAGTTAAGATAAATAAGGATAAAAGTAAAAAGCAATTAACAATTGAAGAATTTAATGAAATATTTAGAGCATCAGGATTTAGCGTTATAAGAAAAAGAATATTACGGTATGGGCATTTTCCGTTTATATATTTAATTAGGTTAGGCCTTATAAAGAAGAGCTGGTATAAGCATATAGCGTCGCTTGAATCACAAATCGGGAAAATATATAAAATTCCTTTATTTGATTATGCTGATACTCTTTTTGTTTTAAAAAAACAAAATAAAATGAAAAGTGCATCATGAAAGAAAAAAAGTATGCAGATATCATTATAGTTGGTGGTGGGCCAGCAGGATTAGCTACGGCATATTGTTTGCAAAAACTAAATATAGATTGCCTTGTAGTTGAAAAAAATAAAGTTGGCAATTCTTGGGGCAATATGCCTAAGTATTGGAGAGTAGTTAGCCCTCAATGGACAAATATGCTCCCAGGTTCGGGTTTTCCTTATTCTTCGCCATTTTCAAAGCCCTGGGTTAATTCATATAGAGAATACTTGCTCCAGTATTCTAAAATTAACTCAATTAAGGTACATGAAGAGATCAATATATATAATGTCTTGCAAATAGATAATTGCAAAAAATTTAAACTTACGTCTGATGATCTAGATTTTGAATGTAAGATAATAGTTTCAGCTACTGGATATTATTCAAATCCATATATTCCTAGTCTTCCTAGAGGTGACGATGACTCAATAAGGTCATTTCATGTATCAGAATACTTCAGTCCAGAACGACTTAAGAAACTATTTCCACACTGTACCAAGATCCTTATCGTTGGACGTAGAGTGTCAGCTGGACAATTACTCACGGATCTTAGTAAACACGATTTTTCATTGTCAATTTCTGCAAGAGGATCGGTGTCTCCTCGTGACGGATCTTTTAAAGGTAAAATTAAGGATTTTATTTATTTCCCGTATGAAGAACTAAAAGTTAAATTAAATCCAAATATTTATGCTGATTCTTTTCCGCATATGGATGGTGGGAAAACTGAAGAGTTGTTAAAAGAAAAAATAGTTACAGTGCATTCAAATATAGTAGGTATACGTGATAGGCATGTGGTCTTTGAGGATGGAGCAAGTGATAAATTTGATCTCATAATTTATGCTACAGGTTATAAACCATCTCTTGCGTATTTGAAAGACATTGTTAGATTTGAAGATGATGGTGATATGCCTATTATAAAGGATATGCATTGCAGTGATATTGAGAATATATTCTTCATTGGGTTAGATCAAATATATAATTTTAGAAGCAGATACTTAAGAGGTATTAGGAAAGATGCTGTTGTTCTCGCAAATGACATAAATGTAGCATTACGCAAAATTAAATAAATATAATCTCAATATACAAATAAGCATGACTGTAAGACAACCAAATATACCTTTTAGATTTAGAGTGCCAGGTGTAGTTCAGCCTAAATGGTCTTTTTCAGATTTGCACCGTTCTTGTTTTATAGATGAGTATGAGAGCAGTTTAAATAAAGAAATATGCAGACAATATGGTGTTAAATACTGTTTATTATTAAATGATGCAAGAAGTGGAATTTATTTTCTTGCAAAGAATTTTGGCTTGCAGGGGGAGTGGATTACTACATCATTCATGTATCAGCCACTATCAGAAATAATCAGAAATTTCTGCAGCGGCTTTGCGCTAGCTGATATTAATAAGAATTTTACTATAAATATAGAATCTACAAGGTCACTTATTGGCAGTAATACTGAAGTATTATTAGTAAACCATTTTTATGGGAAGTGCTCTGAAGTTAAAGCACTAAGATTATTAGCAGATGAGCATAAATTATTTTTAATCGAAAATTGTGTGCATGTGCCTGGAAATACAATTGTTGATAATAAACCTATTGGGTCATGGGGGGATGCAGCTATTGTTAGCTTTAAGGCAGATAAAGCTTTCGGTGGTATTGGAGGGGGCGCATTGATTACAAACAGGGAAGATGTATTTAATTCCATCAAAGAACATGTTAATAGGGAAAAGAAATATTTGCATACCCTAAAATATATTATATCTAATACGGTTGCATATAAATTAAGACCATGCACTGCAGTACTAATTCGGTTATATAATAATATTCAAAATCTTTCAAATGAAGTTGTACCTGAATGTAATGACCATATAATTAACGAGAGTCTATATAAATATAGCATAGGGTCTGCACAAGCTAAGGTAGCGCTGTTGTTATCTAATAAATTAGGTCACCTGAAAAATAATCAAATCGAGAAAGGTCGATGCTTATCTAAATTAATTAATGATGTAGAAGGTATTAGCTGCCCAGAAGATGTGGCAAAAGCTCCTCATACCTATACATATTTTCCTATTGTATTAAATTCTATTGATAGGATGGTGTTTGCAAATAAGCTATCTAAAAATGGTATTGAAACAAAATGGCGGTACCATGCACTACATTCTTTGCCGTTTAAAGATGTGAGATGGCATGATGTGAGCTGTACGAATCACGTTTTAAATCAAAATATATTACTACCGCTAGGAATTGAGACAAAACTTAAACATTTAAAGTACATTGCAAAGTGTGTTAGCGAGGCTATGCGTCAATAAAGGCTATGTGCTTCATTTATTAAATGGAGCATCCATATCATCTGAGGTTAATTATGTCTAAAAATATTCAATTTATAATTGTTATTCTTCTGCTTGTGGCTATCTCACTGTTTGGTTGTAATCAAAATGATCGTGCCTCATTGGAGACTAATTTAGATGAGCATCCACAAAAAGAGCTTGTGGATATCGTGCAGCTTCTAGAAGGTTATTGGAATAGCGGTCAAATAGAAGCCATGAAACCCTACTATGCAGTAGAAATTGTGCAAATGCCTCCAAACCAACCTCCTGTTATTGGTCGTTCGAAACTATTTAAGAGGTGGCAGTTATATCAACAGAACTTTATAGATTTGTGGGAGCCGTATGTAGAATCCGTATATGTTTCGGGTGATCTAGCAGTTGTTCGCGGTGGATTTGTGCAACGCAGCGCACCTAAAAAGGGAGGCTATGGTGTATTGATGGAGGCAAAGTCAATACAAGTGTTCGAGCGGAATCTAGAGGGGAATTGGCAGATGACACTAGATATATGGAATACATCTGCACCAAAAAAATCGTTCACCGAATCTGATAAATTAATGAGTTACCTAATGTCTGATGAAATGTTTGAGTAAGCCTTAAGTTACCTATATTAATGTACTTATCGATATTTAGAAATAAATTTATTTGCAACATGTATTGAAGAAGTAGCCATTTTAAACATGGAGCTGTGTAGAAGTGATAGATTGTGCTCAATTGTTATATTTGAACTAGTGGTGCCTCCCCATTTCTCTTTATATTTAACTAAATTTAGTTGATTATTTGGCGAGCACATTAAATTGAAAGATTTTGCATTATTGTTTTTCGCCCACATAATTGCATCGTATATTAACAAGTCATTAGGAAGTGATTTTCTAAAACTGTAATTGATTGCGCCATGTAAGTAATTTGCAACATCATTGCTAAGAGCAACAATTAAAAATGCAATAATTTCACCTTTATTCTTAATGCAAGTGATGCGTATTTCTTTGTTGTTTTTTGATGCAATTATAATTGACTTAAAATATTTTTCGTTATATCTAAGTGAGCCATCATTCTTTCTAATAGTGTTCTCGTACAATTTATAAATACTGGTGCAATGTTGAGGATCTATTACTTCATTAACATCTTCATTTTCGCGAGTGGCCTTTTTTATATCTCTTCGACAGTGCTTTGAGAGACAGTCAAATGTCCAACTGCCTAATTCAGGGATATAAGTTTCTGGGCAAGAAAGGTGCGACTCAGTAGAGATTGAAGTGGGAGAGCATATCCCTGAAGGAATGCGTAGAATATGGATTAGCCCGGGTGGTAAAAGAGCTTTTAAGGAATTAAATATATCATCATCTATTGTACTCCCTGTAATTGTCCCTCCTACTGGGAACCCTAAATAACCGATTTTAAAAATAGCTTTCGTAAATATTGTGATTGAAAAACCACTATTATGAGCTTCATCCCATATATATAGTCTTAGCATTAAATCCTTTTTCCAAAATCGAATGCCATTGGCTGTTATGAAAAAAGGATTTATTTAGAGAACATTTTTTGTCCCAAAAATCAGGAGGTTGCTTAAATAGAAGCATAAATTATTTTATGTTTTTTATATCGTTATAAAGCTGTTGTGCAATAGATTGAATATTGAATATTGATTTTGCAAGTTGAATGTCATTATTAAAGCTTTTCGGCGAAATTTGGATTGCTAGTTTAATTGCTGAAGAAATAGAGTCAGCAGAAATTGATGTACATAATAATCCAAGATTATTTTCTTCTAAAATCTCAGGAATGTCTCCAGCAGGGGTAGCTATTACAGGTTTATCAAGCTGTAGAGCATCAGATAAGATCACTGGGATGCTTTCCACGCGAGACGGTATAACTAAATAATCAGTCCAGGATATAAGTTTCGCTGCATTTTCTTTGTTCTGGTACCCAAGAATTTCTACAGGTCGATTGTTATCGATTAAAGTGGCGCATCGCTCATGTACTAATGATTCCATAGGCCCGCCTCCAGCAATAATTACTTTATTTATGCTTTTCAGTCTGTCGCTGATAATAAATGCAGCGCATCTAGTAGTAGGTCAATACCTTTGTTATGGTGCCAACGCCCTAAAAATGCAAATCTTGTGCCCGAATGTTCTTCATTCTTAGGTGGTATTTTGGGTAATACTCTAGTGCTTGGGAGAAATGTGCAATTCCTGTTGGTGATATTTGTAACGTCTTTTTTAAGAATATATCCATCGGCATAAATGTATTTAGCATTGCTAAGAATTTTATTTAATAAAAGCCTACCGAATATATTATTTTGGAATGACCAAATATCACTACCAAGTGCCCAGCATGAATATGACATGCCGCTATTTTGGAATGCTTTAAGAGCCCAAAACCCGCTCGGCAGCACCCACAATGCAAGTATATGGTCAACAGATTTGCGTTTTAATAATTTATTTAGTGCGCGCGATCCTGATCGAAGCGTTCTGACTATATGGAGCCAATGTGTTGGGTAGTAAAGTTTTAGTAACGATAAAGGAAGTTTCGGCACCTTAAATCGAAAAACATCTACATCATTTGTGTTTTCTTCGTTTTTTGAAATGCCAGGAGTTAGAACACTTACCTTTGTATGTTTACTTAATTCCATAGCAAAATCATATACAAATGAGCCGGCTGCAGCAGATCCTTCACCAATAGTTGGGTATGAGCTACTTATTAGAAGAATATGATTTACTTTTTTCTGCAAATTAACAAATACCCATATGGCATAAATGAGTTATCACTGAAGATTCTACCCAATAGTGATCCTACTATATTAATAAATAATACTAAGAAGGAAATGATTGGAATCATAATAATGAATAATTTCGTATAGCTGATTAGTTTCAAACTGATTTTGGCCAAACCAATATTTGTTAGCAAGGAAAATGTTTCTGAAATATTTCCTTGAGAATAAGCGGACTCAATTTCGAAGCCATGATTTATTAATAGTTGTGTTAGACCAAATATTGTCCAGCGGTGAAAGTCATAAGGTGCATCGTGAATCGGATACATGAATGGAACTTGTAAACATAGTGCGCCATTTGGCTTAAGTACTCTTTGAATTTCCTTAATGCATTTATCTGGGGTGTGCAGATGTTCTAATACATCGAGTAATGCAACATTATCAATAATAGAGTCAGCAATCGAAAGATTGTGTGCATCTCCGTAAATTGTTGGGGTGGTATGATACATTTCGTCTGCGGTAGTTGGATAATCTATACCAATATATTGACTGTCCTCATTGAGTAATTTTTCTAAATAATTGTCTGCGCATCCAATATCTAAAACCTTTCCACATAAAAAAGGTTTAATTCTCTCGAGCGTAAAATTTTGTTCTTTAAATACAAACCATTGAGGATGTAATGGTGTGGATGATATATGCTTGGCAATTCTTCGAATAAAACTATGCTTCACAATAAATAAAAATTTGTACGAGTAGTTTAAGGGTTGGTATCAACTTTAGAATATAACAGTGTAGTTATTTGTTCAGAAACTAGGCCAATAAGAAAAATTAGTATAGACGATATAAGTAGCAAGGCACTCATATTGGTGAATCTGTCCATTGTTATGAAAGTATACATGTAATAAAAAAAACCGATTAGAAATAATAAAAAACTGATTGGCGTGAAAATTTTAAGAGGTGAATAAAGAGTTCCTATTTTAAATATTATAATTAAAAATCGTATGCCATCTTTAAATATTCGTAAATGGCTTGTTCCAACTCTTTTTTCAGCATCGATTGGGATATATGTAACTGGGTAACCGTTCCTAAAAAAACTCATAGTTATAGTCGTTGGATAAGAGAATCCATTTGGCAATAAATATAAAAAGCTTTTAAATCTTTTTGCGTTAACGATTCTAAAACCAGATGTTAGGTCTCTAATTTTTTTGCCTACAATTACACTGGCAATATAATTAAAAATTTGATTGCCTAACCATCTTCGCTTGCCAGCTTGGGACTTGTGCGACCTCGCGCCAACTACCATATCATAACCTTCTTCTTTCTTGGCAATTAGTCTTAAAATGTCTTTGGGATCGTGTTGTCCATCAGCATCCATTGTGACAATTGTATCGCCTGTTGCAGCTCTAGCTCCAGCCTTAATCGCTGCGCCATTACCCATGCTATATGGGTGAGAAATTAATCTCATTTCATGCTTAATTACAACTGATTTGGTGTTATCAGTAGACCCGTCATCAACGATAATAATTTCCTCTTTAGGGAAAAAAGTTTTTAGTTTTGGAAGTAGTAGAGCTAAAGATTCAGCTTCATTTTTGGCTGGGATTATTATTGAAATGTCCATGTTTATTGCTTACCGTTTCAAATATTCTGGTAAAATTTAGTTAAAACTTGAGTTTTTCTTTTAGAATATTTGTATCAGTCGTGAATGAATTATAAATGTCATTTTTATCAATATATTCGATGTGATGTAATGCTTCATCATACTTCTCTATTTCTATTAGTAATGTAATTAGGTTGATCCTATATTGCAAGAAATCTGGTTTAATATCTACTGCGTCAACTAAGGCATTATAAGCGACAGTCTTATCACCAAGAAAACTACTGGCAAAGATAGCATATAGTGTTAACAGGTCTGATCTGCTTGTCTTTGGTGTTGGAATATTATTGTTTAATGCGGTAACGTATAAATTAAAAACTTGATCTAAAGTAAGTTTGCATGCTTTTTCGAGGCATCTGTTTATCTGTTTAAGGCTTTCGATAGTATTATGTGTTATTGGCTTTGTCTCAAGTTTTGTTAACATGCTTTCTAGCCATTCAGGTTTAATTTCTGCATCTATCGCGGTACTGAGCACTATTGCTGAAGATTCTCCTATTATTTTATTAGGTGAAATTCTAATAAATTCTTCAAATAGACTAAGTGCATACTCACTCTCCTCGATCAAGTTCTGTGCAGACAAGTTAGCATATATCCTGCCCAAATTATAAATGGCTCTGCCAGACTTAGGGTGGTGCACAGCTTCATAATAAGCATGTCTTGCTTCATTTCCCCAATGGTGTGCACGCAGAGTAGTTGTTATTGATATTGCGCATAGCCATATGCTAACAATTAAAGCGGTTGCTTTTATGTGGGATGACTTCCCGATATATAAGAATATAGATGTAATAATGCCGAAAATAACACCATAGCTTGCCAAATAATTACGATGTTCATATGCAAGTTCTAGTGGGAGTACTGTAGACTCTAATATATGTGAAGAGAAAAAAAATAAAATACCAAATGATAGGAATGTTTTTGTTTTTATACTTATTGTTGAGAAAATAATTAAAATGCTTATAAAGCTCATTGAAAATATAGTTGTTAAAGGGGAAAGTAATGATTTAGATATCGTGATGTCATCATGGAAAAGTCCTAGTTCTGAAATATTTGGCATTACAATCCATTTTAAGTAACTTGCTAACAAGCGAAATTCGGTTAGAACTCTTTCCGTTAGTGAAAACCCTCTATGTGAGTAGCCTGCCTCTAAGTAAGTTGGGTTGTTTATAATCCAGAGTATTGCGAAAAAAATTGGCACTAATGTAGCGGTTAAGAACAATCCTCGATAGATTTTAGGTGAAAGTTTTGTGTTAGACATAAAGCGAAAGAAGCAAAGTTCTATGCATAACAGATAAAATAAATTAAGAGCTCCATTCTCTTTTGAAAAAATTGCAATGAGAAAAAAAATTCCACTAAGAGTGAAAAAGTAGAAGTTATTTCTTTTTTCGAAAATCATTGACCGCCTTGCTAATACATAAAAGCATAATCCAACAACACTGAATAAAGCGGATAAGCTAGTCATTCGTTGAACAATATATAAGACTCCAGTAAGATTTATCGGCGATACTAACCATGCTATTGAAGTTATTAGCGGAATGTAAAAGCAGAAGTTTTGGCTTAATTTTTGTTGATGTATTTTTCTGTAGCTATCTAATAAAAGCCTAGATAAGAAAAATAAAAATACCCCAACTGTAATGTGAATTATAATATTTACGATTTTGTAACTTTTCGGATCTAATCCAAATGTGTAATAGTTAATTGCGAAAGACAGCATGCTTATTGGCCGCATTAAGGGGCCAGATTTAACGGAGTAGCTTGCTGATGTTAGGGAGTGATAGTCTAAGCTGTCTATGTGGAGTTTAGTATTATTAACAATATTTGGATAATCATCGTGGGTAAAGCTGCCGGATAGCCCTGGCAGATAAACTAGTGCGCAAAGACTTAAGCTAAGTATTAAAAGAATATATTTAAAGAAATTATTGTTTAGGCTAAGGGTTTTTTGAAATTTATACAAAATGATATTTTCTATTGGGTTTGATACTTTAATTGCGTCACGATATAAAGTATGTGAATGATATATTTAATTTTAAGATGAGCTTTATTTTGATAGTGCATTCTTTGCTTCAAGTGTTAATCTTGAAAGTTCTTCTTTAAAGGTCTTTATCTGTTTTTTGTGGTAGTTAAATGTATCATTATTTTCTATATAGATAAGCTCTGACTCAGCTCGATCGTAATTTTTTAGTATTAGTAAGAGGGTTATAAAATTCACTCTATACTGCAGTATATCGGGCGATATATTAATGGCATTTGTCATTGCGTCATGTGCTGTAGCAAGGTCCCCTAGTTTATTGGCAGAGAATTTGGCATACAGCGTTAATAAATCTGATTTGATTTTGGGTACAAATGGGGCTTGATTACTAAGGGCGGCATTATAAAACCCATGCACTTGTTGAACCGTAAGCGTGCATGTTGAAAGTATACAATTATTAATTTCATATAGTGCGCTAATGCTATTTTGAGTTAAAGGAAGTGTATTAAGTTTTTTAGTTACACTATCTATCCAAGAAGTTTTTGGTGTCTCTCCAATTAGACTGGAGAATAATATAGCAGAAGCTTCGCCTATAATTTCATGAGGCATGTATTGTGAGGATGCTTCAAATAAATCCAATGTTTTTTCTTTTTCATCAACGAGATCCGCTAGTGTCATATTCGCATAGGTTTTTGCGAGAGAAAAAACTGCTCTTGCAGAATTTGGATGATGCTCTGTTTCATATAAAGCCAATGAGGCATCATTTTGCCACTGAAATGCTCGTATACCGGTAGTTGTAGCTATTGCGCAAATCCATATACAACCTACTAGCAAGACTAGTTTCAATGTTGATTTTTTGTTGATTGTATAAATTAAGCTTGATGCAATACCAAATATAACAGCATAGCTAGCTAAATAATTCCTATGCTCATATACAAGCTCTAGTGGCAATATGGTTGATTCTAGAAGGTGGGAGGCTAAAAAAAATAGAATTGAAAAAGAGATTAGAGGTTTCTTTTTTATTATCACTATAGATGTGCAAAATATTAGCATTACTCCAATTACTGATAGTAGAGTTGAAATAGGTTCAGCAAGCGATTTAGATGAAATGATATAGTCGTGATAAAGGCCTAGTTCTGTAATGTTGGGCAAAAGTATCCATTTTAAATATAAAAAAAACATTCTTGTCTGGGTAAGCATTCTTTCTTCAAGTGTAAAGTTCCTATGATCGTATCCACTTAATATGTAGCCAGGCTCTTTTAATAGAAATATGAATGCTATTAAGATTGGGGTCAGAACTACTGCAAAAAACAACACTTTGAATGTGCTTGTTGAGATTATGCAGTTTGATATAAATTTAAAAAAACAAATCTCGATACAAATTATATAGAAGATATTTAATGCGCCAATTTCTTTACTGAAAATAGATAATAAAAAAAATATTGCACATAAAATAAAATAATGAACCTTTAACCTATTGTCGAAGATCATCGATTTTCTTGCTGCTACGTAACAGCATAGTCCTGCTATACTAAATAGTGCTGCTAAACTTGTCATGCGCTGTACGATATATAAAACACCGGTTAAATTAATTGGTGATACGAGCCATGCCAAAGCCACGAATAATGCAATGTAGAAGTGATCTATATTTAATGGATTTTTTCCATATATTTTCTCATAGAAATTTAATAGTAAGGTTGTTAAAAAGAATAATAAAAGACCGGTGATGATATGAATGAATAAGTTAACTACTTTGTAACTGTAGGGATTAAGTCCTGATAAGTAGTGGTTAATCGAAAAAGTAAACATGCTGATGGGACGTCTAAGCGGCCCTGATTTAGAAGAAAAGCTTGCAGTGATAAGCGAATCATAGCTTAGCGTATTGACATGTAATCTATCATTCGTAACAAGATTGGGAATATCATCGTGTACAAAATCACCTTTAAGTCCTGGAATATAAATTAAAATACTTACAGCAAGGGCCGCAATAAGTAGGGTAGTTTTAATGTAATTCTTTTGTAGGAAGAGCAACGTAAATGTTTGGGTCATTTTTACGTATTGGATACTAATTATGTGAATTAAGTCATGTGCTATCTTAGGGGGATACTATAATGCAAAAAAAAAGCGCCATGCAAATGCAGGGCGCTTTGATTTTTTTGCTAAACTGAACTTATTATCTGCAAGTAGCAGGTAGGTACTGTTCAGTTAGGTCGTCAGTCCCTGCACATGTCCACTCAATTGAACCAGCGTTTGAAGTGTCTGGTGTCAATGTGATAGTAGCAGTATTAACACCGCCGCCTAAAGTTGCATAAGTTACGGTAACTATACCACTAGCATCTACACCAACACTGTTGACGTTATTACCAGTAATAGAACTTGCTCCAGCAAGACCATAACTAGCATTAGTAGATTTCATTGAGCCTTCAGAACTGTAGGTTTCAGCAACGGCTAGTTTAGCAGCACTTGCTAGATTCAAGCCTTCAGTTACTTTAGCGCGAATGGTGTAATCCTGGTAAGCAGGAATAGCAATCGCAGCAAGAATACCGATGATCGCAACTACGATCATAAGTTCGATTAAGGTAAAACCTTGTTGTGTTTTTTTCATGGGAATCTCCTATCCTCATTAAAAATTAAAAATATTAAGTTGAACGTTAATTTCCAGCTGTCCTTGCCAGAAGTCTTTTAACGACTCCAACTCCGGAAATACTGGTGATTGCCCAAATTATAAGTAAGGGCAATCTTGCTTTAAATATATACAGATATCATGCCAATACAGTTTTGACTGAATAACTCTAATAAAAACAGTATGTTCGATTTAGGTCAGATTTAAAGCGTTTAAGAGATAAGCGGCATTTTATGACGTTTAGCCGGGGTTCAGTGTTCAAGAGTGACAATATTTGTCAGTTGAGCATAAATCTAGGTGTTTATTCTAACTCCAGCTTTTGTAAGCGATAGCGGAGTTGCCTGAAAGTGATGCCTAGTAGCTTGGCTGCAGCGGTTTTGTTCCAACGCGTTTGTTCTAGTGCGGCAACAATAGCTTTGCGCTCTTTTTGAATTAAATAGTCTTCCAGTTGGTCAACCGATAATGAAATTGAAGATTCTTCAGGGTCTTGTTGATCTGCTGACGGTGAGATTTTGACATCAGGTAAGTCTAGATCATTCGCTGCAATTTGATTTTCATCGCACAGTGTTGCTGCGCGCTCTAAAATATTCTCTAGTTCGCGTATATTGCCAGGGAAAGGATAGGTTTTGAGTTTTTCTATCGCATCATCTGAGAGACTATATATTTCGTTATTAATGCCCGATACTCTGCTCAACATGAAATTGGCTAGGATAGGTAAATCGGTGATGCGTTCTCGTAATGGTGGAATATTCAGTTCAATGACATTGATGCGGTAATATAAATCCTGTCGAAAATTTCCCACTTCAACTTCAGCACTTAAGTCTTTATGGGTCGCGCTCAGTAAGCGTATATCTACAGGTATTTCTTTTTGCCCACCAATAGGTTTAATGGCTTTTTCTTGAATAGCGCGCAACAGCTTAACTTGCATATGAATCGGTAATTCGGCTATTTCATCTAAGAATAAGGTTCCTCCGTGAGCAGCTTGAAACAAGCCTTCTTTATCACTTACTGCACCGGTGAAGCTTCCCTTAAGATGTCCAAAAAATTCACTTTCCATAAGTTCAGTAGGTATCGCGCCACAGTTTACAGGTACAAAGCTTGCATTTGCTCGCGGGCCTTGTTGATGTATCTGAGTTGCAACGAGTTCTTTGCCAACGCCTGATTCTCCGCGTAGATATACAGGTGCTTGACTGCGGGCTAATTTATCGATTTTTTGGCGTAACACTAACATTGCCTCAGATTCACCAAGAAGTTTTTGCGATGGTTTAACTCCGTTTTCTGTAGTTTTATCGATGGGGGTGCTAGCAACTTTTAATGCGCTATCCACGAGGCCGCGCAGCATGTTTAAATCAATGGGTTTTGAAACAAAATCAAATGCGCCAGCTTTTAAAGCTCTGATAGCTGCTTCCATACTGCCAAAAGCGGTGATCACGGCAACAGGAATGTGAGGGAATTGTTCTTGTATATGTTCGACTAACTCAATGCCGGTTCCATCAGGCAGTTTCATATCGGTAAGGCATAAGTCAAACTGCTCGTTTTCTAATAAAGATTTAGCCTCACGCACATTTGCAGCGGCACGTGAATCTAGATTCATGCGGCTGAGGGTGATTTCTAACAGTTCTCGAATATCAGGTTCGTCGTCAACGACTAATACGTTTTTCAAGACTATGATTCTCCATAATTTATGGGTGAAGGAAACTCAATTCTAAAGCAGCTGCCGCCTTCTGGGAGGTGAATATAACGTAAATTTCCTCCATTGTTCTTGCATAATTCGCGTGAAAGGTACAAACCAAGGCCCGTGCCTGTATCACTGGTTGTAAAGAATGGTTCAAATAACTGGGTTTGATGGTCCTCGCTGATTCCAGGACCATTGTCGATGATATCAAGATAAGGTGGAGACTCAGGATGATTACTGTTTGCCAATAATTGGATGCGAACATCATTACCCTGTACAACACCATATTTTTTTGCATTTTTACATAAATTCCATAATACCTGGTGCAAATTATTAGGATCCATCATAACGGTTCCATCTGTAGGAGTAATTTTTAATGATACCCAGTCATTATCTATATCATTTGTACGAATGAACTCCTCTATAAATTTTTGTAACCAAGTGCCTAGCTCTATTTTTTCAGGCTTTGATTTTTCTCGTCTTGATAAACGTAGAACATTATTGATAATGTTGTTTAATCGTATTGATTGATCTTGAATTATAGTAGCGAGACGTTTATCGGCCTTATGTAATTCAGATGATTCATCTAATAGCTGTGCTGCGTGGCTTATCGCGCCCAATGGGTTTCTAATCTCATGCGCAATGCTAGCGGTTAGTCTTCCTAATGAAGCAAGTTTGGTTTCCTGAATTTGTTTATCTACTTCAGTATTATCATTTAGATATATTACAGACCCTCGATCGTGCTTTCTTAACCCCACTGGTGCAATACGCACCTGTAAATCTGCTTGGTTTGAACGATTCAGTTTTCCTATGTGATTTCTAAAGGTGGGGTTTTCAGCTGCTTTATTCCAGGATTTATATAAATCATACAAAGGTACAGAAATATCTAAAAGTGTAGTTTGTTCACTAATCTCAGGTTGACCTAATAATTTCCAAGCAGCATGGTTATGCATTCGTATAGTACTGTCATCATCAAGCACCATAATTCCAGCTTCCATTCTATTGATTAAGTGTTCATTGAGTTTTGCTAAATTAGCTAAATCAACGCCGCGTTGTGCTGCAAGTTTTGCGCTTTCCGTTGCGCGATGCGCAAGAGTGATTGCCAGTAATGCGGTTGCGAATAATGCTGCTCCTAGTAATCCAGCTTGTGTGTAAGCTGTTTTTTCAAAATCTCCATGCAAGTTTGCATAAATCTCATGACTTAGAATCGCTAGTGTTGCTAGTGCTGCAAAAAGCAGTGCGGTTCTACCGGGTAATAACAGACTGCCACCTGCAACTACGGCGATCATAAGTGTGCCAAAGCCACTGGTTACCTCCCCATATAGATGCATTAGTGTAACGGTGATCGCGATATCAATTATGATGAAAAAATATACTTGGATCTTATATGGCAGCCACCTGAAATACGCGCATATGAGTGCGACAATTGCACATAACAAATAACATCCACTTACCCAGCTAAGTGAGTTAGGGTCTAGTGATGCTAGGAATCTGTTATGGTCTGCAAATAGGCTAAGGCCAAAAAAAATGACGGAGATAGTGAGGCGGTAAAGTGAAAATAGCCTTAAAGCTGACCATTGTTGAATGGTTTTTTCTTCAAAAAAATTGCTCATAATTGAATTAAGTAAAAATTAACCTAAATAAATTTACTTTGTTAAGTGGATGAGCATAACTCAGTTTAACTTGTATATGGAATTGAATTCATCAGTATAATGTAGCAATTCAACGGTAATAATTATGAACATACATGAGTACCAAGCCAAAATTCTATTTGGTGAAAATGGAATTCCTATCTTATCCTCGCGAGTAATAAAGCATGATGATGATGTTCAGACAATTTGTGAATCAATCAAAGATCAAGCCTGGATCGTGAAAGCGCAAGTTCATGCTGGTGGACGCGGTAAAGTGGGTGGTGTTGTCATTGTGAGAGATGCACGCCAACTGGAACCTACAGTCACAAGCATGCTAGGGAAAGTTTTAGTTACCAAGCAAACCGATGAGCAAGGACTGCCTGTGAGCGCTGTACTTTTGGAAGAGCTTACGAGTATCGAGCGAGAAATTTACCTAGCGATGCTGGTTGATAGAGGCTCTAGGCAGATTGCAATCATTGCTTCAGCTGAAGGCGGTATGGATATTGAACAAGTAGCAGAGCAAACGCCTGAGAAAATTTTCACACATTATATTCATCCCTCTGTTGGGCTACAACCAAATCAAATACGCGATATTGGTTATGCATTGCACCTAGGGAAAAGTCAGATAAAACAGTTACAAAAAATTCTACACAGTTTATTTGGATTGTTTATAGAACATGATTGCAGCCTTGTTGAGATTAATCCTCTAATTGTTAATGAAGAAGGCGATTTAATTGCCTTGGACGCAAAAATTAGTATTGATGATAACGCTCTTTACCGTCACCAAAAGTTACAGAGCTTTTATGATGCTTCGCAACAAAATCAAGCAGAAGCTACTGCAAAAAAACTGGGTTTAAATTACATAAAGCTAGATGGGAATATAGGTTGTATCGTTAATGGTGCCGGCTTAGCCATGGCGACCATGGATTTGGTTAAACATCACGGTGGCGAGCCAGCGAATTTCCTTGATGTAGGTGGCGGTACAACGCAAGAAAAAGTTGCCGAAGCATTTAAGCTTGTTTCTAGTGATAAGTCGGTTCAATCAATATTTGTAAATATTTTTGGCGGTATTGTGCGTTGTGACTTGATCGCGCAAGGAATATTGGATGCCCAGAAAGAATTGGATGAGAATGAAATATCTTTGAATACTCCAGTAGTTGTTTTGTTGCAAGGAACCAATGCAGAAGAAGGTAAAAAATTACTCGAAGAAAAATCATCTAATGTTATTCCTGTCGATAATCTTACCGAAGGTGCTCAGCAAGCTATTGCGCTTGCAACAAGTGCATCGGAAGCTTAAATATAAAAGAATGTGAGCATACTTGTAAATAAACATACCAAGGTGTTGTGTCAAGGGCTTACCGGTGCGCAAGGAAGCTTCCATACCAAACAAGCTGTTGACTATGGTACTCAGGTTGTAGCAGGAGTTACGCCAGGCAAGGGTGGCGCAATAGAATTAAATATACCAGTATACGACACAATCCGTTCAGCGCTTGCGGAACATGAAATCGATGCAAGCGTTATATATGTACCTGCAGCTTTTGCAGCGGACGCAATACTTGAAGCTATATTCGCTGAAATTAAACTAATTGTTTGTATAACCGAAGGTATAGCAGTTCTAGATATGGTAAAAGTTAATGCCGTGTTAAATGATAGTGATTCAATTTTAATTGGGCCAAACTGTCCAGGAATAATTACTCCCGGTGAGTGCAAAATAGGTATTATGCCTGGAGAAATACACAGGTCCGGCAACGTCGGCATTGTTTCTCGTTCAGGTACACTAACTTATGTTGCGGTTAATCAAACAACTCAACACGATTTGGGGCAGTCAACTTGTGTAGGTATAGGAGGTGATCCAATACATGGTTTGGATTTTATTGATTGCTTGCAAATGTTTGAAGAAGATAAAGACACTGATGGGATAATTATGGTGGGCGAGATTGGTGGAATTGCAGAAGAAGAGGCGGCAGACTATATTCAACAAAATGTATCTAAGCCAGTAGTTGCATATGTCGCTGGCGTTACGGCGCCAACTGGAAAACGTATGGGGCATGCGGGCGCAATCATAAGCGGCGGGAAAGGGACTGCTGAGAAAAAGTACCAAGCGCTAGAAAATGCTGGCGTAGTTACTGTGAGATCACCTGCTGAAATTGGTAAACGAATGAGTGAGCTTTTAAAGATATAGTTTAAATTTATTTATCGAAATGAAAATTACTATGGACAGTGTGTTAAAAATTTCATTAGCGCAAATTAATTTTTTGGTAGGTGATGTAGAAGGTAATGCGCAACTTATTATTGCAGCTGCTATACAGGCGCGTGACGAGAACTCAGCTGATATCATAGTTTTTTCAGAGTTATCCATTACAGGCTATCCACTAGAAGATCTTCTGTTTAGGCCGTCTTTGTTGGCGCGTGTGCAAACTGCAATTAATAAAATTCAAAAAGAAATTAAAAATATTTACATATTGCTTGGATCGCCAACCCAGGAAAAAGGTCAACTCTTTAATTCAGCATTGCTTGTTTATAACGGCGAGGTTATCGCTATCTACCATAAGCATCAATTGCCAAATTATGAAGTGTTTGATGAAAAACGTTACTTCAATCAAGGCAATGCTGCATGTGTGGTTAATATTAAAGGTGTGCAAGTTGGAATTACTATATGCGAAGACATATGGTACGAAGAGCCTATTAAAAAGAGCAAAGAAGCAGGGGCTGAGATAGTTATAAATCTTAATGCAAGTCCATATCAATTTAATAAGACCAAACAGCGTTTAGATATATTGCGGCAACGAATAACTGAGCAGAAAATCCCAATTATTTATATAAATCAAATTGGCGGACAAGATGAATTGGTATTTGATGGAGAATCTTTATGTTTAGATAAAGATGGTGAGGTTTGTTTGCAGGGTCCTGCGTTTGAGACTGGTATATTCAATGTGCAATATTCAAAAGCAAAGCAAGACTTAATTAAAAGTCAAAACATACATTCACAATTAGCTAAACACGCTTCTATATATCGAGCACTGGTTTTAGGTGTAAAAGATTATGTGATAAAAAATAAATTTAAAAATATTGTATTGGGTTTGTCAGGTGGAATCGATTCTGCTTTGACCCTCGCCATTGCGGTAGATGCCTTGGAGTCAGAAAATGTGCACGCAGTTATGATGCCATTTCGTTATACATCTGATATTAGTATTGAGGATGCGCGACAACTTGCTAATTCATTGAGTGTAAAGTTAGATGAGATTCCTATTGAGAGTTCATTCAACACCATAACAAAAAGTCTAGAGCAAGTGTTTGATGGATTGGAGACAGATGTTACCGAAGAGAATATTCAGTCTCGCATTCGGGGTGTGTTGTTGATGGCTATATCCAATAAGACTGGAAGCATGCTGCTGACAACAGGGAATAAAAGTGAAATGTCGGTAGGCTATGCAACCTTATATGGAGATATGGCAGGTGGCTTTGCGCCTCTTAAGGATGTGTCAAAAACATTAGTATACGAACTTGCTAACTATAGGAACAGTATAAAGCGTGTTATTCCAGAGCGTGTAATAACTCGTGCACCATCTGCTGAGCTAGCTCCAGATCAAGTCGATCAAGATAGTTTGCCCGCTTATGAAGTATTAGATCCTATACTTGAGAAATTTGTAGAGCAGGACTACACAGTAGAACAAATTATAGCGGAAGGTTGTGATGAAGAAGTTGTTAGTCGTGTGGTGAAGATGGTGTTACGTAACGAATACAAGCGGCGTCAAGCTCCGCCTGGTGTAAAAATAACTTCACGTGCCTACGGTAAGGATCGTCGTTATCCAATTACTTCTGGCTTTTTAAAAAATCGCTAGAGTTCGTTTTAATTACAATAATAGGTTCTTAAACGCAACTTTTCTAAAGCTTTCCCCCATAAACTTTCAGCACAACTTTTATTCGCAAATTTTTCGTCGATAACACCATCTTTCCCAGTTTGATAATTTTGTGCGTATACTCGATGTGTATCATAAGCTAGATCATTTAATTCAAGTGCCAGGTAGGCTTGCTCGAGTATATAAACTGCTTCTGGCATAATCTCAGCACCCTGGTAATTTTCCATTATGTATTTTGCGCGATTGGCAGAAGCCACATAGGCTCCACGTTGCATATAAAACTTGGCTACTTTTAGCTCATATTCTGCTAGTTCGTTTCGTAAATAGATCATCCGATACTTTGCGTCTTCGGCGTATTCACTATCAGGATATTTTTCTATAAGTAGTTTAAAGATATCAAATGCTTCACGTACGTAGGTTGGATCATTATTTGAGGGGTCGCGCTTAACTATAACGTGAATTAAACTTTTTCCTTTATCAAAAGTAGTTAGCCCTTTCATGTAGTACGCATAATCAATGCTTGGGTGCTGAGGATTTAATTTAATAAAGCGGTTAATTGTAGCGAGTGCACGATCAGGTTTGTTTGCCGCATGATATGCATATGCAAGTTCCAGCAACCCTTGTTGCGCATAGCGGCCAAACGGGTAACGGGTTTCTAATAGCTGGTATTGTTCAACAGCAACGTCAATTTCTCTATTTACTAGCGCTTTATTTGCAGCATTATAAATTTTAGCCGCAGATTCATCTGCAGCTATTTCTGAATCTTTTTCTTCGTCATCTTTACCAAATGGCCACAAAGATGAGCAGCCGCTGATAGATGCGATAAGTATTAGCATTAATAAGACCTGCCAAATGGATCTTTGAGGAGTAAATGTATAGTCTTTCATGTGTTTTGGATTATAACCATATTTTTACTACAAATCCGTACATGATAGTGAACGAAAAAGAAATCTTTACTGCCGTTATACCCAATGATTATGCGGGTTTACGATTAGACCTCGCATTGGCGAAAATGTATCCAGATTTTTCTCGTGCGCGCTTACAAAAATGGATAAAAAATGGTGATGCATTAATAAATGATCAAATAATGCGTCCTAAAGATATTGTGGCGGGTGGAGAGTCCGTGCTGCTTAATGTGAGTATTGTGGATGAAGTTTCTCTTGATCCTGAAGCTATAACGTTGAATATCGTATTTGAAGATGAATATCTAATGGTAATCAATAAACCTGCAGGGCTCATTGTTCATCCTGGTGCAGGTAATCCTTCGGGCACTATGGCAAATGCTTTGCTCCATCATATACCTGAATTACGTTCAGTCCCTAGGGTTGGTATTGTGCATCGTTTGGATAAAGATACGACAGGTTTATTAGTGGTCGCTAAAGATCTTAAGTCTCATACACATCTTGTAGATCAACTACAGCAAAGAACCGTTTCCAGAAAATATATTGCGCTGGTGTATGGTGAAATGATTTCAGGTGGAACAGTTGATGAACCTATTGGTAGGCATTCAGTCGACCGTAAACGTATGGCGGTAAAACCTTCGATGGGCAGGCCTGCGGTCACGCATTATCGTGTGCGAAAAAAATATAATGGTTTTACTTTGCTGGACGTGAAATTAGAAACCGGCAGAACCCATCAGATACGTGTACACATGTCACATATAAAGTTTCCAATTATTGGTGATCTTGTGTACGGAAGAAAAATGAACGCTGGTAAAAATAGTATGTTACAGCTGCTATCTAATTTTCCTCGCCAAGCATTGCATGCAGCAGAATTATCTTTTGTGCATCCTAAAAAACAATCAGAAGTATCTTTTTCGGCTCCCATACCTACAGATTTTCAAGAATTGATTGAAGTTTTAGAGAGTAATTTAGATGAATCTTGAATATATAATTCCCAATTGGCCAGTGCCGGGAAATATTCGTTGTATAACCACTACCCGGAAGGGGGGATGCAGTCAGCAAGAATATCGCTCGCTTAATATAGGTGATCATGTAAAAGATAATCAAGAAAGCGTTGTCAAAAACAGGCGGTTAATTAAACAAGACTTACAGCTTCCCAATGAACCAGTGTGGCTTGATCAAGTGCATGGGTCATCCATTTTGACTTTGGGGGATAAAGCGCCAGCTGATAAAACTGCAGATGCAGCATACACAAATGTGAGGGGTGTGGTTTGCGCAGTACTTACTGCAGATTGCTTGCCTGTCGCTTTTTGTGATCAAGCTGGTGAGCATATTGCAGTTGCTCATGCAGGGTGGCGCGGTTTGGTGAATGGCATTCTTGAAAACACCTTGCGAGCAATACCTGTAACTAATGAAAAAATATTGTGCTGGTTAGGGCCTGCGATAGGTCCAAAAGTGTTTGAAGTGGGTGAAGAGGTGGTTGAGCAGTTTATAACAATAAATGAAAAACACCGAAATGCATTTGTAGAAAAAAGTAATGGAAAATATTTGGCAAATATTTATCAGCTTGCGATGAATATATTAACTAAACACAATGTGAAAAATGTCTATGGTGATGAGTATTGCACCTATACTGAAAGTGATGCATTTTATTCGTATCGAAGAGATGGTGAAACAGGAAGAATGGCGACGCTGATTTGGAAAAATGAATAATCGCTTCGACCGCCATGGATGGTGGAAGTGCAGAAATTGCAGGAGCAAATTTCTGTCGGCCAATAGTGAGCACATGGAAGTGCGAATATGAGTCGCAACATGGAAGTTACATCAGTTTAAATTCTTTTTTCCAAAATGTCTGCTTATGGCCAATAGCAGACGTTTAGCGCTAATTAATTTAACCTGAAAAAAGCTACATAAAAAAGTATCAGCATTGCTATTGGCACTAGCTTTGTTATCCATAGACGCGATTCCCAAAAGATACTAAGTATCCCTTCAACAAATATTTGCAAAAAAATATAAGCTGGTGCGAATAGCAAGAAATGAAGTCATGAACTATCTGAAGCTGAATAAACATATAAATCTAACCAAAGCATTATTCCCAATAAAATAATAGTAAATGCCAGCGAAGAACACACTGCCCAAAGCGGTAATTTAAAATTATCTACTGTAGGTTTGCTCATTTATTTAATATTCGACAATGTCCGCTTTGGATCGATAGCGGACATTGTAAATTAAGTATTTAATCGGTTGCATCGTCCCTGATGGACATCATATTCGCATGTCCATATTCTTATTATAGAATTCTCCCATTCTGCCGATGACTAATTATATAAGAATTCCGTTGTCAGGCCTTGAAATACAGGTAATTGGCCTCATTTTTGATGACATAGCCAAATTACTATGGAGATTTCAATATGCGCATGGATAAACTAACCAATAATTTCCAGCTTGCTTTGCAAGAGGCGCAGTCTATGGCGGTAGGCAAAGATCATCAGTTCATTGAGCCTGCGCATATGATGGCAGCGATGCTGAATCAAGAAAATAGTGCGGTGGCTAACTTGTATCTACGTGCCGGTGCAGATGTAAATGCAATTAAACAAAAAACTCAAGATATTATTGAACGTTTGCCAAGGGTTTCGGGAACAGCGGGTGAGGTGCATATATCCAACACGCTAAGCAATTTATTAAATGTTACCGATAAGATATCCCAGAAAAGTGGGGATAATTACATTGCATCAGAAATGTTTGCTGTTGCAGCATTAGAAGATAAGGGTGAGTTAGGGAGTTTACTTAACCAGTCTGGTATCCATAAAAAGCAATTAATGACAGCGCTAGAAAGAATGAGAGCGGGTGAAAATGTGATTGATCCTAATGCAGAAGAAACTAGGCAAGCATTGGATAAATATACAATTGATTTAACCGAGCGTGCCGAACAAGGCAAGCTTGATCCTGTCATTGGTCGTGATGATGAAATTCGTCGAGCCATACAAGTTTTGCAACGCCGCACTAAAAATAATCCAGTATTGATAGGTGAGCCGGGTGTAGGTAAAACTGCAATTGTGGAAGGTCTTGCCTTGCGCATTGTAAACGGCGAAGTTCCTGAAGGAGTTAAAAACAAAAAACTCCTGTCTTTGGATTTAAGTGCATTAATAGCCGGTGCAAAATTCCGCGGAGAGTTTGAAGAGCGTTTGAAGGCTGTTTTAAATGAATTATCTAAGCAAGAAGGACAAATTATCTTATTCATAGATGAACTTCATACTATGGTGGGTGCAGGTAAAGCCGAGGGTGCAATGGATGCAGGAAATATGCTTAAGCCTGCATTAGCAAGAGGGGAGCTACACTGTTTAGGTGCTACTACCTTGGACGAATACCGGCAATATATTGAAAAAGATGCAGCATTAGAGCGTCGTTTCCAAAAAATCATTGTGGATGAGCCAAGCGTCGAAGATACCATAGCTATATTACGTGGCTTAAAAGAACGTTATGAAGTTCATCATGGTGTAGATATCACGGACCCTGCCATTGTAAGTGCTGCGACACTCTCACATCGTTATATTTCCGATCGACAATTGCCTGACAAAGCGATTGACCTTATTGATGAGGCCGCATCACGAATTCGCATGGAAATTGATTCTAAGCCTGAATCGATGGATAAGTTAGATCGCAAACTCATTCAGTTAAAAATTGAACGTGAAGCATTGAAAAAAGAATCTGACGATGCATCTAAAAAGCATTTATCAGAGCTTGAGGAAGAAATACAAAAACTTGAAAAAGAATATGCGGGCTTAGATGAAGTGTGGCGCTCAGAAAAAATTACATTACAAGGGGCGCAAGAAATAAAAGAAGCGCTTGAGCAAGCACGATTTGACCTAGATGCTGCGCATAGGGCAAGTGACTTAGCTAAAATGTCTGAACTGCAATATGGAAGAATTCCCGAACTGGAAAAACAGCTACATGCTGCAAGTGAAGTAAAAACTTCTGAAAATAAATTGCTACGTAATAAAGTAACTGATGCGGAAGTAGCAGAAATTGTCGCGCATTGGACCGGTATCCCTGTGTCAAAGATGTTGGCGGGAGAACGAGAAAAACTATTAGAAATGGAATCTGTATTAGGCAAAAGGGTAGTAGGTCAAGATGAAGCAGTTCAAGTGGTTTCAGATGCTGTGCGTAGATCTCGTGCAGGTATTTCAGACCCAAGAAGACCTAACGGCTCTTTCTTGTTTTTGGGCCCAACCGGTGTAGGTAAAACTGAACTTACCAAGGCGTTGACAGAGTTTTTATTTGATAGTGAAGAGGCGTTAATTCGTGTCGATATGTCTGAGTTTATGGAAAAACACTCTGTTGCGCGTTTGATTGGTGCGCCACCAGGATATGTGGGTTACGAAGAAGGTGGGTACTTGACCGAAGCCGTGCGTCGCAAACCTTATAGTGTGGTGTTGTTGGACGAAATTGAAAAAGCACACCCAGATGTATTTAATATTTTGCTTCAAGTATTAGACGACGGGCGTTTAACAGATGGACATGGGCGCACGGTAGATTTTAAAAATACAGTAATCATAATGACTTCAAATTTAGGCAGTGATTTGATTCAAGAGATGTCTACCGATAAAGATTATACAAAAATGAAGACAGCGGTTATGGAGGTTGTAGCGGCAAGGTTTAGACCTGAATTTATCAATCGCATAGACGATGCCATTGTGTTTCACCCTTTGTCACAACAACACATTCGTGCAATTACAGAAATTCAACTCCTACAATTGCAAGCTAGATTAAATGATCGCGATATTAAATTATCGTTTTCGGATGCTGCATTAGATAAGTTGTCTGAAGCAGGTTTTGATCCTGTGTATGGGGCGCGTCCTTTGAAACGGGCTATTCAAGAATTGGTTGAAAACCCACTTGCACATTCACTCTTGTCTGGTGAAATACAAACAGGTGGAATTGTAAATGTTGGGGTAAGTGGGGATATGTTAAGTTTTAATCATAAAGCTTCTTAAGCTGATTAGAAGTTATAAAGGAGCAATGGCTCATTGCTCCTTTCAGCCACATTGTTACATTAATGCCTTCGATTGATGCGTTGACCTTTTCGATCTAGACGTCTATCTATACGATCACCTTTGCGATTTAAACGATTGTCGATTCGGTCGCCTCTTCGGTCTAATCGATTATCGGCAATATTGCCTTTACGCTCTAGTCGGTTTGCTAAGCCATCTTTTCCTGCATCACGTGCACGATCTGCCTTTCTGTCAAATCTATTTTCAATGCGATCACCTTTACGATCTAAACGATTGTCAATACGGTCGCCTTTGCGGTCTAGATGACGTTCAATTCGATCACCCTTGCGATCTAGGTGGCGTTCTATCTTGTCCCCTTTGTCTGCACTTGCAATAGATGCGCTTGTAACTAGTAAAAAAGTAGCAGTCAATAATGTTAGGTTTTTAGTATTCATGTTATTTGCTCCAGTTGCATAATTCACACTGTATACAACGGGAGAGTAAGCAACTGGTTGACAGGACATTCTAAGAATGATGCTAAGAGGCTAAAATATTAATAATTATTAATTACTTACCTTTAACTTTCGAGGATCGTGAAAGTAGGATGTCAAGCATTCTTGTTGGGAATATTCTTTTTAAATATGCAAATAGGTAGGTTGGGAAAGTTACGTAATATCTGGGTTTAGGGTGTCGTCTTTGTAGTGCATGCAATACTTTTTTTGCAACTGCCTCTGGTTCAAGCGTAAACGGTACTGCAGGGCCTTCAGTTTCAAGTCGAGAAATCGTTGCATGATACGTTTTTTTGAATCGACTACGATTACTATCTATATTTTTTTTAAATAGTTTTAAGCTATTTTGGCGGAATTGACTTGTGATTGGGCCGGGTTCAACTAATGATACATAGATATTTGTACCCCTCAGTTCTAAACGTAATGCATCGCTAATTCCTTCCAATGCAAACTTTGAGGCAATGTATGCTCCGCGAAAGGGCATTGCAACAAACCCTAATACAGAACTAATTTGAATAATTCTTCCATGCCCTTGTTGATGCATGATAGGCAAAACCGAATTAGTTAGTTCGATTAAGCCAAATAAATTGGTTTCAAATTGTTCGCGTAATACTTTGCGACTCAGATCTTCTACTGCACCTGCTTGCCCAAAACCTGCATTGTTGATGAGTGCATATAGATTTCCATTTGTTTGTGTTAGTAATAATTCAACTGCAGCTTTGATAGATTCGGAGTCTGTTATATCTAGTTGCAAGCAGCGTAAGCCAAGTTGGGTAAGTTTCTTTACATCGGATGACTTTCTTGCCGAAGCAAAAACTTGAAATCCACTTTTTTCTAATGATTGTGCAAGATGTAAACCAATGCCTGTTGAGCACCCAGTAATCAGTACGGTCTTATCTTTCATGGCGAAAGTATAAATCTAAAAGCTTCAGCTTAAATATTTTAAGGTAAATTATTTTGAGCATAAAAAAAGCTGAGCTTCTTTCGAAGCCCAGCTTTTTATTTACTAATGTGTGATTTAGATCTTAAAGGTCGAAATCATCATCATTACTGTCTGCAGAACACGGACGAGCCGCAATCTTGTTGTCGGTTGCATATTGCTCTGCACCCGCATCAATGATCGCTTGTGATAGAGGTACGTCGCCCTCAATCCAATCCGATACGATGTTCCACTGACGTGCACCTGAATCCCATTGCTGGAATTTAGCAAGATGTCCGCCTACGTGGTCAAGACAAGATAAAGCAAGTTCTGGTACAAGACCCGTAGCGCCTAACTCTTCGATGCGATCCGCACCCAATTGTAGGTTCTCAAAGCCCCAACGTGCTTCAGATGAAGTCAACGCGCGGTTGCCAAAACGTGCTTGGGCAATACGTAGCGCTTCTGTGTGTACTACACCCGCTAGTACGCCAAGGTTCCAATATACTGAGCCTAAACGTGACTTGTCTTGTAAGTCGCCGTTTCCGCCGCCGTATACGGTCTTGATGATTTGTTGTACCACATCAAAGTCGGTACCCGCTGGGTGAGTGGTAATAGCTTGGTAGCCATCCGCTGCTTTACCCGCTGGGATTACGTCTTCGTCAGAGTTAGACCAGATGTTGCCGATTAATCGGCTTACTGGGTAACCGGTACGTACCGCAGTTTGCATCGCAACTGGGTTCATAACACCCCAGCCTCTTAGCAATACATAGTCAGGCTTTAATTTACGAATGTTCAACCATTGTGATTGTTGCTCGTTACCTGGATGAGGTACTTCTAGAGGGTGGTGGGTGCAACCGTGCTTCTCACACATGCTGTCCATGAAGTCGATCGCTTCACGACCGTATGGAGAGCCGTGGTACAACATGGCAATCTTCTTGCCTTTAAGGTTGTCACGTCCGCCTTCTAGTACGTCACCAATGAAGTGCACCATAATGGAGTGCTCGTCATAGGTGTTGATACCTGGCATAAAGTAGTACGGGAAGATGTCGCCGCGTTGGCCGGCTGTCTTACCGTGGTTTACCGCGATGATTGGCATCTTGTCTTTACGACCGGTTTCAATCAATGCAGTAGATATACCTACTGATAGTGGGTCAAAGAATACCGCACCACCTTCACGATCTTTCAATCGCTTGTAGCACTCTACTCCGCGCTCTACTGAATATTCAGTTTCGCACTCTGACCAAATAAGCTTTACGCCGTTTACACCGCCGTCTCGCTCATTTAATAAATTGTAGTAGTCTAAGATCCCACCAAAGTACCCTGTTCCACCTGCCGCATATGGTCCTACACGGTAGCTTGGAATCGGTACGTACATGGTGTCTTCCGCTAACACTGCTGTGCTAACGCTTAGCATCGATCCTAATGCTACCATTAACGTTAATAGTCTTATCTTCATGTGTACTCCTCCTATCCTTCAAGTACTTGAGGTTATATATAAACCACAAGTCTTAAAACATGGGTTGGTTTGATTTGTGAAAATAAATTTCACATTTAGTTTAGTTGTAAAAAAATAACTTTTCTTACAGTTATTTTTTAGACCACATAGGCTAAAAGAAGTTTAGGTCCTATATGCCTTCTGGCCAGTGTAGCTATTGCTAGATGGAATGCAAGGCAAAAGTATGAAGATGGGCGGGAAGTAAACAGTAAATTAAGCATAAATTAATAAACTAAATAAAACATTACCCTTATAAATATAAGGTTAGTAATGCTTAATTTACAATTTATTTTAGTTTGCTGCTTATAAAGTGTGCAGATTATTTATATATTTACGCAAACAAAATCAGTTATTTAAGGCACGCATCGATAAACCGCAAAGGTTTGTTCGCCATTATCAATTTTTGAGATAGGGGTAACGGTGTCACCGCCCATATTTACAGAGCTATTGCGTGCCAAGATCTGCAGTTCTTTAGCAATAATGGTGGGTTGTCGAGGAACTGTCATTAATGTGGGTTTTACTCGTACTGTTGTTGCGCCACGTTTTTGGCAATTTGCAACTTCTCCGGAACTCAATAACCGTGCTTTTTCGCCACCATGCGTGAGTTTTACACTTGCGCAAGCGTTGATAGTCAAAGTGACCAATGCAATTAATGAAACAAGGAAAAATTTATACAACATGACTTAGACCTAATGATAATTGGGGTTTGAATTATACTCTCTAGAAGATGACAGACTACTAGAACTTCTTCATGCTAGTTAGTTAGCAAATAGATTAAATAGTTTCCTATTAATATCATGTATTAGTGGGAAATAATTTTTTCTTTAAGAAAATGGATAAGGCTATCGATTGGAACTTGTTGGGAATCTGCATCTGCGCGACCTTTATATTCAATATTCCCTTCTTTTAAACCGCGGTCACCAATAACAATCCGGTGTGGTATGCCCATAAGTTCGTGGTCTGCAAACATTAACCCAGCACGCAGATCTCGGTCATCAAAAAGAACTTCTATTCCTGCATCTTGAAGCTTTGAATATAAATGTTCACAGGTTGATTGCACTTGTTCGGATTTTTTTAAATTTATAGGCACTATAGAGAGATGGAATGGTGCAATGGCTTGCGGCCAGATAATTCCATTTTCATCAAAGTTTTGTTCTATAGCGGCTGCAACAACGCGAGTGACGCCAATGCCATAGCAACCCATTGTAACAACTTGATCTTTACCGTCAGCGCCTAATACGCTAGCTTTGAGCGCTTGGCTGTATTTATCTCCTAGCTGAAAAATATGACCGACTTCTATACCGCGTTTAATGGAGACGGTGCCTTTACCATCAGGGCTGGCATCACCATCAACAATCTTGCGTAAATCTACAGTGGGCGAATTGTTAAACTGTTTGCAATCTCGCTGCCAATTTGCACCTTTATAATGAAAACCTTCCACATTTGCCCCGCAGATAAAATTCGATAATGCCGCTACAGCATGATCAAATAAGATTGGGATTTTCAAATCTAGAGGTCCTATAGAACCAGGCTTGCAACCAAGTTCTGCCTGAATGTCTTTCTCACTGGCGAATTCAAGTGGCTCGGCCACACCTTCAAGTTTTTGAGCTTTAACAGGATTGAGTTCATGGTCGCCGCGAAGTACTAATGCAATTAATGTGTCATCCTCGCCTTTTACGATCAATGTTTTAACCACTTGCTCAGGGTGGGTTCCTAGGAATTTGCAGACTTCATCTATGCTGTGTTGATTTGGAGTAGCTGTTTTTTCTAATCTTGCCTGGTCTGTATTCTCAATGCATTCGGGTTTAAATGTAGGTGCTAATTCAACATTTGCTGCGTACTTACTTTGGTTTGAAAACGCAATTGCATCTTCACCAGACTCAGCTAGCACATGAAATTCATGCGAAGCATTACCACCAATGCTTCCGGTATCTGCTTCTACGGCGCGAAACTCGAGTCCTAAGCGAGTAAAAATACTTTGGTAAGTATCAAACATAATCTGATACGTACGTTCAAGACATTCTTTGCTAATATGAAAAGAGTAGGCATCTTTCATGCTAAATTCTCGTGCACGCATCACACCAAAGCGTGGGCGAACCTCATCGCGGAATTTGGTTTGTATCTGATAAAAATTAACTGGTAATTGTTTGTAGCTACGCACTTCTTTACGGACAAAGTCAGTTATTACTTCTTCATGAGTGGGTCCGTAACAAAATTCGCGTTTATGGCGATCGCGCAAACGCAATAGTTCCGGGCCATATTGCTCCCAACGTTCCGTTTCTTGCCATAGCTCAGCGGGTTGAATGGAAGGCATGAGCACTTCGATTGCACCTGATTTATTCATCTCCTCACGAATTATATTTTCTACTTTGCGTAAGGTTCGCAGCCCTATAGGCATCCATGTGTAAAGCCCTGAAGCAAGACGCCGGATCATTCCGGCACGTAGCATAAGTTGGTGACTGACGACTTCTGCGTCAGCAGGTGATTCTTTAAGGGTAGATAGGAAAAACTGGTTTACACGCATGAGATAAAAATAGACTAAATAAAAATTAACTTAAATGATTAAGTCACATAGTAACAAGAAGTCACCACGATCTATATCGTGGTGATTAAATTTAAGGAAGATTGAGGTTAGCTAGGGTGAGTTAGCTGCAGAATTCAGAAACTTGTTCTTGAGATTCTTGTATTTTACCTTGGCGTTCGTCTTCACTAAGCTTGCGATAAACATCGCCATCTTTAATGGTTACTTGACCGCGACTGGTGAGAGATTCCATATTTTTTGTGGCAATTGCACAGTTTTCAGCTTTAATTTTATTACTTTCTTGCATTACCTTTTTGTCAGTTTCACTTTGTTTGCGTTCTTCGCGTCGTTCTTCAAAGCTGTCGCCTGAATTCGAAGCGTCTGAATCCGCTTTAGCGACAGATGTTTTGACTCCAAGATCATCTTGATAGACCACTTCAAATTCAACACCTGGTGCTGGGGGAGTCTGGCTGTAAATGATTCTGCCTTCTTCATTCCACTTATATACAGGAGCGGCATAAGCTGCTGTCCCAAGAATTAGAGCTAAACTTACCGCAAGGAGAATTTTTGAAATCATGATGTGTGAAAAATTAAATATTTAAGTAACAACAGTCTAGCAAAAATGAGTTGTATTTTGGCGAATACTGTATTTTCAGGGGGTTAGGCGGAGCCATTCTAACGACGAAGTTATTTGATAATGGTTCATTTTTACTAAATGTGAACTGCGTATTTGCTTGTTTAAAGCCCTCTGATGTTATGCCTATAGACGAATAAAGGGTGAATTTCATGAGACTTCTAGAGGGATTCTGGTGCTATACTAATTGCCTATAAAAAAAATCAATTAGACTTCAAAGAGGTCTCCATGGCGGATCGACGATTACAGGTATTTTATACAGTTGCAAAACTGTTGAGCTTTACTAAAGCGGCAGAAACGCTACATATGACTCAGCCTGCAGTTACCTTCCAAGTCCGTCAGCTGGAAGAGCATTTTAATACCCGTTTATTTGACCGCACCCATAATCGAGTGACTTTAACCGAAGCAGGACGTAAATCTTATGAATACGCAGAAGAGATTTTCGAACTCTATGCGGAATTGGAAAACTCTATTAAAGAGTTAACGGGTGATGTAAGTGGCGTTTTAACACTAGGTGCAAGTACTACGATAGCTGAATACATGTTGCCAAGTTTGTTGAGTGGTTTTACTAAAGAATTTCCTGATATTCAGTTGCGTCTTAAGGTCTCAAATACTGAAGGCATTGTATCGATGATTGAAAATAGCATGATCGATTTAGGTATTGTTGAAGGGCCCGTTACCAATAAAAATTTATTGGTTGAAAAATGTCGTAAAGACTCTTTGGTAGTAATTGTTCCAAAACATCATGAGCTGGCATCAAAAACTTCTATTTCTATGGAAGAATTGTTGCCTTATCCATTCATATCTCGTGAAGAGGGTTCAGGTACCCGCGAAGTCATTATGGACTATGTGGTCAGCCAGGGTTTGGATCGTAATAATCTTAATCTTAGCTTAGAGCTGGGTAGCCCCGAGTCAGTTAAGGGTGCTGTTGAAGCAGGAATGGGAGTTTCTATTGTCTCAAATGTTACGATTGAAAAAGAGCTTAAGCTCGATAGTATTTCTAAAGTTGATTTAGCCCCGCCACTTGAAAGACCTTTTTCCTTTGTGCGCCAACGACAAAAGTTTCGTTTGCATGCTATGGAACAGTTACTAGAATATGCGCGTGGTTATTGTAGCCCTCCAGAGTAAATTGACCCTATGTAGATTGATAAATAGTAGGGTTGTTATGCAAGAATTACAGCCTTTCCAATAGTTTCTAGTTATTAAGCTCAGTATTTGTTTGTAGATACCCATACAACGATAAGACTGTAAAGAATTTGCTTCATAAATATAGTCTGAATTATGTCCCAAGAATACGCAGATGATTGAATATATAAGAAGTTGGTATCAGCGACATTTCTCTGACCCGCAAGTTGTAATCCTTGCCTTATTTATCATCATTGGCTTTGCGGTCGTTTTATTGGCTGGCGATCTGCTTGCGCCCTTATTGGCCAGTATCGTAATCGCTTATGTGTTGGACGGAGCAGTTGAGATTCTCCGTCGCGGCAAAATTCCAAGATTTTTAGCACTGGGTATAGTGTTTTTTGCATTTATTGCTTTATTGCTGATCATTATCTTTGCTTTGATTCCACAGCTATCTCAACAGTTCACTCAGTTTTTTCGTGAATTGCCCACTATGATTACCCACGGTCAAGATTTAATCATGCAATTGCCAGATCGATATCCGAGCATTGCGCAAATATTTACAGAAGAACAAATCAATGAACTTATTTGGTCGATTCGTTCGCAATTAATTTCTGCTGGGCATAATTTTATCAGTCAGCCACTCGAATCGGTAGTAGGTGTGATTACCATTATGGTGTATCTCATATTGGTGCCATTGTTAGTTTTCTTTTTTTTGAAGGATAAAGAAAAAATATTAAATTGGTTAGAAGGATTTCTTCCTGTCAACCGTGAACTTACAAACGAAGTGTGGTTTGAAGTTAATCAAAAGATAGCGAGTTATATACGCGGTAAATTTTTAGAGATATTTTTAGTTTGGTCGGTCACTTATGCGACATTCGTATTTTTTGGTTTGCAATATGCAATGCTGTTGTCGTTTTTGGTTGGTATCTCGGTGATAGTTCCTTATGTAGGTGCGGCGGTAGTGACTATTCCGATCGCATTTGTAGCTTACTTCCAGTGGGGCATAGGCCCTGATTTTGCATACGTACTTATTGCCTATGCTGTTATACAATTTTTGGATGGAAATATCTTGGTGCCACTTTTATTTTCTGAAGTGGTGAATTTGCACCCAGCAGCAATAATCGCGGCAGTACTTGTGTTTGGAGGAATTTGGGGATTGTGGGGAGTGTTTTTCGCAATCCCGTTGGCCACCTTAGTGAATGCAGTCCTGAAAGCATGGCCTGCAGAAAATGGTAGTGTTGAAAATGATAGTGAGAATGTTCAACAAGCTAAGTCTGCGTGAAATATTTGCTATAAAATTCGTTTTTAGTCCTTGATCTTTAGCCTATATCATTGATTTAAATGGAGGCTAGCACTCTGATTCCTTGTAATACTAGGGTTTCATTTGTAATATCGCTCGCTCCATCATTCAACCATCTAATCGAGGTAACCTGTGTTCAAAGGTAGCATGGTCGCCATTGCGACACCTATGCATGTCGGGGGGGAGGTCGATTTCGACTCGCTGGCCAAATATGTAGAGTTTCATATAGAAAATGACACCGATGCGTTGGTACCTGCGGGTACAACCGGTGAATCTGCAACGCTAAATCATGCAGAGCATTGCGAGGTGATTCAATTTGTTGTTGATCAAGTTAAGGGACGAATACCTGTAATTGCGGGTACCGGTGCAAATTCAACTCAAGAGGCAATTGAGCTGACACAGTGTGCTAAAGATGCGGGGGCAGATGCCTGCTTGCTGGTATCTCCTTATTATAATAAGCCCACGCAAGAAGGTTTAATATTGCATCATCAAGCGATTGCAAAAGCAGTAGCGATACCACAAATTTTGTATAACGTGCCCGGACGTACTGCTGTCGATTTATTGCCTGAGACGGCAATTAAGTTGTCATCTGTTGATAATATTGTTGGCATAAAAGAAGCTACTGGTGAAATTGATCGTTGCAAACAAATCTTAGCTGCTAGTCCTAAAGAGTTTATGTTGATCAGTGGTGACGATTATTCTGCAATGGAATTTCTATTGGCGGGTGGCTGTGGTGTAATTACGGTTACAGGTAATGTAGCGCCTAAACTATTCCATGATATGTGCATAGCGAGTATTGATGGCGATCGAAATAAAGCGCAGGAAATGAATGCCAGATTAGAAAAATTGAACAAGGACTTATTTGTTGAGTCTAATCCTATACCGGTTAAATGGTGTTTAACGGAAATGGGTTTATTTCCTACAGGTACAAGACTACCCATGACTACGCTGTCTGAAATTCATCATGAAACGTTGCGCCAAGCTTTATCAGCAGCAGGCTCAATCTAGATTAATATATACCCTAATTATTGGATTAAATTTTAGTGAAAAAGATACTTCTTACTTGTGTTTCGTTATCACTACTGCTGATTGGTGGCTGTGGTTTCTTAAAGTTCGGTACCGACTTTGTTAGTGGTGGGGAATCTAACCCATTAGAGGCGCCGCCAGATTTAGTGACTCCACAATGGGAAGAGAGTTTAGAAATTCCTAAAACGGCTAATGATCGAGTAAGTGCATTGGAAACCCAAGGTCCAGCATTAGGTGCTGCAGTGCTGCCGGAATTTTTAGATGTTCGTGTGCGTCGCGAGGGTCCAACGACATGGTTAGAAGTGGATAGTGATCCAGTAACTTTGTGGCCACTGATGCGTAAATTTTGGCAAGAACAACAGTACCCGATCGGTAAAAACGAACCTACACTTGGATATATCGAAACGGAGTGGAAGCAACATACCGATCGTTCAGTAAACAGTGAGCTTAATCAAGAGAGCTATGATATCACCGGCGAAAAATTTCGTACGCGTCTAGAGCGCCAACCAAATGCGGTAACAAATATCTTTTTGACTCAACGTGGTGCAGAAGTTGCTGCAGTCAATAAAGGTAATCAAATTTTATGGAAACCTCAGCCGCCCAATAGTGAGCGTGAAACTGAAATGATGATTAGGCTGATGGAGTTTTTAGGAACAGAACGTCAAGATGCGCAACAAAAACTAGCCAGTGCCGATGCGCAAAGTTTATACTTAGATATAAAAGATATTGGCGGCGTTCCTGTTCTAGTGGTGGGTGATATTTATTCACGTGTTTGGCGTCGCACAGGTGTTGCATTAGATCGTTCAGGATTAGCGATTGAAGATCATGATCGTAATAAGGGTGTGTACTTTGTTGTGGTGGACATTGCCCAACCAGGTGTCCCTGCTGAGGAAGTTATTGCCCAAAAAGTGTATTACGAAATACATTTGCTTAGCCAAGGCAAACAAACTTTAGTAACCGCTCACCAAGTAAATAAGGGTGTAGGTGTGATTGATTCAAATACAGCTAAGGCGCTATTAAAACGTGTTGTTGCAGCGTATCCAGGGAGTTATCCAAACTCTTAAGTCAGAACTTCTTTGAGTGATTTAAAAATCTAATTACGAGTACGATTTAGTCTTTTCATTGGTAAAAGTTTGAATCGATTTGAGAATCGATGATGCATCTAAGCAAGCTTGTTCTAGCAGTTCTTCGCGTGATGCGTGATCTAAATATTCATCAGGTAGGCCTAGATTTTTTATTTTAATGTTAGTGTTATTCGCTAACACTTCGTTCACCGCGCTGCCGGCACCACCTGCAGCAACATTGTCTTCAACCGTAATAATAAATTTATATTGTTTAGCGATTTTTTCAATTAGTGTTGAATCAATCGGTTTCACAAATCTCATATTGACTACTGTGGCATCTAGTTCTTCACCCACTTGTAATGCGTCATACACTGGGCTGCCAAAGGCGAGAATAGCAATGCCTTTATGGGTGCCTTCGCGCAAAATTTTAGCTTTACCAATTTCTACTGCATTCATATCTGGATGAACAGGTGCGCCTGGACCAGAACCGCGCGGGTAACGCACAGCAGTTGGGCAATCTTGTAAATGTGCGGTGTAAAGCATGCGCCGAGTTTCGTTTTCATCAGCAGGCGCCATGACCATCATGTTTGGTATACAACGTAGATAAGATAAATCGAAACTACCTGCGTGAGTTTGACCATCTGGTCCCACTACACCAGCACGGTCTATTGCAAACACTACGGGTAAGTTTTGCACTGCAACATCATGAATAAGCTGATCGTACGCGCGTTGTAAAAACGTAGAGTAAATTGCCACTACTGGTTTTAAATTTTCACAAGCCATTCCTGCTGCTACGGTTACGGCATGTTGCTCTGCAATCGCAACGTCGAAATAACGGTCAGGAAATCTTTTTGAAAATTCTACTAACCCAGATCCTTCACGCATCGCTGGAGTAATGGCAACTACGCGCTCATCTTGTTCAGCAATATCGCAAATCCAGTCGCTGAATACATTTGTATACGTAATTTTTGGTTTCTTGTTTGACTTAACCACCCCAACGCTTGGATCGAATGAAGGTACAGCATGATATCCAACGGGATCAGACTCAGCTTTTTCATAGCCTTTGCCTTTGCGAGTAACAATATGTAATAGGCGAGGGCCATCTAAGCGTTTTAAATTTTGCAATGTTTTTACTAAACCAGATACATCATGACCATCTATAGGGCCAAAATAATTGAGCCCCATCTCTTCAAATAAAGTACCAGGTGCAATCATGCCTTTGACATGCTCTTCCGTGCGTTTTGCAAGCTCACGAATCGGAGGGATGGGTTCTAATAGCTTTTTACTACCTTCGCGCATACTGGAAAATACCCGACCCGATAACATGCGGGTTAAATAATTTGTCATTGCGCCTACGTTCGGTGAGATCGACATTTCATTGTCGTTTAGAATCACTAATAAATCAGCCTTGCAATCACCTAAGTGATTTAAAGCCTCATAGGCTAATCCTGCAGTAAGTCCACCGTCACCAATTACCGCAACTACTTTGCGTTTGTTGCCGCTCGCAATGGCCATTCCTAATGCAGCACTAATTGAAGTACTGGAGTGACCTACACCAAAATGATCGTACTCACTTTCTTTTCGCGCTGGGAATGGTGCAAGTCCATCTTTGGTGCGAATGCTAGTAATTTGATTTTTACGACCGGTAAGAATTTTATGCGGATAACATTGATGACCTACATCCCATACAATCCGATCATGGGGGGTGTTGAAAACGTAGTGTAGTGCAGTAGTAATTTCAATCGCACCTAAACCTGCTGCAAAATGCCCGCCACTGGTTGCAACCGAATCTAATAAATATGCACGTAACTCATGTGCGATTGCAGGTAACTGCTGTGAATCCAGCGCACGTAAATCTGCTGGGTATTCGATGCCGTCTAGTAATGGATACTTATGATTCATTATTTTAAGAGTTTCGTGTAACCATATATTGGCTAATTTCGCGCAGATTCTCGGCGCGATCATCTAAGTGATCTATTTCATTTAATGCTTCTTGCAACAAATTATTCGCTGTATTTTCAGCTTGTTCTACCCCCACAATGCTAGGGTAAGTAGGTTTATTTTGCGCAGCATCTGAGCCTTGAGGCTTACCCAATGTTTCGGTATCTGCTTGTATATCAAGTATATCGTCACGTATCTGGAATGCTAAGCCTACTTTCTCTGAAAAATGTGCGAAATGAGCAAAGGTTTCAGGATTATTCATATCACTGGTAATGACCGCCATTAGTACACTGGCTTGGATTAATGCTGCGGTCTTAAGTGTATGCATAGTTCTAATTTGTTTTTCATTAAGCTGCTTGTTTACCGCAGCAAGATCAATCGCTTGACCGCCAGCCATACCTAAAGAGCCAGAAGATTTTGCTAGCTGCAGAATCATATGAACGCGTTGCTCATATGTTGCATCGTCACTAGCTAGTATGGCAAAAGCTTGGGCTTGAATGGCATCACCCGCAAGAATCGCAGTTGCCTCGTCAAATGCTTTATGACAGGTAGGGCGACCACGGCGCAAGTCATCATCGTCCATGGCAGGTAAATCGTCATGAATGAGTGAATAGCTATGCATGAGTTCAACTGCACAAGCCGCGCAGTCTAGTGATTCTAAATTACTGCTGAGTGCTTCACCGGTTGCGTATACGAGAGCAGGGCGAATACGCTTACCGCCACCCAGAACAGAATAACGCATGGCTTTATGTAGCGTTATAGGGGAATCGGTTTCTTGGGGCAGTTTTGTTTTTAGTTGCTGGTTGACTCGACATGCATATTGATCAAGTAACTCTTCAACTGTGTCTGCCTCAGTGGCAATCGTTTCAGTTGACTGAGTCTTCATCTTTGTCGAGATCTTTCTCAATCCAATCTTTATCCTCTTTGCTTAACACGGAAATCTTTTGTTCAGCAGTTAGTAACGCTTGTCGACACTCACGAGTAAGTTTTACGCCTTGTTCAAAGTTTTTAAGCGAATCTTCAAGAGAAAGATCGCCTTTTTCTAATTTATCAACTAGCGTTTCCAGTTGTTTTAGCGATTTCTCAAAGTCGACCGCTTTTGTGGTTGTTTTGCGCGCCAAAGCCATTTCCTAATTAATTTAATTTTTGTACGGACCAGTAGCAGGTTTTGATTTAAGCTTAGGCAATCTGAGTTGACAACATTTTAGACCTAGTCTAAAGTTTCACCCAGTTTAGACTAAGTCTAAATCATAGAAACAGGCATAATCCATTGTGATTTTGCTAAAAACATCATAGCTGGAGGTAGCGATAATGTCTCTAAAAGGCAGTAAGACAGAAGGTAATTTAAAAGATGCGTTTGCGGGTGAATCACAAGCGAATCGTAGATATCTATATTTTGCGGCAAAAGCTGACGTAGAAGGATACAACGATGTGTCTGCAGTATTTCGTTCAACCGCTGAGGGCGAAACAGGGCATGCTCATGGTCATCTTGAGTACTTAGAAGAGTGTGGTGATCCAGCAACGGGTCTTCCAATTGGCTCAACCTCTGATAACTTAAAAGCAGCAATTGCTGGTGAAACTCATGAGTACACTGATATGTACCCAGGAATGGCAAAAACTGCACGTGACGAAAGTTTCGACGAAGTTGCAGATTGGTTTGAAACGCTTGCTAAAGCAGAGCGTTCACACGCTAATCGTTTTCAGAAAGCCCTTGATACACTAGACTAGAAACACTCTAGACTAGTCTAGGTAACTGAATAAAAGCCGAAAAGATTTTGCAAATGCACAAATCGTATTAACACGATTTGTGCATTGCAGAAGTTCTAAAACACACAGGATTTATTAATGAGAGAAGGGAGCTTAGACGCACCTACGCGGCATCCTATTGACTGGAAAGATCCAAAGTTTTACGACCAAGAAGATCTTAATACTGAGTTAGAGCGTATTTTTGACATCTGTCATGGATGCAGGCGCTGTGTAAGTTTGTGCAATTCTTTTCCTACACTATTTGATCTGGTGGATGAATCCGAAACCATGGAAGTAGATGGTGTTGCAAAAGATGATTACACCAAAGTCGTTGATCAGTGTTATCTATGCGATTTATGCTTCTTAACTAAGTGTCCTTATGTTCCACCACATGAATGGAATGTAGATTTTCCACATCTAATGTTGCGCGCAAAAGCAATCAAATTTAAAGAAAAGGGTGCATCTAAGCGAGACAACATGCTTAGCAACACGGATAAAAATGGCAAATTTTTTGGAATTCCAGTCGTTGCGCAAACCGTAAATGCGGTAAACAATAGTTCTCTTGCACGTAAAGGCATGGGGAAAACCCTAGGCATTCATCCAGATGCTTATTTGCCTAAATATCAAAGCAAGTCAGCAAAAAAACAATTTACCAAACATCAAACGTCTGTGAGTTCGCCAAAAGCAATTGGCAGCACAACAGGGAAAGTAGCTATTTATGCAACGTGCTATGGAAATTATAATGAACCTGATTTGGTCGAAGATTTGATAAAGATTTTCGAGCACAACAACATTGCTACCAAGTTCATCACCCAAGATAAATGTTGCAGTATGCCTAAGTTAGAATTGGGTGACTTGGAATCCGTAGCGGCGAATAAAGATCATAATATTCCTATCATGGAAAAAGTTATTGATGATGGTTGGGATATCATTGCACCTATTCCTTCATGCGTATTAATGTTCAAACAAGAACTGCCATTGATGTTTCCTGAGGATGAAGCATTAAAGAAAGTGCAGCAATCTATTTTTGACCCGTTTGAATATTTAGCATTGCGTAAAAAAGAAGGCATGATGAATACTGATTTCCCAACATCACTTGGGAAAGTCTCTTATCACGCACCATGTCACTTGCGTGTTCAGAAAATAGGCAATAAAACCAGAGATATTTTAAATTTGGTTCCCGATACAGAAATTGAGCTGATTGAACGTTGTGCAGGGCATGATGGTACTTATGCAGTAAAAGAAGAATTCCATGAAATCTCAATGAAAATTGCACGACCCGTTGTAAATAAAATCAAAAATAATGAGCCAAACTATTTTTCCAGTGATTGTCCATTGGCGGGCTATCATTTAGCAAATGGCCTCAACAAAAACGATGATAAAAATGAGTCGTCGCCAACACACCCAATAACTTTATTGAAAACTGCATACGGGCTATGACTTATCTAATTTCAAAATAAATTGTTATTTATGCAAAAACTATTCAGACAAGATTTACATTCTCTAGAAGACTACTCTGCCATGCGCGATGAATTTCGCGCGCAAATCATTCAACATAAAAAAAATCGTGTATTACAAGTCGGCCCCAATATCACCATGCATTTCGAAGACCGTCTGGTGATGCAATATCAAATTCAAGAAATGTTACGTGCGGAAAAGATTTTTGAAAGCGCGGGCATTCAAGAAGAGCTTGATGCCTATAATCCAATGATTCCAGATGGAAGTAATTGGAAAGTAACCTTCATGATTGAATTTCCAGACCCAGATGAACGCGCAATTCGTTTAAGAGAATTATTGGGTATTGAAGACGCTACTTATGTGCAAGTGTCGGGTCACGATAAAGTACATCCTATAAGTGATGAGGACTTGCCGCGTGAGACGGCTGAAAAAACTTCTTCTGTGCATTTTATGAGATTTGAATTAACACCAGAAATGGTGAGTGAGTTAAAAGAGGGTGCAGCATTAACTATCGGGATTGATCACCCTGAGTATAAGCATGCCATTGAGGCATTGTCGGGTTCTATGCGAGATTCGTTAGTGGCGGATATGGATTAAATGTAAATTTTCCTAATGTCCGTTTTCGGCCAATAGCGGTCATTCAGTTTTTGATATTTAAATTAAGCGTAATACATTTATTCAATTACTTCGACACCTCGCCAAAAGGCAATATAATTTTCGATATTCTTTGCTTTGTCTTTTGCTTCTGGGTAATACCAGGCAGCATCTTCGTTTTCTTTTCCGTCTACGTTAATAGTGTAGTAGCTCGCTTGCCCTTTCCAATAACATTCAGTGTGTTTATTGCTTTTTACTAAATGTTTATAGTTAACCGATTCAGGAGGAAAGTAGCAGAAAGTATCGATTACAATCGTCTCATCACTCTCTGCAATGACTTTATTTTTCCAAATCGCTTTCATGATTTATTTCTACCAAATTTTACAGTTTATTGTGCAATGCTTAATTATTGAATGTCCGCTTTGGGTCGTAAGCGGACATTACACTTAGTTTATCCACGCAAATTTTTCTTTTAATTCTTCTGTTGAGCTTATACACATATCCAGATCTTTCAGAATTCCATTGTTAATATTATAAATCCAACCATGAATGGTGAGGTTAGCGCCGCCTTCCCATGCGTGTGCAACAATATTGGTATTGCATACATTAACTACTTGTTCCTGAACATTAAGTTCACATAATCGATCATGTTTGTTATCAGCGGATAAACCATCTAATTTTTTAGCATTAAATCGTGCGACGTCTTTTACATGGCGCAGCCAATTGTCGACGAGACCATGTTCCTGGTCTTCCATAGCCGCGCGTACACCGCTGTAGCCATAGTGTCCACATACAATGATGTGTTTAATTTTTAATACATCCACTGCGAATTGTATGACGGATAAGCAGTTTAAATCGGTGTGGGTGACCACATTGGCAATGTTGCGATGCACAAAAACTTCACCTGGTGGTAGAGCGATAATTTGGTTTGCTGGTACACGGCTATCCGAGCAACCAATCCATAAGTACTCAGGAAATTGTTGTTGAGCTAATGTTGAGAAAAATTCGGGGTTATTCTTGTTAACAGTGTCTGCCCAAGCAATATTATTATCTAAAAGATGTTTTAGCGTTTTCATTTTTTATCTATTCCTTGATAAGTAGGGTCATGACTCTAATGCTTTGTTGACAATTATGAGGCGGGTGGTTTTTTGGGCGTTGCATCGAATTCAATTTGTTCGGAACCATTGTAAACAAGAAAAGCTTTACCTTTAGCGCGTGCGATCATCACGATACCTAAGTCGCGTGCGAGCTCTAAGCCCATGTTGGTTACACCTGACCGTGAAAGTAAAACAGGAATGCCCATATTAGCGGACTTCATTACCATTTCTGAAGTTAATCGGCCCGTGGTATAAAAAATTTTATCACTGCCTTGTTGATGTTCCAGCCACATCCAACCAGAGATTGCATCAGCTGCATTATGCCGGCCTACATCTTCAACAAATTTTAATATATTCTTGTCATCACCCACATCTTGATTGCATAGGGCGCAGCCATGCACGGCACCGGCTTTTTTATAAATATCATTGTGTGTAGTAATTTCTGCGAGTAGCGCATAGATTTTAGATTGCTTTAAAGCAACTTTGGGTAACTTGGCATCGTAAAGTTTATCCAGTGTGCAACTGAAGACTGTGCCTTGTCCGCAGCCTGATGTAACGGTGCGTTTACTAAGCTTTTCTTCCCAGTCAGTAATTTCTTTATCAGCTACTAAGCGAACATCAACTAATTCTTTTTCCCAGTTCACTTTCACTGATTCAACATCGGTAATGTCTTCAAGTAAGCGCTGATTTCGAAGATAGCCTAGAGTGAGTTCTTCCGGGTGAGTGCCTAGAGTCATTAAGGTAACAATCTCGCGGTCATTCACTTTTAAAGTCAAAGGTGATTCACCGGCCACGTGTACTTCACGTTGCTCGCCAAATTGGTTAATTGCACTTACGCCGTGGGTAGGCGCTAACCCTTCTTGTGACATCTGTGGGCGGTATATTCTATCCATACTTGCTTGGTCTAATTTCACTAATTTATTTTATAGGGCCTTTTCGATCGCTTCACTAAGTTTGTCTACGCCAATGATTTCTAGCCCGGGAATTTTTTCTTTTGGTTTGTTGGCACCAGGGATGATGGCTTTCTTAAATCCATGTTCCTTGGCTTCTTTAAGGCGTGATATGCCGTTATAGACTGGGCGTATTTCTCCAGTAAGTCCTACTTCACCAAACACGATTAAGTTGCGGTCGAGTGGTTGATCTCTAAAGCTAGAATAAGCTGCTAGTAAAACTGCTAAGTCAGCACCGGTTTCTTTTAATGAAACGCCGCCTACGATGTTTACAAATACATCTTTGTCATAAATGGCAATACCGCCATGTCTATGCAAGATGGCGAGCAACATAGTTAATCTATTTTGATCGATGCCTACGGTTACACGTCTAGCGTGTCCAGTGGGGTTGTCATCTACAAGAGATTGGACTTCTAGTAATAAAGGGCGTGTGGCTTCACAAGTAACGGTGATTACACTTCCAGGCGTGTGTTCAGAGCGTTGTGATAAGAAAATAGCGGATGGATTTTTAACGCCTTTTAGCCCTGACTCTTGCATGGCGAAAACACCCAGCTCGTTTACTGCACCAAAACGATTTTTTACTGCGCGTAATACTCGATAGCGACCGCCTTCTTCGCCTTCAAAATACAAAACAGTATCAACAACATGTTCGAGCACGCGAGGGCCGGCGATTGAGCCATCTTTGGTGACATGTCCCACTACAAAGACGGTGGTGTCAGTTTGCTTTGCAAATTGTGTGATTTGATTTGCGCATTCGCGCACTTGAGATACGGAGCCAGCAGCAGAAGGTGTTTTTTCTGAAGAGAGTGTTTGAATTGAGTCGATCACCATGATACTTGGGCGTTCGCGCATAGCATTGGCAAGAATTTCTTCAAGATTGTTTGATGCCAGTACGCGTAATGTTGAATCTTTGTAGCCTAGACGTTCTGCGCGTAGTGCAACTTGCTGTAAAGACTCTTCGCCAGTTACATACAAGGCTCGCTCACGGTCCAATGAACTAAGAACTTGTAATAATAAAGTGGACTTTCCTATGCCGGGATTTCCTCCTACTAAAATAACGGAACCAGAAACAATTCCCCCGCCCAATACGCGATCTAATTCTGTAAGAGGGGTTTTGATGCGAGCATGGGTTTCGCAAGCAACGTCGTTGATCGCTTGAATTTCGTTGGCTGCGCCGGGGAGTGAAAATGAACTTACTTTCTGTTTTTGAAAAACTGCCGCTTGTTTTTCAATCGAGTTCCATGCACCACAATCAGAACATTGTCCCATCCATTTGGAGAATAGTCCTGAGCATTCGGTGCACACATAGCTGAGTTCTTTTGCCATGTAGCTATTGTACTAGATCAGTAGATTTTCTTGCTTTACTCGTATGGGAGAGTAAAGATTAGGCAACCTGTTCGTGTTGTGGTAAACGAGGGCTTATGCGCACCGTGCGAACTGCATTGTTCTGTATTTGTACAACTTCTATGGGGTAGCCATCAATTAACACACTGGTGCCTGGCTCTGGGATGGATTGCATGTGTTCTAAAATTATACCATTGATAGTTTTTGGCCCGTCTGCGTGTAACTTCCAAGTTAAGGCTTTATTGATATCGCGGACATGTGAACTTCCATCAACTAGGAATGTGCCATCTTTCTGTGGATGAATTTCAACATCATAGCTTGCGGGGTCGTTAGTAAATTCGCCGACAATCTCTTCTAGTAAATCTTCTAAGGTAACCATGCCTTGAATATCACCAAACTCATCGACTACCAAACTTAAGCGACGTTTTTTGGCCTGAAATTCAAATAACAGTTTTTTTAAGTGTGTGCCTTCGGGTATGAAGAAAGGTTCACGGATTACTTTTTCTAAATCCTCGCGTTCCAAGTCTTTATCTAAAATTTTTAAAATGAATTTCCGCAAATGTAGGAAGCCAACAACATTATCAATACTGTCTCGATAAACCGGAACGCGTGTATAGGATATATTTTTTAATTGCGTAACAATGTCTTCCCAATCATCATCAAGGTCTATACCAATAATTTCATTTTTAGGGATCATGATATCTTCGGCAGTGATTTGTTCTAAATCTAAAACACCCAGGAGCATTTGTTGGTGCTCGCTAGATATAGTTGTGCCCTCATCATTTACTGCAGTACGAAGTTCATCGTGAGAAAGTGAAGTGAGCACACTCTTTTCAACATTTATTCCAAATAATCGTAGTAGTGAATTTGAAAAGAAGTTAGCTACCCAAACGAACGGGTACATTACCGTTAATAATGGCTTGTAAATCCGCGCAGCGGGTAGCGCTAGTTTCTCTGAATGTAATGCGGCAAGTGTTTTTGGTGTCAGCTCAGCAAACACTAAAATCGCGAAAATTAAAATAAGGTTGGCAACAAAAATTCCGAAACTGCCGTGCATTCGATAACCGATGTACGCTGCAAGTTGGGCAATTAGTAAATTGACAACATTATTGCCCAATAGGATTAAACCAATTAAGCGATCAGGTTTTTCTAAAAGTGATTGTGCTTGTTTAGCGCCAGGGTGACCGTTATTTGCTAAATGACGCAAGCGATAACGATTTAAGGCCATTAACGCTGTTTCTGAGCCTGAAAAAAATGCTGAGAGAAAAATTAATATGAGCAACACTAATAGAAGTGTGCCTATCGAGTATTCGTCCAAGGTCGTGTTGACCCTCCGGTAATAAAGATACAGTCATTAACTGCCGCACGCAGTTATTTGTCAAGAGAGAGGTATGTTAGTTGCCCTATTCAGTAGAATTTCTTGGACAAACTTACTTCCTAAGTAGGCCAAGATGAGAAAAGCAAAGCCGCCTAGGGTCCAGCGAACCGCCATTTGTCCACGCCAACCAAATTTCCAACGCCCCCACAGCAGTACTGCAAAAAGCACCCACGCTAAGATAGATAAGATTGTTTTGTGAACAATATGTTGTTGAAACATATTTTCTAAAAATAAAAATCCGCTTACCAGTGCAACAGAAAGTAGAACAAAGCCGATAGTGATAGTTTGAAATAAGAACTTTTCAGTATCGTGCAGCGGCGGTAAGACGCGCGTCATGCTGTCAAATTTTGCTTTATGAAGATGGCGTTCTTGATTGAATAACAAAATCGATTGTATAGCTGAAATAGTGAGCACACTAAAAGCGAAAAGTGAAAATACAATATGTAACTGCAAACCGCGAACATTTGATGTGGCGACATGAATTTCAGGTTTAATAATCGTCAATGCAATACCGGCAACCACAATGGGCAATAAGTACAAACCGATAAATTCTCTTTTCTTGGAGATGGATAAAATTAAAACCAGAGTGGAAATCATAAACAGCATCAGAGAGACGATGTTGTAAAAGGTTAGATTCAATCCTTGGGATGTAAAGGTTTGTGGGTAAAGGTGTACTGCATGCAATACGCAAGCAATGGCCCACATCAATAGCATAAGGCCGCGTTTGTCAGTAATTTGACTATTTGATGGGAGGTGTGAGCGCCACAACAGCACGACAAAAGTGATTGCGTAAAATACTATGGTGCTGTATTTCAGTATGCTTGACATATACAAACAAAAAATTCTGCTTTAAGTGGCTAATATAATGAGAACGAGGTCACAAGAAACTAGGATCGATGTAATAAATATCTTCGTTTATCAGGTCATTATCTCAGACAATCATATCTAAAGTGAATTGAGATCGGTTAGACATTTCTGTGTTGTTGGCAATGATAGCATTATTCAGATCTTGATCATTAATAACCAATGAATATACGTATCCTCGGCTGCAGCGGTGGAATTGGCTTAGGCAATAAGACCACCTCGCTATTAATAGATGACTCGGTGCTAATCGATTGTGGCACGGGTTTGGGCGACCTGTCGCTTGATGAACTGTCTAAACTCCAACATGTTTTCATTACTCATAGCCACCTAGATCATATTGCCTTATTACCGATGTTGTTGGACACGGTCTACGATGCTCTTGTAGATCGCCCTTTGACGTTGCACTGCAAACAAGAGACCTATGATGTGCTAGCAAAGAATATTTTCAATTGGGATGTGTGGCCAAACTTTTTCGAGTTACCTGATCCTAAAACTCCTGTGATTATTTATGAATCGATGCAGTCTGGCGACTGTATAGAGTTTGGCGACAAGGTCATAAAGATGGTGGAAATGAATCATTCTGTTCCTGCTGCGGCATATATCATCAACAATGGCACAGGCAGTATTGCATTCAGTGGCGATTCATTTACCAATGACACCTTCTGGGATGCGCTTAATGAAGAACCGCGAATGGATATGATTATTGTAGAGTGCGGGTTTACCAACGAAGATGAAGATATTGGTCGTGATGCGAAGCATTATTATCCTAATGCCTTGGCAGATGACTTAAAAAAATTAAACCATCGTCCAGAATTATACATTTCTCATTTGCAGCCAGGGAAAGAAGACTTGATCATCGAGCAGCTTAATACCGCTATTTCAGACTTTAAAATACATCAGCTCACCAGTGGCCAGATTATTAGGATCTAATTACGATTTAATTTCGATCTAATTACGTTGTAATTTCGCTATAATCCACTTCCTTTGTTAACTAGGCTCCTTAATAGGAGCATATTTCTATGTTTGATAGTTTATCCACTCGCCTTGCGGGTACTGTTCAAAAACTGCGCGGGCAAGCACGCTTAAGCGAAGAAAATATCCAAGAAACGTTGCGCGAAGTACGTATGGCTTTGCTAGAAGCCGACGTTGCGTTGCCGGTTGTCAAAGATTTTATTGCAAGCATTAAAGAGAAAGCTTTAGGCCAAGAAGTATTGACCAGTTTGTCTCCTGGTCAGGCGCTCATCAAGATTGTAAATGATGAGTTAGCGCATTTGATGGGGGATGCTAATGAATCATTAGCGCTCGCTGCGCAACCTCCTGTGGTTATATTAATTGCGGGATTACAAGGTGCAGGTAAAACCACCAGTATCGGTAAACTTTCTCGCTTTCTAACTGAGAAACAAAATAAATCTGTCGCGGTGGTGAGTTGTGACGTTTATCGTCCAGCGGCAATTCAACAACTGCAAACACTGGCAAATGAAGTAGGTGTTGAATTTATACCAAGTGATACTAGTCAGGCGCCGATTGATATTGCCAAGCGAGCAGTAGAGCAAGCTAAAACACAATTTAAAGATGTGTTGTTAGTGGATACTGCGGGCCGATTGCATGTTGATGAAAAGATGATGCAAGAAATCATTCAGTTGCATCAAGCCATACAGCCCACTGAAACATTATTTGTTGTCGATAGTATGAGTGGTCAGGACGCGGCGAACTCTGCAAAAGCGTTTAATGAAGCACTGCCATTAACCGGCGTAATTCTGACCAAGACAGATGGTGATGCGCGAGGTGGCGCAGCCTTGTCGGTGCGACACGTAACGGGTAAACCCATTAAATTTTTGGGAACCGGCGAAAAAACCACAGCGCTAGAACCGTTTCATCCAGATCGTATTGCATCGCGGATTTTGGGAATGGGCGATGTGGTGAGTTTGGTTGAAGAAGTTGAGCAAAAAGTTGATCACGAAAAAGCTCAGAAACTTGCTAAGAAAATTAAAAAGGGTAAAAGCTTCAATATGGTTGATTTAAAAAGTCAGCTTGAACAAATGATGAGTATGGGAGGCATGGCTGGCATTATGGATAAAATTCTGGGTGCTGCGGGAATGGCTCAAAAAGCATCAGGTATGGGAGATGACAAGTCTTTGCATCAGATGATTGCGATCATCAATTCTATGACGCCACATGAGCGTCGTTTTCCAGATGTGATTAAGAATACCCGCAAGCGTCGTATTGCTGCTGGGTCCGGTACTCAGGTGCAAGATGTAAACCGTCTGCTTAAGCAGCACCTACAAATGAAGAAAATGATGAAGAAGTTCTCCAAGAAAGGAGGCATGCAGCGCATGATGCAAGGATTGAAAGGTGGTGGGATGCCGCCAGGATTAGGTTAACGCATGGCTTGATATATTCACGGACTGAGATGCCGTCTGGGTTAGCGTAAGGAATTGAACCGTCTCTTATCCCTTTATCTATCTCTTAATCTCAGGGCTGAAGTGCCTCAATACGCTTTATTTTCGGCCAAATCTGCGTACAATGCCCGGCTCTCAATAACGCAAATATTCAGATTAGAAATATATGGTCACCATTCGATTAGCCAGAGGCGGAGCTAAAAAGCGCCCTTTCTACCACATTGTTGTAACGGATTCGCGCAAACGTCGTGATAGTAGTTACATTGAACGAATTGGCTATTTTAATCCTACTGCAAAAGGTCAGGAAGTAAGGTTGAATATTGAGATGGAGCGTTTTGAGCATTGGTGTGGTCACGGAGCTAAGCCTTCAGACCGAGTTGCATATCTGGTGAAGAATCACCTCAAGCAAGCTGCTTAATAAGCACTGCCTTTTCAAAACAATTTCTTTAGCCCGTATTGGGCTGCATCTTGAGTCAGCAAGATACACATATTCAGCTCGGAGCTATCCAAGGTGTTTTCGGCATCAAGGGTTGGCTAAAAATATTTTCCTTTTGTCGTCCTAAAGAACAGATTCTCGATTACTCAAAGTGGCAGTTGCGAACATCCAGCAGTGCAGAGATATATGAACTGCAAGAGGGTAAGTTGCATAGTAATAAAATTGTCGCAAAGTTGAGTAACATTGATGACCGTACTCTAGCGGAAACATTGGTGCGTTCTGAGATTTGGATTGCTAAGACCGAGTTGCCTGATCTCGTGAGCGATGAGTTTTACTGGTTTCAGTTGGAAGGACTAAGTGTAATTAACATTGAAGGAGATCAGCTGGGCCTAGTTAAGAGGATGATGGAGACCGGGGCGAATGATGTGTTGGTAGTGCAAGATAAAAATGACAAGCAAGAAATATTAATTCCATATATTCGTGAACAAGTGGTTAAACACGTAGACTTAGAGCAGAAAAAAATTACGGTTGATTGGCAAAAAGACTACTAGCGCTTACATTAATGAATTTTAAAGTCATTACACTGTTTCCAGAAATGGTATTGAACTTGGCAATGTTCGGTGTTGTAGGTAGGGCGATTGAAAATAATATTGCCAGCCTTGAAGTTTTCAATCCTAGAGATTTTTCTAGCGACCTTAATCGTCGTGTGGATGACCGTCCCTATGGGGGCGGCCCAGGCATGGTGATGCAATTTGAGCCTTTACTAAAAACCATACAAAAGGCTAGGAAATCTGAAACTAGCGTGCGAGTGATCTGTCTGTCCGCTCAAGGCAAACCATTTCAACATGCGGATGTAGAAAGACTAACTGCCTACAGTAATCTGATACTGCTTGCAGGACGGTATGAGGGCATTGATGAGCGTTTAATTGAAGCTGGGGTCGATGAGGAGATCTCGATCGGGAATACTGTAGTGAGCGGTGGTGAATTACCTGCAATGATGATGGTGGATGCACTCATTAGACACATTCCAGGGGCATTGGGGCATGATGAATCGGCACATCAGGATTCCTTTGTTGACGGGCTGCTCGATTGCCCGCATTATACGCGCCCGGAAAGAATCAACGATCTCAGTGTACCCAAGGTATTACTGGGCGGTGACCATCAAGCCATTCAGAGATGGCGCGAAAAACAGTCATTGGGACGTACTTTTCAACGCAGGCCAGATCTAATTGAAAAATTAGAGCTAAGCGATGAGCAAAAGGCCTTGCTACAGGAATATATACAAGAACACCAAAACTAAAGTACCTTAAGAACATGTCGAATATTATCCAAGAAATAGACCAGCATCAGCTCAAGCAAGATTTACCTGACTTCAGTCCTGGTGATACCGTAGTTGTGCAGGTAAGAGTAAAAGAAGGCGATCGTGAACGTTTGCAGGCTTTTGAAGGTGTTGTCATTGCCAGACGTAATCGTGGAATAAATTCCGCATTCACAGTACGGAAACTTTCGCATGGTGAAGGGGTTGAGCGAGTATTTCAGACTCACAGTCCTTTAATTGAAAGTGTAGCGGTAAAGCGTAAAGGTAACGTAAGACAAGCTAAGCTTTACTACTTGCGTGGACGTACCGGTAAGGCCGCTAGGATCAAGGAAAAAATCTAAAAGAAAAAATATAGCTGTAGTTTTAAATTTTATTCGAAACGCCTCGTATATCGAGGCGTTTTTGTTTCTGCCATAGTAAAGTCTATAGCAGACCCTCCAGGTCAAACATGTACAATTCAGTATGGATCAAATCGTTGTAAAAACCCCAATCGGCAAGATCGCGGTGGATTATCAAGATGACTTTGTAATGGAAGTGCGGCAAGTCGCTGATCAAGTGCGTGCGCTATCTAAAAAAGATCCTTTTGCAGTAGAAATACAAAAACAACTAACGGCTTATTTTTCAGGAGATCTAGAAGAATTCAATTTGCCGTTTTTATTTAAGCAAGGAACGGATTATCAATTAAGAGTATGGGATCAAATTAGAAAAATTTCATTTGGCAGTACTAAAACCTATGGAGAAATAGCTAAAAAGATTAAATCGGGTCCACGTGCAGTAGGTAATGCATGTCGGCGTAACCAGTTATTGTTACTGGTTCCTTGTCATCGAGTGGTAAGTGTTGCGGGCTTAGGTGGTTTTATGGGTGATGACACAGGCAAGCTTGTGCAACGCAAACAATGGCTGCTTGATCATGAGCAGGTTGTTGATAGCTAAATAATTTTTATGCAAATACATTACTTGAAGCATGTTCCATTTGAAGGCTTAGGCTCAATGGAAGATATATTTGTTGCTCGTGGTTGTACTTTGTCGAGAACTTGTATGTACGAAGATCAATCTTTGCCATCGATACACGATATTGATGCATTGGTGGTAATGGGTGGGCCGATGGGTGTGGGGGATGATGATGAATATCCATGGCTTACTTTAGAGAAAGAATTTATTGAATCGGTGCTAAAACGTGAAATACCTGTGTTAGGGGTATGTTTGGGCGCGCAACTTATCGCTAATGTGTTGGGAGCTAAGGTCAGTAAGAATGCAAATGAAGAAATAGGTTGGTTTCCGGTTAAGCGTACCAAAGGACTTATGGATGAACGAGTCGAGAACTTGCCAATTCGTTTTGATGCTATTCACTGGCATAGCGATACTTTTGATATTCCAAAGGGCGCTAAAAACTTTATGACGAGCGAGGCATGCGTAAATCAAGGTTTCGCCTACGGTGATTCTACACTCGCACTGCAGTTTCACTTAGAGATGTTACCTAGTCATGTGCAGACGATTTATCAAGAATGCGGCAAACCAGAGAAAGTAGGCCCTTTTGTTCATGGATTGGAAGAACTGCTAGCACCAGTGGATAATTTCCAGCAAGCACGCGAAACGCTAGAGAAATTTCTAGAGGCCTTTATTTTTCAAAAAGTGACCCAATAATTAGGAGAATGACGATGGATGACAACAGCAGAAAAGATATTCGAGCTTTGCTCAAAACCTTTGGTGTAAAAGCCGATGAAGCCATCGTTGGGCATTTAGCTAAAAACCCAGATGTAAAACAACTTAACTTAAAAGCCACCTTAGAAGATTTGACGGATTATGGCCCAGGTGCACCCAGCGAAAGTTTATCTTTTGTAGTAGATGGTCAAATAAATCGTTAAGTTAAAACCGTAAATTTTAAATAACCAACGCATTATTAAGAGTATGAATACAAAAACAAACAAAAAGACCGAAGACAGTAACAAGAAAGAAACATTGCAGTTTGAAACAGAAGTTTCACAACTTCTGCACTTAATGATTCATTCGCTTTACTCAAATAAAGAAATATTTTTACGCGAATTGATATCCAATGCATCGGATGCGTGCGACAAGTTACGTTTTGAGGCGATCTCTGATGATTCCTTATTAAGTAATGATGCAGAGTTAAAGATTCAAGTCGAGTTTAACAAAGAGGACCGCACCGTAACGATACGAGATAATGGTGTGGGTATGAGTCGTGATGAGGTGGTCAGCAATGTGGGCACGATTGCCAAATCAGGCACCAAAGAGTTTTTAGATACACTTACGGGGGATCAAAGTAAAGATTCGCATCTTATCGGCCAGTTTGGAGTAGGTTTTTACTCTGCATTTATTGTTGCCGACAAAGTTACCTTAATTACCAGGCGTGCTGGGCTTGAAAATAATCAAGCCGTTCAGTGGGAATCTGAAGGTACCGGTTCGTATACATTAGAACAGGCTGTAAAAGAACAACGTGGAACTGAAGTTATTTTGCATCTAAAGAAAGATGAAGATGAATTTTTAAGCAGTTATCGTCTGAAATCAATTATTGGCACCTATTCAGATCATGTGCCTTTGCCTATTGAGATGCTCAAGGAAGATGAGATCAATAATGATGAGACCAAGGAAGATCAGAGTGGTGAAGATGATAAAAGTGAGCTTACCAATGAGTGGGAAACGGTAAATAAAGCTTCTGCTTTATGGGTGCGCCCTAAAAGTGAAATTACTGAAGAAGAATACAAGGAGTTTTATAAACATGTAGGGCATGACTTTGTTGATCCATTATTGTGGACCCATAATCGAGTGGAAGGGAAAACGGAATACACTTCCTTGTTGTACGTTCCTTCGCAAGCGCCGTTTGATTTGTTTGAGCCCAATACAAAGCATGGTGTCAAACTCTATGTACAACGCGTGTTCATTATGGACGATGCGGATAAGCTAATGCCACGTTACCTGCGTTTCGTGCGTGGGGTGATAGATTCAAATGATCTACCGCTGAACATTTCGCGTGAAATTCTGCAAAACAATAAAGTTATCGACAATATACGTTCAGGTTCAGTAAAAAAGATTCTTGGTTTGTTAGAAAAGTTAGCTAAAAATGAGTCTGCTAAGTATCAAGAATTTTGGAATGTATTCGGCAAAGTTTTAAAAGAAGGTCCTGGCGAAGATTTTGCTAATAAAGAAAAAATAGCCAAGCTACTAAGGTTTGCATCAACGCATCAAGATAGTGATGGACAAACGGTTTCTTTGGATGACTACCTTGCGCGCATGAAATCTGATCAAGAGAAAATCTACTTCATTACTGCAGATAACTATGCCGCAGCTAAAAATAGCCCGCATCTAGAAATTTTCAAAGAAAAAGATATTGAGGTATTGCTACTTTCTGACCGCGTAGATGAATGGTTGATGAGTCATCTAAATGAATATCAAGAAAAATCTTTTGCTTCAGTAGCTAAAGGAGAACTTGATCTTGATAAGCTAAGCAGTGAGGAAGATAAAAAAGAACGCGAGAAAGCAGAGAAAGATGCAGAAGGATTAATAGAGCGCATCAAGAGAGTATTAGAAGAAAAAGTAGAAGATGTGCGAGTCTCGCATCGTCTAACGAGCTCTCCGGCCTGTATCGTGTTGAGTGAACAAGATATGGCGTTATATATGCAGAATCTCATGAAACAAGCCGGACATGACATGCCCGAGAGTAAGCCGGTATTAGAAATTAATCCGACGCATACTTTAGTGCAGCGCATGGAAAATGAACAAGCTGAAGATCGTTTTGAGGATTGGGCGCGAATTTTGTTTGATCAAGCGATTCTTGCAGAAGGTGGGCAGCTTGAAGATCCGGCTACCTTCGTCAACCGTTTGAATCAGATGATTAATGAAATCGCCAAATAAAGAAAAATCAGAAAAACCATTCTGGAAAACCAAAACACTTGTAGAGATGTCCCAAAAAGAATGGGAATCTCTCTGCGATGGCTGTGGGAAGTGTTGTCTAATTAAATTAGAAGATGCTGAAACTAAAGAGCTGTTTTATACCGATGTAGCATGTCATTTGTTAGATGAGAACACCTGTCAATGTAAGGACTATAAGCATCGTAGAAAACTGGTTGATGATTGTCTGCAACTTGAGGTAGACGACGTCGAAGAATTCAAGTGGTTGCCGAAATCTTGTTCATATCGTCGACTGCATGAAGGCAGAGGGCTGCCTAAATGGCATTACTTAATTTCTGGTGATCGCAGTACCGTGCATAAAAAAAAGAAATCTGTCAAAAATCGTGTCATTAGCGAAACAGAAGTGATGGAAGTAGCGGAGCACATAGTTTACTGGGTCTAAGCAATGGTTGATAATTTATGTATATCAATTCAAGTTTTTATAGCTCGTAATGTATGAGTAATAACAAATAGAGAAAGAATATGAATTTAAAAAATATAGTAATGGCTGCACTATTAAATTTAGTTTTAATATCATCTTTGTTAGCTGAAAGTGCCGGCGAACATGTTGATGATGCGGTCATTGCTTCTAAAGCAAAAACAGCACTTATTAGTGAAAAGAATGTTCCTGCAAGGAATATCAATGTTGAAGTCTCTAAAGGGGTTTTGCAGCTCTCGGGGTTTGTCAGTACTGAATCTGAAGAATCAATAGCACTAAGTATTGCGAATAGCGTTGCAGGCGCAAAAAAAGTGTTGGATGCACTGATTGTATTTCCTGGTTCTAGAAGTGCAGGTGAGGTTTTAGATGATGCTAATATTTCTGCAAAGTTAAAAACAAAGCTTACAAAAACTACCGGATTGGGCGGAGCAACGGCTATCACTACCGAAGTAAAGCAAAAACAAATACTACTTGCAGGGTTTGTCGAAAATGAAAGTGTTAAAAGTGCAGCAGCTGAAATGGCAAATAGTATAGGTGGTGTTGCTAAGGTTCATAACCTAATTGCTGTTAAGGAATGAGTAGTTAATTCTAGTTTGTAACTCGTAAATAAGTTTCAAATTATCTTATTGCAGGATACTAGCCAAATACCCGTTCTGACCCTTAATTTTGTTGGTGTAATGCAGGTCAAAATTATCAATAATCGATTTTTGAACAGACTTTAAATCGAGTAAGTTGTCCCGCCATTTTTTAAGTTTTGGAAAGGTGTTCCAATCAATTAGATTCAATTTTTCATTCATAAAATCTAAGCGTATCAGCAACGGTGCATAAGCAGCATCAATGAGCGAAAGTTCTTCGCCATTAAAAAAGGTGGAATCACCTAAAATATCTTCCACTCGTTGCAATCGCTCTACACACTCATTCATTTGCTTTTTCATATCGGCTTCTTCGTTATGATCAGAAATCATGTACAAGTCAGCTAAACAAGTGCCACCGTATTCAATCCAAGCACGGTTTTTCGCTAAAGTAAGAGGGTCGGAAGGTTTTAAAGTGCCAGGGGTAACATCATCTATAAATTCGTTAATCACCGCAGACTCAAAAAGCACTTCTTTATCATCTACTTTTAGAACGGGTACTTTGCCTAAGGGAGAAATTTCAAGAAACCAATCTGGCGGGTTGCTTAATTCAATAAAGGTGATGCCATAGTCACAATTCTTATGAATAAGGGTAATGACACTGCGTTGCACAAATGGGCAGACGTTAAAACTAATCAGTTCTAGTTTCATGGTAAAGATTTCAGCGGTTTAAAGTGATGAATTATACTGATGAGGTTAGAATAAACCTATGCCTGAAGATAAGAATATTCCACAAAAAGTCCGTGTAGATAAATGGCTTTGGGCAGCACGGTTTTTTAAAACACGCGCTATTGCAGCCGATGCAGTGAATGGTGGCAAAGTGCATGTAAATGACCAACGCGTGAAATCATCTCGACCCGTACAAGCGGGAGACCAGCTTGAAATTACCCGCGGTCAAATACATTCAGTTGTAAAAATAGTCGCACTAAATGACAAACGTGGCCCAGCCAAAGCCGCGCAGCTGCTTTATGAAGAAACACCACAAAGCATACAAGAGCGTGAGCTTAGGACTGAACAACGAAAATTATTAAATGCCAGCATGCCGAAGTCTCACGGCAAGCCAGATAAACACCAACGGCGTGAAATACGCAAAGTCAGCGGGAAGCACTGAGTTTGTGTAAATTCATGTATTTTATGAATAGCTGACTATCCATGAATTAGGTAACTAGATTATTTTTGCGAAAGAGAAATTTATTGGCTGATCTTGAATTCAATAACGGATTTGGATTTGTCGTCCACAGGTTTGCCCATGCTCATTAAACCGTTAGCCACGAGGGTTTGCTCGTCTTTTGAGACGTGGATTTTCTGGCCGTTACTAAATTCGATATAAGTGCCATTGAAGCTACTGTCTTCAACTAAGAACTTTCCATCTTTCAAAATTATCTGTGCATGCATTCGAGAAACGAATTTGTTCTGAATGATAATATCGCAACTAGGGTCACGTCCTACTTTGCAGGTGTCTTTGTCTGTTGTGAGCACATGCTTTTTACCTTTTATTAATAGCTCAATCGTTACACCCTTATCTTTTCCATTTGATTTCCCATTAGCGGTTGTATCAATCTCTGGAAGCTCGGCAGGCTTTTCAACTATTTTGGGTTTGGCTATTTGTTTTTCTGCAGGTGCATTTTCTTTACTTGCTGCTTCAAATTTCTCTTTAGAAACAGCTTCTATATTGGTTGCATCTAGTATCTCTTCTTCTAAATCTTTTATAGATGCCGCTATGCTTGATTCAGGCTTGCTTTCATCCTGTAATGCTTCTTCCAATTCCATTACTTTTGATTCGCTAATGTCTAGCGAAGTATTTTTATTTTCTTGTTTAGACTTGCCAGCAACGGAAGATTGAGTTTCTTCTTCCTGTGCTGCTTGATCTTCCTCAGGGAGATCATCTCTACGATCAATCTTTCGGCGGCGGTTTTTGGTAACGAGTACGCCTTCACTATCAATGAATGGATAAGTGACTTTTCTGCCCCAACGACGACGTTCTTGATTTCTGCGTTCTTTCATAAAAAAGGAGGATAAACTAATGAATGTCAAAGTATGCGGAAATAGCTAACACTTTGAATACCTTAAGACTATTCTCCAGCCAGATGGTAGAAATCTACCGATTAATGAAGCGAGAAATAGCTTAATTTTAGCCATTCAACAATTTGCAGAGGTTATGTGGAGGGGGTGCGGCTAGATTGGTCGTTTGAAGATTTATTTAAATCTAGATCGCTTGGAATAAATTATGGGCAGAAGTAGTGAATAACGTCTTTTTCAACGTATTCAATTGGGGTGCCTAAGCTTACGATACCGCTACCATGTAGTTCCATTTTTTCACCCATTAAAAACATCTCACCTTCTTCGTTTTTAATATAAGTGCCATTGGTGCTGTGGTCGGTAATGGTGAATTCACCATTTTCAAACTTAAATCTTGCGTGGTGGCGAGAAGTGTAGCGGTTTTGAAAAATCAGTTCACAAGCTTGTGCACGACCCACAATAATTTCGTTTGTGCCGGGAAATAATTCACAGACTGCTTCTTTATGCCAAAGAAATAGTCTGGTAGCTTCTTTTGTAGACTCTTCGTTATTGCGGTCTATTTGAATATTATTGATTCTTCTGTCAGGTGTTCTTCGCCTGTTTTCACGAACTAAAGTTTGCTCGCTATCAAAAAACGGAAAGGGTGGTTCACTTTCCGTTTTACGACGATCGTCTAGTGCCCTTCGTTCATTGATGTGTTCAGAATTCATGTTGTTATTTTTAGTTGAAGCGTAACGACTACCTCACACGAATAAAAACTCATGTGCATGTTACGGGTAACGCATCAAGCTGAGGTTACGTTACGTAATAATTAGTAATGACTGAGTTAGCTGTGGCGCCCATATTTTGAACATTGCATAGCCATAGGTGGCAAGACCTAAAAACAGCCAGGTTGCGAGTAAAATTACCGGAGAAATCCTCTGTTCGTTAAAACTGGGAAGACTAGCGTTATCTACAAGTTGTGTCATCGACGTACCTCAAAGACTAGATGTTGAAATTCTAGGTAGAAATTTTAACATGTTGAGTGTTAAGTTGGTATGTCGTTGGGGTAATTTTTTATTCACAATTACAAAGTAAATTGTGTGGTTTTTTTGACAAAATATGTATCTGGAATGACTGGAAAGTGAGCAGATTTGCCTCATTTTAATTTCCTTTTGAATCAAGGTAATGGTTAAAAATGCTATGATAAGTTAAAGATATTACTGATAATTTTATTCCATTTGAAAGACTAAATAGCGCATGAAGGATTTAGATCAAAATCACAATAAAACCTCAATGAACAGGTTGGGTGAGCCTTCGATTGATTCGAGCTTGATCTGCGAAGGTGCTTTGGATGTAATTTCCCAATTGCATGCAGCCGGATTTAAGGCCTATATCGTAGGTGGTGGTGTTCGCGATTTGCTGCTAAATCTTCACCCTAAAGACTTTGATATTGCCACAGATGCCACCCCAGAGAACGTGCGCGAACTATTTGAGCATAGTCGAATAATAGGTCGGCGATTTCGCATTGTGCATGTTTACTTCGAAGGTGGCTTTACTGAAGTAGCAACATTTCGTGCTGCTAATACGGCTAGTGTAAATACACAAGGACGTATCATTGCAGATAATACTTTTGGCAGTATTGAAGAAGATGCATTTCGACGTGACTTTACGGTTAATGCATTGTTTTACGATTCTGAGAAAGATCAAATCCTGGATTTAGTAGAGGGTCTGCAAGATGTCGATGCAAAAGTATTGCGCGTTATCGGAGACCCTGATCTGCGTTTTCGCGAAGACCCAGTACGTATGTTGCGTGCGGTAAGATTGGCTACAAAATTAAATTTTGAAATTGAAGAGAGCGCTAAAGATGCCATTATACGCTTAGGCTGTTTATTGTCTGAAGTACCTTCAGCGCGGTTGTTTGATGAGATGATTAAACTGTTTCATGGCGGCTTCGCGTTGCAAACCTATCAAGGCTTGCGTGACTTCGATTTATTTCGCCATATGTTCCCGTTAACGGAGCAAGTGTTAGATCAAGGTGCTAATTCGTTTACTAATTTGGTTAAAATAGCATTAGAAAATACCGATGACCGCATACGTTCAGGAAAATCGGTTACCCCTGCTTTTTTGTATGCTGTGTTTTTATGGGGGCCTATGTGCAAGCTGAGCAAGCAATTAGAATTGGATGGTCTTTCTCCTCAAGTAGCTCATGATGCGTCAATAAAAGACACGATTCTTTCGCAACTTCCTTACACTTCTATTCCTAAGCGTTTTTCTTATTCAATGCGCGATATATGGAATCTGCAACATCGTTTTTATCGTCGTCGTGGCAAACTAGTATATAAACTTTACGAGCATGATCGATTTCGTGCTGCATATGATTTCCTATGTTTGCGAGCCAGTGCGGGTGAGCCAGTAGAGGAGTTGTGTGAATGGTGGACAGTGTTTCAAGATGTCGATGATGCTACACGCAAGAAAATGATACACGCGCAACAAAAAAAATCTAATCAGTCTGGGTCAAATACGAAATCTGGCCGTTCTAAAAAGAAAACCTATCACTAAGCTTTAGATAGTTTTTAAACGCCACGATCAAAATAGTGTGATGCAAACGGTAGATGCCTATATAGGTTTGGGTAGTAATTTATCAGACCCTCAAGAACAAGTTACCCGTGCATTGCAGGAGCTAGATTCTATATCGGATACTCATTTGATGAAGGCTTCAGGTTTGTATGTGAGCAAGCCAATGGGGCCGTCAGATCAGCCTGACTATGTAAATGCTGTAGCGAAGATTTCAACGAGTCTGCCGCCAGAAAGTTTGTTAATTGAGCTACAGGGCATTGAGCAGGCGCACCAAAGACAAAGAAAAGATCAACGCTGGGGGCCAAGGACCTTGGATTTAGATATTATTCTATTTGGTGATCTACAAATGGATACTAAAACTCTGCAAATCCCACATTACGGTGTGGCGGAACGAGAATTTGTACTTATTCCTTTACAAGAGCTGCAAGCGGACCTCATTATTCCGGGTAAGGGACCGGTTGAGGATTTGATTGCGCAGTTGCCGCCCTATGAGCTATCAAGAATAAATAACCAAAATGATCAAGCATAATCTTAAATATATTGTTGTAGAGGGCCCCATTGGTGTGGGTAAAACCAGTTTGGCGCAGCGCCTATCGGATGAATTTGGTTCAACTTTGTTGTTGGAGCACGTAGATGACAATCCGTTTTTGGAACGTTTTTATCAAAACCCTCGTGAGGCTGCACTTTCAACTCAATTGTATTTTTTATTGCAACGCACCAAGCAGCTTCAAGAATTTAAGCAAGCCGATATTTTTTCGCCGGTAAGAGTTGCAGATTTCCTAATTGAAAAAGATCGTTTATTCGCGCAAGTAACATTGAATGCAAGTGAATATGAATTGTATGAGCAAATCTACTCGCACTTAACGATCGATGCTCCAAAGCCCGACTTGGTGGTGTACTTGCAAGCCCCAGTAGAAATTTTGTTACAGCGTATACGTAAACGCGGACGCGGTTATGAACGATTAGTTGAAACGGCGTATCTAGAGCAGTTGAATGAGGCTTATGCAAAATTCTTTTACGATTATGACGGCGCACCATGTTTAATTGTTAATGCAAGTGATATTGATTTTATTAATAACGATCAAGACTATGAGCAGTTGTTGGGTGAGATTTTAAATACAGATGCGGGTAAGCGATACTTTAATCCGCTACCATTTGTAAGTTAAACCATTTGTAAGTTTAAAATGAGCATCCATAAACCAAACAAAAATATAACGCTTACTCGCTTGCATGCTATGAAGGCTAGTGGTGAAAAAATTGCCTGTCTCACCGCTTATGATGCGAGTTTTGCTTCCATACTGGATCAGGCTGGGATGGATATTATTCTTGTAGGGGATTCTCTTGGGATGGTCGTGCAGGGACGAGACAGTACGGTATCAGTGACTATGGAAGATATGATCTATCATAGCCAATGTGTAAGTAGCGCAGCTAAACAGGCTTTCTTGATTGCAGATATGCCCTTTATGTCTTACACCAATGTAGAGCAAGCTCTAGCAAATGCCACTGATCTAATTCAGTTAGGTGGTGCGCAAATGGTGAAACTAGAAGCATCCAGCCGCCAAGTTAGTATTGTGCAAGAGCTCAGTGAATGTGGTATTCCAATTTGTGCGCATTTAGGTTTACGACCGCAATATATTCATAAGTTGGGTGGATATGCCATGCAAGGTAAAGATGAAGCCAGTGCAAATGAACTGTATCAAAGCGCGCAAAGTTTACAGGCGGCGGGTGCAGATATGTTATTGTTGGAATGTGTACCAGATGCCTTAGCGCAAAAAATTACTCAACAGTCTTCCATTCCGGTAATTGGCATTGGTGCCGGTTCACAATGTGATGGCCAAATACTGGTACTGCATGATGTGATCGGTATTACGCATGGCGTGACTCCTAAATTTGCAAAAAACTTTCTTGCAGAGGCGGAAGATATACAAAGCGCAGTCGTAAACTATGTGCAAGACGTGAAAAATCTTAAGTTTCCTGCTTAATACATTTCATTTTTTAAATTTCCTGTATGCAAACTGTAACCACCGTTGCTGAATTACGTCAGCATATTAATAAATGGAAGAATCTGGGTAATAAAGTTGTGTTGGTGCCTACTATGGGTAACTTGCATGCAGGCCATTTAACGTTAATGAAGCATGCACATCGCTGTGGAGACAAAGTGATATGTAGTATATTTGTTAATGCGCTGCAGTTTGATCGCAGTGAAGATTTAAAAGTATATCCTCGCACACCTGAGCAAGATCTTGCGGCATTACAAGTTGAAAATGTAGATCTAGTATTTATGCCGGAACATGAAGAGGTGTATGCAGCAGTGCATAAACCCCAGCAAGCTATACCCAAGTATCCACTTAATGATCAGTTATGCGGTAAATATCGACCAGGCTTTTTTGATGGCATCGCTGAAGTGGTGGCGAGACTATTTCACATGATCCGTCCAGATGTGGCGGTGTTTGGAGAAAAAGATTATCAGCAACTGATTATCATTAAACGTTTAGTTCAAGATATGAGTTTTCCAATTCTGATTGAGCAAGTCCCTACTCAACGTGAAGAGGATGGACTTGCTTATAGTTCTCGTAATTCATATCTAAATGTAAACGAAAGAGCACAAGCCAAACAAATTCATGAGGCATTGTTAGAAGTTAAAACCCAAATTGAATCAGGGTCTCAAGATTTTGCTGAAATTGAAAAGCAGGCAATGAGCCACCTTATGAAGGCTGGATTTCAACCAGATTATGTAGCAATCAGGAATGCTAAAGACATGGAGCCTGCAAGCTATAGTACTGATTTTATTGTAATTTTAGTGGCAGCATGGTTAGGGAAAGCGCGCTTAATCGACAACTTACTGTTACCGAAGCGCTAATTCAGTATACTTTGCAAAAGAATATTTATTAGTTAAGGAGATAGATATGTGGGTGTTAGTAGTAATTTGTGTAGTGTTAACGTTTATTCTTGCAGTATGGGCGCAGCTAGATGTATTTGGTGTAAAACTTACACAACTTATACAATTTAAGCGCGTATCAAATGACGATTCTTAACGCTTAAAAAAAATTTCAGATAAAGGCGCTTTAATTAGCGCCTTTATTTTTTGTGCGATATTAAAATCACTATGCGTGACTCAATAACACAATTATCATCCTACCAAGCGCTTGCTTCACATTTTGAGGAAACAAAATCTCACAACATGCGAGATATGTTTGCGCAAGATACAAATCGTTTCTCCACTTTTTCTGTCCAGTTTGATGGCCTGCTGCTTGATTATTCAAAAAATCGCATTAATTCAGTAACCATTGAAAAACTTGTTGCGCTATTTGATGAATGCGATGTGCATGCATGTCGAGAAAAAATGTTTTCTGGAGAAAAAATAAACTCAACTGAAGATCGAGCAGTCCAGCACACAGCATTACGCAACTTAGAAAACCAAAATTCAGCGTTAACAAAAAAACAAGTTGCCATCCTATTGCTTATTGAGGCTTTTGTAGAAAAAGTTGATCGGTCTAATATTACAGATATTGTAAATATTGGTATCGGAGGCTCCCATCTCGGGCCATTGTTTGTTTGCGATGCATTGCAGGAAATATCTAAGCCCAATTTAAGTGTTCATTTTGTAGCGAATGTGGATGCTGAAGAAATTAACCGCGTATTGAATAAACTGAATCCTGAGAATACGCTCTTTATCGTTACTTCTAAGAGTTTTACTACGCAAGAAACACTTACCAATGCAAAAACTGCAAGAAATTGGTTATTAAAAAGTGAAAATCTAAAAAATGAAGACCACTTCGTTGCGGTGACAGCTAATGTTGAAAATGCACGAAAGTTTGGTATAGCAGAAGAAAATATATTTCCAATGTGGGATGAAATTGGTGGCAGGTATTCGTTATGGTCTGCGGTTGGTTTATCTATAGTGCTATCAGTAGGAATGGGTGCTTTTAAAAATTTGTTGAAGGGCGCGCATGCAATGGATGAGCATTTTATAAATGCTCCTACAGATAAAAACATCCCTGTTTTAATGGCATTACTGGAGGTTTGGAATCAAATCTTTCTTGAAGCTCAAGCTCATGTGATTTTGCCTTATGACGTAAGGCTGAAATTACTGCCTGCTTATTTGCAGCAATTGGTGATGGAGAGTAATGGAAAGTCTGTTGATCGAGAGGGTAATGTTTTAAATGTTCCAAGTTCACCAATTGTGTTTGGGGATGTGGGCACCAACGCGCAACATAGTTTTTTTCAGTTGTTGCATCAGGGAACGCATCAATTGAGTTGTGATTTTATAGGGGTTGCTAAGCCTGGGCATGATAACCACGTGCAGCACGACATGCTATTAGCCAATATGATTGGCCAAACTCAGGCCTTAATGCAGGGACAGACTCTCGAAGCAATAGGGCCCGCGAAGTATGCAGAGCATAAAGTTTTTCCAGGTAATCGAGTCAGCAATACTATATTTTTAACCGAATTGAACCCCTATTCGATAGGCCTACTAATAGCTATGTATGAACACAAAACATTTGTACATGGCGCTCTATTAAATATTAATTCATTTGATCAAATGGGTGTTGAGCTGGGCAAACGCACTGCAAATAATTTGTTAGATAAAATCAAAAATAATGGTTTAGTTACTGATGAGGATTCATCAACTATTGGGCTGATTGATTTTTATAAGCAGAATAAATAGCTAATTTAAATGGTGTTGTTCTATTGCCCATGCAACGTGTTCACGTACTAATTCACTTGGGTGGCTCTGTTTTTCTTGCAAAGCAGTATTGATTTTTGAGCTGCTAGGTGCATTGCCCAGTGCGACGGCAATATTTCTTAACCAGCATTCATAACCAATGCGTCGAATAGCGGATCCTTCAGTATTCTTTAAAAATTCTTCTTCGCTCCAGCTAAATAAGCTTATAAGTTCTGGCGCATCTAAATTATTTCGTACTGCAAAGTCTGCTAGTTCGCTTTTTTGCTCAAAGCGATTCCAGGGGCAATATAATTGGCAGTCATCGCAGCCATAAATGCGATTACCCATGGCTTTTCTAAATTCAATAGGAATTGATTCTCTAAGCTCTATTGTGTGGTAAGAAATGCAGCGGCGAGCGTCTAATTTATAAGGCGCAATAATGGCTTGTGTAGGGCAAATTTCAATACATTTGTTACACGTGCCACAATGATTTTCAACGGGTGAATCTATGGGCAAGGGCAGGTCGGTATACAGTTCACCTAAGAAAAACCATGAACCGCATTCGCGGTTAATTAAATTAGTGTGTTTACCAATCCAGCCGAGTCCTGCTTTTTCCGCCAGGGCTTTTTCTAATACGGGTGCGCTGTCAACAAATGCACGGTAACCAAATGGGCCAACTTCTTTGGCAATTTTATCAGCGAGTTTTTGCAAACGTTTGCGAATCACTTTGTGATAATCGCGGCCTAGTGCATATCTAGAGATATAAGCTAGTTCATGGTTGTTTAATACATCTTCTTCATCTGCGGCATCAGGTGTTTGGTAATTTATACGAGTAGAGATTATGCGGATGGTTCCTGGGATCAGTTTTTCAGGTTGTGAGCGTTTTGTTCCGTGCTTATCCATGTACTGCATTTCACCTTGATAACCAGCTGCTAACCAATTCATAAGATGAGTTTCGTGTTCACTCAATTCAGTATTGGTAATTCCAACTTCATCAAAGCCAAGTTCAATGCTCCAAGCTCTTATGTCTTGCGCGAGTTTTGAGAAATCTGTAGTGGAGCTATTCATTTAGGGCTTAGATATACTTTGCTTATGAGTGATTTTGTAAAAGATGTTTATCTTACTGAGCAAGTGCGGGAATTAGATCGCACTGCAATCGAAGAATTTAATATACCCAGTTTTAGCTTAATGCGACGGGCCGCTGAAGCTGCGTTTCGTGAAATTCAACTAGCATGGCCAAATGCGAACCATATCATTGTGTTGGCAGGTACGGGTAATAATGGTGGTGATGGATATGTAATTGCCAGTATTGCGCTAGCTGCAAATCTTAAAACAAAAGTAATTCAGGTTGGAGATCATGCCAAATTACAGGGCGATGCCAAAAAAGCCCATGATATGTTTGTTGAAAATAATGGGTTTTGTACTGCTTTTGATGAGCATGAGTTCTCTGGCTGTGACGTTATTGTAGATGCCTTGCTGGGGACAGGATTGACTCGAATAGTTAAAGGAGATTATGCAACGGCTATAGAATTAGCCAATCAACATACTGCTCCTATTCTTAGTGTAGATGTTCCATCTGGATTGGATGCAAATAACGGTTGCCCATTAGGTGTTGCGATACAAGCAGACAGCACGGTTACTTTTGTAGGGATGAAGTTGGGTTTATTAACCGCATCAGGGCGAGAGTATTCAGGTAAAATAATTTTTAATCATTTGCAAATACCAAAAGAAGTTTATCAATCTATGTCATCTACCTGCCAACCTATCTGCAAGTCTATTCAATTAAGTGATCTGCACGCTGTGCTTGGAAAACGTGATGTCGATGCGCACAAAGGTGATTATGGCCATGTGTTGGTTATTGGTGGAAACGCAGGGATGGCAGGATCGGTGATGTTGGCTGCGGAAGCTGCGGCAAGAACGGGTAGCGGTTTAGTTTCTGTTGCAACGCTTCCGCAGCATGCAAATACTGCGTTGCAGTCTTGTAGAGAAATTATGATGCATGGTGTTGCCTCTATAAAAGAATTAAACCCACTGTTGAAGCAGGCGACAGTGGTGGCCATTGGGCCAGGTTTAGGGCAAGACGCTTGGGCTAAAAAATTATTTTCGCGTGTATTGGAATTTGATATTCCTATGGTTGTGGATGCCGATGCGCTTAACCTTCTAGCGGGCGAGCCTTTGCAAAAAGAATCTTGGGTACTTACACCTCATCCAGGTGAAGCTGCACGTTTATTAAATAGTACTACTAAAAAAATTCAGAAAAATCGGTTGAACTCTTCTCAGACTTTGCAAAATCAATATGGTGGGGTAGCAGTTTTAAAAGGCAGTGGAACCTTGGTTACAAGTGGGATTGCAAATGAAAATGAAACATCGATTTGCACAGCTGGAAATCCTGGTATGGCGAGTGGTGGAATGGGAGATGTGCTAACAGGAATTATTGCAGGATTACTTGCACAAGATTTGAGTGCCTATGATGCTGCATGTTTTGGGGTACAACTGCATGCGCAAAGTGCTGATCTCGCAGCAGAAGATGGAATGCGTGGAATGTTGGCGAGTGATTTATTTGTTCCTCTGAGAAAATTAATTAATTCTTAATTTAGAAAATGACTAAGCTAATCGGCGAAGCAGCCACCTTAGAATTTGCTGCAAAGCTTGCAAAATTTTGCCAGCCGCCTCTAAACATTCATTTGCAGGGTGAGTTGGGGAGTGGCAAAACCACGTTTGCACGTGGTTTTATCAATAAGCTTGGGTACAGTGGTAATGTAAAAAGTCCAACCTTCACGCTTGTTGAAACCTATGACTTAGAGAGTGCACGTCTATACCATTTTGATTTGTATCGTTTAAAAGACCCGCTTGAATTAGAGTACATTGGCATCCGTGATCTTGTCGGAGAAGTCGATGTAATGTGTCTGATTGAATGGCCTGAAAGAGGGGGTGCAGGGTTGCCTGAAGCCGATCTAGTGATCAGCCTTGAGTATCACGGGGAGTCACGGGATGTTGATTACCAAGCAAATTCTACCAAAGGTCAGATGATTATTGACAAATTATGAGACCAGGCTCTAATAAATAGGCATAGGTCATTAGTTTCATTGGAGTTATTGCTTGCAATTTTTTCTAGATTTGTCACACTTTCGATTCTGTTTCTTGTTGTAAGGACTACAGCTTCTCGTGCAACAGCGTTCATCATTGGCTACAAAACCACCTCAATCAGCGAGCGCTGGTGTAAATCAGCTAAAGCTTGTCGCCTATATTTCATTATTCCTTTTATTGCTGGTTAGTTATTCGACTTTCTCGGCGACTAATATAGCCAAAATAAACGAAGTTCGATTTGCGGATCGTGCAACCGAAACTCGTGTGGTTTTCGATTTAACTTCACCGGTTAAGCACAGTGTATTTGTTCTGCAAAACCCTAATCGCGTGGTGCTAGATATTGAACAGTGCGATGCCAATGGAAAGCTCAAAAGGGGGCGCATTGGAGGCACCTTAGTTAAAGATTTACGTTATGCGCAAAAGACTAGTGAAAAATTACGTGTAGTTTTTGATCTAAATTCAAGGGTTTCACCAAAAAGTTTCTTGTTACCGCCTTCTAGTGGAAAAACTTATCGCCTAGTAATTGATTTAACTGCTGCAACAGATATTGCGTCGGCCGCAAATGCTAAAGCGGCTACAAGCGAGAATCCAAAACCTAGAGTAGAGCCAGTAATTGCGATGCAAGATGCGCCGGCAAGTTTTCGAGATATTGTAGTGGCCTTAGATGCAGGTCATGGAGGGAAAGATCCAGGTGCTATAGGTCGTGCCGGTACACGTGAAAAAGATATTGTATTAGCAATTTCAAAAAGATTAAAAAAGCTTATTGATAAAGAGCCTGGCATGCGTGCACTTTTAATTCGTAGTGGTGATACCTATGTGCCATTAAGAGGGCGCATTCAAAAAGCCAGTAAACTTAATGCCGATATATTTATATCTATTCATGCGGATGCTGCGGTTAATCGTCGCGCGAAAGGTTCGTCGGTGTATGTTTTGTCACAACATGGCGCTACCAGTGAAGCGGCGCGCATTTTAGCGAAACGAGAAAATGAATCCGATAAAATTGGCGGTGTCAGTTTGGAAAACAAAGATGATGTACTGAAATCTGTGCTGGTAGATTTATCGCAAACTGCAACGATTGATGCCAGTATTGATTTAGCAGAAGATATTCTTAAAGAGCTTGGTCAAGTGGGTAATATTCTTCGAGATAAAGTGGAGCAAGCAGGCTTTGCAGTGTTGAAATCACCAGACATCCCATCAGTTTTAGTGGAGACAGCGTTTATATCTAATCCACAAGAAGAAAAGCGTTTAAAAACAGCACAACACCAACAAAAATTAGCAACTGCGATCTTTAAAGGTTTGCGTCGTTATGCTAAAGATCATGCGCCAGCCGATGCCATTATGGCGAATATGCAAAATACTGTTCCGTTAACTACATACAAAGTTAAATCTGGTGATACTTTGTCAGGCATTGCCATTCGTTACCATGTGAGCTTGGTTAATTTACGTAAAGTTAATAGTTTGCGTTCTGATATGTTACGTGTTGGGCAAGTATTGAAGATTCCAGCTACGGTTACAGCTGGCACTTGAGCGCACTGATGCTTCTTCTATGCGTACATTCATGTACTTACTCTGGATCGTAAGCAGACATTATTAGGTTTAACATTTAACTGAACAATTTTGAATCTTGTTCTTTCTGCCACCAAGAAAAAAATAATTTATCTACACTCATTTGCACGGATGTTGCGATCCGTTCGCTGATAGTTTTTGGAACGGTGTAGGAGATTTCGTAAATTTCTGCGTCTTTACTTGCTTCTAGTAAGTAGTCATCACTGGTGAGCAATTCATCAACCAGTTTTAATTCGATTCCACGCGTAGCTAGCCAATGTTCGCCAGTCGCTACTTTGTCCATTTCCAAAACAGGCCTGTTTTCTTTTACAAAATCTTTAAATAAATCGTGTGTATCTTCTAATTGTTCATTAAAGTGTGCACGGTCTTCGTCAGTGTTTTTGCCAAACATGGTGACGGTGCGTTTAAGTTCACCGGCTTTCATAAGTTCAAAGTCCACACCATGTTTGTCCAGCAAGCGATTAAAGTTGGGTAGTTGTGCGATCACACCAATAGAGCCCACAACGGCAAACGGTGCAGCAATAATTTTGTCGGCCACACAAGCCATCATGTAACCGCCGCTGGCAGCAACTTTATCTACTGCAATGGTGAGCGGAATACCTTTTTGCTTAATGCGCAATAACTGAGAGGATGCGAAGCCGTGTTCATGTACTAAACCACCGGCGTTTTCTAAGCAAACTACTACCTCATTATCGCTAGAGGCAACGGATAATATTGCTGTGATTTCTTTGCGAAGATGACGCACTGCGGTAGCTTTGATGTTTCCAAGAAAGTTAAGTACAAAAATACGTTTTTTGTTGGTGTCTGGAGTTTTCTTTTCTTGTTTGCGTTCTTTTTTATTTTCTTTCTTGTTTTCTTTTTTGGCTTTTTTTAGATCTTTTTTAGTTAACAAAGAAAATCGCAGAATGTCTGCCATGTTTTTGTACTTTTTATTCAGATGGATAATTTCAAAATGATCATCGCCGCGTGCTTTTTTTGAGAATGAAAAAATCAACAATATAAGTACAAAGATAAATACAAGAATGGTAATAGCTTTGGCTAAAAATAATCCGTATTCGGCAAATAATTCAATCATGGGGGTTCCTAATTTTTATTGTAGTTGCAGGTGTAACTGCTAAAAAATTGTCCGTGCATATTTTCTGAAGATTCATCATAAAATAATGCATTTAATTCTAGCTTGGGTGTGTTTAGAGCAGGGCCATCTATTTTAGTTCTAAAAAAATTACCACCTAGTATTTGATGTGAATAGCTCAGATAAAGTTTGTTTAATTGTTGATCGTTAATCATGGTGTGTAACATTTTTGGACCAGCAATTAAATAAATGTGCTTATAGTTCTTGTTTGCGAGCGTCTCAATTAATGGTTTACCTTCTACTGTCTCTGATTTTCCAGTAATGAGTACTTCATAGCCATCATCCTGCCATTTTTTAATTTTGTCGGAATCTGTTTGCTGTCCTGTAGCGATGTAGACTTGCTGGCTATGTTCTTTCAAAGAAGGGTGTATTGGAAAGTCTAGGCTTGCGCTAGCAATTACCAATGCGGGATGTGGTGAAAGCCCTTGCAGTGCGCGCCAGTTGTATAAATCTTCACAATCTCTGGTGTTGGGCAATTGTAATATATTGCCCAGTTTTTGTTCAGCTAGTGAGCGCATATAGCCGCCATGTGTGATTAAGCAATCTGCTTGTGCATGCAGTTCAAGAAATAGTCGAAAGTCTTCTAGGCTGGTCAATGATTTTGGCAATTCAGCGCTCGCATTTGCATCAGGACTGATGGCAATACGTCCATCAAGACTGCTGAGAAAATTTGCCGCAACAATGGGTTGTTCTGTGTTCGCGGAATACCAACCTTGTTTGTATAGATATAAATTCTTCAGTTCATGCATTTCCAATGATTGAGGAAAGAGTTGTAAAAGTTTTTTTGCCATGAAAGGAAAGTGCTATTCAAAAAACGCTATAGGATTATTTCTATATTTATTGGATAATTTTGCATTATCCTAGCATGACAACCCTGAATATTTATGCAAAAACCAAACATTTCCACCGCAATTCCAAAGCAACGCTATAAGTTTGGCGCATATACAATTGTTGTGCTTGAAGAAATTGAATCTGAGAATGAAATTGAATACAGCTATTTGCTAGCGGGCCTCAAAGATGGGCACAATGAGCCTGAAATTTATATTACATGTGAAAAGGCGCCATCAGATTTATTAGCAAATGGCACACATATTATTAGAGTGTTCGCAACTCAGATGGACGAACAATCATCCGGTGCGGTTATCGATCAGTCCGATACTTGGAGTGATCGTGAAGAATTTATATCGTACGGACTTTCCGGTTTTCGACAAATGTTGGGGCTAGACGATGAAGAGCCCTATCTTATTTCTTAATCCCATTTCTTAGCTAAATATTATGAGTTCTATTCAACAGTTGCCACCTCAGCTAGTAAATCAAATTGCTGCGGGTGAGGTGATTGAGCGTCCAGCATCGGTATTAAAGGAGCTGCTGGAGAACGCACTTGATGCAGGTGCATCAAGAATTGTTGTTGAGTTAGAACAAGGTGGTATGCAATCTATTCGTGTTAGTGATAATGGCGTCGGAATTGTTAAAGATGAATTGCTCTTAGCGGTTCAGCGTCATGCAACCAGCAAGATAAAAAATATGGACGATCTTGAACATATTGCGACCTTGGGTTTTCGTGGAGAAGCGTTGCCTAGCATTGCGTCAGTATCAAGATTCCGTTTGGCTTCTAATAATTGTGAAGAAGGTAATGCGGGTTGGGTGATAAGCACCGACGGCAGAGAATTTGCAGAAGAGGTTGAACCTGTGCGTCAAATGCGGGGTACTACGGTTGAAGTAAAAGATTTGTTTTTCAATATTCCTGCACGGAAAAAATTCTTACGAACAGAAAAAACCGAGTTAAAACATTGTGACAACGTTTTGCGTAAAATTGCATTAAGTCGATTTGATGTATCCTTAATAGCTAAACATAATGATCGAAGCTTTTTGGAAATTAATGCATGTGATTTTTTAAGTGATGGATCTGATCGCGTAGGCCAGATAACTGGCAAACCGTTTGCCGGTCAAAGCATCTATCTAGAAAATTCTGCAACCGATATCCAGGTTAAAGGTTGGATTAGTTTGCCAACATTTTCACGAAGCCAGGCAGATCTACAATACTTTTATGTGAATGGGCGTGCGATACGCGATAAGGTTGTCGCGCATGCCATTAAACTGGCCTATAAAGATGTGCTTTATCATGGTCGCTTTCCTGTATTTGTTTTATTTCTAGAGATGGATCCTTCGCAAGTTGATGTAAATGCACACCCTACTAAACATGAAGTACGTTTTCGTCAAAGTCGATATGTGCACGATTTTATTCGTCATACAGTGGGTAAAGCGATTGCGGAAACGATGCCTAAGCAGGAGCAACAAGGTGCTGAGCAGTATCGTGAAATCGTCGATGATTATATTCGTGCTGCGCAAAACCAAAGTGCTTTAACCAATAGTTCTTATCCGCCACAAAGTGGCTCAGCCCAGTCGCGTGTCCGTGAAACAGGACATAATTATAGTGCCCAGACTATAAATGAATACGACTTACTACTAAAAACTCCAGCCGAAGAAGCACATACCACTGAAGATGCGCCGCCATTGGGTTACGCGATTGAGCAACTACATGGCATTTATATTCTTGCGCAAAATGCTAATGGTTTAGTGGTTGTCGATATGCATGCTGCACATGAACGCATTGTGTATGAAAAACTAAAGGCTTCGTATCAACAAGGTGATTTGGCGACTCAACCATTATTAGTGCCGCTAACAATAAATGTTAGTCCGCAAGAAGCTGCGCTTGCAGAGCAGTATAGTGATGATTTTTTGAAATATGGTTTTCATGTTGAGCGTTTTGGTGAAGATAGTATTGTGGTGCGTGAAATTCCGTCACTATTGCAACAAGCGGATGTAAATAAGTTGGTGCTTGATGTGTTGGCAGACTTAAATGTATTTGGAACTTCTGAGAAATTAGAACAGGCCAATAACGAATTATTATCTACTATGGCTTGTTACGGCTCAGTGCGCGCGCATCGGAAGTTGAATATTGCTGAAATGAATGCCTTGTTGCGAGAAATGGAAGCCACGGAAAGAAGTGCGCAATGCAATCATGGTCGTCCGACTTGGGTGCAGCTTAGCATTGATCAACTAGACAAATTATTTAAGCGCGGCCAGTAATTAAATACTAATTTTCCGTTGTTAGACTCTCCCGTAATATTTTTAATGGGTCCTACCGCTAGCGGTAAGACAGACCTGGCGTTTTCCATTGCAGATGAATTTCCTTGTGAAATTATTAGTGTGGATTCGGTAATGGTATATAAAGGTTTGGATATTGGGTCTGCGAAACCGGATGCAGATACTTTAAAAAAATATCCACACCACTTGGTTGATATTTTAGAGCCAAATCAACATTATTCTGCAGCTAATTTTCGTGATGATGCTTTACATATAATAAAAGAATCACATGATAATAATAAAATTCCACTTCTGGTGGGTGGCACGTTGCTATATTTTGGCGCGCTTTTGCGTGGTCTTTCTAAAATGCCCAGCGCTGATTTAGAGATTAGAAAAAAGATTAGTGATTTAGCGGAAGAAAAAGGTTGGGAGTATGTGCATGCTCGGCTTGCAGAGGTAGACCCGTTAGCGGCTGAGCGAATTCACCCAAACGATCCGCAACGCATTCAACGTGCGATGGAAGTGTATGAGCTTACAGGGACGCCGATAAGTGATTGGCATTCCGAGTCTGAACAGAATGAGTTACCTTTTAAGGCATTAAAGCTGGCACTGATTCCAGAAGATCGTGCACATTTGCATAAGCTTATTGAGCAGCGTTTTGATCTAATGCTTGAGCAAGGTTTTTTGGAGGAAGCGCAAAAGCTGTATCAGGGCAAAACGCTTCATGCAGATTTACCTTCTATGCGTTCGGTAGGCTATAGGCAAGCATGGAAGCATTTTTCAGGGGAATACGATGTCACTGTGATGAGAGAAAAGGCAATTATCGCTACGCGCCAGCTAGCCAAACGTCAGTTGACTTGGTTGCGAAGTGAGTCATCCTTATCTGTAAATTCTGCCGAAAAGCCTGATATTCATGATGTACATCAACAAATACGGTCTTATTTGGCATAGCTGAACTAGTAGCTGAACTGGTACACTAATAGTGTAATGTGAGAGTCAAGCAGAATTGTTGAATACTCATTAGGAAAATAAAAATAACAATAACTAGAGGTTTAATCGCAATGTCAAAAGGTCAAACTTTACAAGAACCCTTTCTAAATGCTCTGCGAAAAGAAAAAGTCCCTGTATCAATATATTTAGTGAACGGAATTAAGTTGCAAGGTCAAGTGGATTCATTCGATCAGTTTGTAGTACTACTTAAAAACAGTGTCAATCAAATGGTTTACAAGCATGCCATTTCAACTATTGTGCCTTCACGCATGGTGAAGATGCCAATGGCTGATGAGCAACCTGAGTAACTTGCGCTCTTTCTTAACAATTACATCGGGATTCGTCTTTGTTTGAGCGTCCCGATCTTGGTCAGCGTGCGATCCTCGTGCATGTTGAATTTAGTAATGCTGAGGGCAATCAGGATCTAAATGAATTTAAGGATTTGGTGCGTTCAACTGGAGCTGAGATTGCGACTATCGTAAAAGTGCAACGTAGTATTCCGGATGCAAAGTTATTAATTGGTAGCGGCAAAGTAAATGAAATACATTCTCTTGCACACTCATTAGACGCTGATATCGTCATATTTAATTTTTCTTTGTCTCCAAGTCAGGAGCGAAACTTAGAAAAAATTTGTGAGAAGCGTGTGTTAGACCGTACCGGTTTGATTTTGGATATATTCGCGCAACGCGCGCGATCTTATGAAGGGCAGTTGCAGGTCGAACTTGCACAGTTGAAATACTTATCCACTCGTTTAGTGCGTGGCTGGAGTCACTTAGAACGTCAAAAGGGCGGCATTGGTTTGCGCGGACCAGGTGAAAAACAACTTGAGTCAGATAGGCGCATGCTGAGATTGCGCATAAAGCAACTTTCAAAACGATTAGAAAAACTACGCAAGCAACGTGATCAAGGGCGTGCCTCGCGTAGAAAAGCGACTACCCCTACAGTTGCAGTGGTGGGCTATACCAACGCAGGAAAGTCTACGTTGTTTAATAATCTTACAGATGCCAACGTATATTCTGCTGACAAATTGTTTGCCACTTTGGATCCAACTTTACGACGTATGCAAATTTCGAAAGGTCAGCATATTGTCTTGGCGGATACGGTTGGGTTTATACAAGATTTACCACATGATTTAATCGAATCTTTTCATGCAACTTTGCAAGAAACTAAAGAAGCGGATGTGTTGTTGCATGTTGTAGATGCCAGCGACCCGCATCGTGATAATAATATAGCGCAAGTCCAGGTGGTGTTAGAGCAGATTGATGCCTTGGAGGTGCCGCAGATAATGGTTTATAACAAAATAGACCAAATTAATACGCTCCCTCATGTTGATCTAGATTCCCAGGGTATTATTAAGCAAGTTTGGTTGTCGGCTTTAAATGGTGATGGGCTAAATCTATTGGTTGAGGCATTGCGACAATATTTTGAACATCAAGTAAAGCGCATATGGTTGCACCTACCGCCCGCTGAAGGTGGCTTGCGCAGTGAGCTATATAGCATAGGAGCAGTTTTGCAAGAATTTACGGATGATCAAGGCTGCTCGCAGATTGAGGCTGAAATTCCACTAAATATACTTAAAAAATTTACGGAATATCAGATTTCAGAAGAATCTGTTCAGAGAGCAAGCTTATAAGCTGACTTTTTCTATTGTCTTGATAGAATACAACGTTCGTGTCTAATTAATTTTAACCTGTAACCATATTTGGAGAGCCTTATGCCTTGGAATAGCCCAGGCGGTGATAAAGATAAAGATCCTTGGGGTCAGAATTCAGGCAATCAGGGCCCCCCTGATCTTGATGATGTATTTCGTAATATAACTAAAAAATTCGGTGGGATTTTTGGCAGTGGTGGAGGTTCGTCTTCTGGTTCAACAGGTTCGGGTAAGCCTGTGCTGTTGATTGCTCTGATAGCGGTTTTAGCTATTTGGGGGCTATATGACAGATTTGGTTTCTATATTGTTAAGCAGGCGGAAAGAGGTGTTGAACTTAGGTTTGGTGAGTTCAAACAAATAACCAGTGCAGGCTTAAATTGGAAACTACCATTTCCGATTGAGACAGTTGAAATTGTAAACGTTGATGAAGTGCGTGAAGTTACAAACAAAACTGCAATGTTGACACAAGATGAGAATATCGTTGGCGTGTCACTGGAAGCACAATATAAAATTGGCGATGCTAAAGAATACATATTCAATGTGCGTGATCCGGATAAAACCGTTAAAGATGCAATGGAAAGTGCACTGCGTGAGATCGTGGGCAAGAGCACCATTGATTTTGTGTTATTTGAAGGTCGTGCACAAATTTCTACTGCAACGAGGCTACTGCTACAAGAAATTCTAGATAGTTATGCGTCAGGAATTTTTATTCAGAAAGTGAACTTAGAAAAATCTTTACCTCCTGATCAAGTTAAAGAAGCGTTTGACGATGCGATTAAGTCTCGTGAGGATTATGATCGCTACATAAAAGAAGCTCAAGCGTATGCAAATAGCATACTTCCCCAAGCCCGTGGTGAAGCAGCAAGATTTTTACAAGAAGCGGATGCATATCGTGATCGCGCCATTGCAAATTCCGAAGGTGAGGCAAAACGTTTCTTAAAACTTTTAGCAGAATATAAAAAAGCCCCCGCGGTAACACGTGAACGCTTATATATAGAAGCAGTTGAGTCTGTTTATGCGAATAGCACTAAAGTGCTTATGGATGTTGAGGGTGGTAATAACATTATGTATTTACCGCTAGATCAAATTGTGAAGCAACGTTCAAATTCTCAAAATAATTCAAGTAATCCACTTACTAGTGAAAATTTTGGGTTGAGTAATCAAACAGGATCAGGCCTTCGGCCTGAGCGTGAGGGCCGATAAGATGAATGCGAAAATATTAATAGCAATTATTGCTATAGCTCTTATTGGTTTGTTCTCGTTTACATTTCAGGTAGACCAAAGAGAAACAGCCATTAAGTTGAAGTTTGGAAAGGTCGACAAAGCAAATATACCGCCTGGTTTACATTTGAAAATTCCTTTCATGAACGTCATTGAAAAATACGATAATCGTATTTTAACGCTGGATGTACCGCCAACAGAATTTCCAACCAATGAAAAGAAATATGTAAAAGTTGATTTCTTTGCTAAATGGCGAATTAAAGATGTTGAGAAATATTATCTTGCTACCAGTGGTATAGAAACAAAAGCTAATCAACGTTTAGAACTAATTTTGGTGGATGGTCTTAAAAATGAGTTTGGTAAACGCACAATTCAAGAAGTAGTTTCTGGTGAGCGCGCAGAAATCATGGATGTGATTCAGATTCAATCAAATGAAGAGGCTAAAAACTTTGGCATCGAAGTGGTAGATGTTCGTGTAAGCAAAATTGACCTGCCAGATTCGGTGAGTGACTCGGTGTTTAAAAACATGCGTGCTGAACGGGATCGTGTTGCAAAAGATTTTCGAGCACGTGGTCGAGAGCAGGCTGAAGTGATTCGTGCTAGAGCAGATAAAGAGCGTACTGTAATCATCGCCAATGCTTATAACGAAGCTGAACAGGTGCGCGGTGATGGTGATGCAAAATCTGCAGAAATTTATGCACAAGCCTTTACGCAAGATGAAGAATTTTATAGCTTCACTAGAAGTTTGAAAGCCTATATTAATACTTTTAATAGTAATAATGATGTGTTGATTATGGAACCTGATTCCGAATTCTTCCGCTATTTTAAAAAATCTGAACAATAGTCATTTGTTCAGATTTTATTTGGCTAAACTGATTTTATGTGGAATGAATTACTGGTTGCGATTGCGCTGGTTTTAGTTTTTGAGGGCATAATTCCATTTCTTGCACCTGATAAATTCCGACAAGCTTTAGCCCGACTTGTGCAAATGCCTGATCAGGTTTTGCGCATGATTGGGTTAGCAAGCATGACGTTAGGAATTGTCTTTCTATATATATTAAGAATTTTAAATTAGCATGAGTAAAGATCTTTGGCTTTTGCCCGAGGGTATTGAGGAATCACTGCCGGATGAATCCGCATGGCTGGAGAAAAATCGCCGTGAGTTAGTCGATATGTTTTCTACCTGGGGGTATGAGCTGGTCATACCGCCTTTGATTGAGTACTTGGACTCTCTGTTAATTGGCCCTAGTGATGATCTTGATCTGCAAACCTTTAAGTTAACCGATCAGTTAACGGGGAAAATGATGGGTGTGCGTGCAGACATGACGTCTCAAGTTGCACGTATCGATGCACATATGTTGAAGCGTGAAGCCCCTACGCGCTTTTGCTATCTTGGTACCGTATTACATACACGTCCAGATGGTCGTGATTTAACACGTAGTCCTTTGCAAGTTGGTGCAGAGTTATATGGGCATGCGGGGTTAGATAGTGATGTAGAAGTCATTTGTTTAATGTTAGAAGCCTTGTGTTTAGTAGGAATTGAAGATGTGCTGTTAGATTTAGGGCATGTTGGAATACTGACTATTTTAGTTGAGAAAGCGAGTTTAACTGAAGCTCAGCAAAAACAACTACAGGCCTTGCTGCAACAAAAAGCTCAACCTGAATATGAACAGTTTCTTGAGACATGTTCATTATCAGATGAGTGGCACAAAATATTTTTATCACTTATGGATTTAAGTGGTGATGAGAGTGTAATCGTAACTACCAAGCAGTTATTGAAAGATAGTGGCAATAAGGTGCTTGAATATATCGACTACGTAGCCGAACTTTCAGTGCGTGTGTCTAAGCAGTATCCAAATACTCAACTACATTATGATTTTGCAGCACTGAGTGGTTATCGTTATCAAAATGGCGCAGTGTTTGCAGCTTATATTTCAGGTCAAGGCGGAGAAATTGCGCGCGGCGGACGCTACGACACGATCGGACAAGTGTTTGGACGTTCAAGACCTGCTACGGGCTTTAGTTTAGATTTAAAAGCCTTGGCAAAAATCTCACCGAAAACAAATCAAACTGTTTTAGCAATTTATGCGCCACTCGATGATGATCCCGCGCAGCGAGAAAAAATTAAACAATTGCGAGCGCAGGGTGAACGAGTGATTTGTGAATTATCAAATCAACAAGGTGGTGTAAAAGAAATGCAATGCGATCGTGTTTTGGTGAAAGAGCAACAAAAGTGGGTAGTTAAGGGTGCTTCATAAAATAATAATATATAAAGAATGGAATTATAGTCATGGCTAAAAGTGTAGTAGTACTAGGTACTCAATGGGGTGATGAGGGCAAAGGTAAAATTGTCGACATGCTTACCGAGCAAGCGGATGCGGTGGTGCGCTTTCAGGGAGGACATAATGCTGGGCATACCATTATTGTTAACGATCAAAAAACTGTACTCCATTTGGTGCCCTCAGGTATCTTGCGTGAAAATAAAGAGTGCCTTATCGGCAACGGTGTGGTGCTGGCGCCAGATGCATTGCAAGAAGAAGTCACGATGCTTGAGGCGCAAGGTGTACCGGTTGTCGAACGTTTACGAATCTCTCCTGCATGTCCACTGATACTGCCTTACCATGTTTTATTGGATCAGGCGCGTGAAAAAGCGCGTGGTAAATCTGCGATTGGAACAACGGGGCGTGGCATAGGTCCTGCATATGAAGATAAAGTATCGCGACGCGGCATACGTGTTGCAGATTTATATAACGAGCAACATTGTAATGAACGATTGGAAAATATAATTGATTACCATAATTTCGTTCTTAAGGAATATTTTAAGCATGACACAATAGATTTAGGTGAGATGAAAGCATTATGTAGAAAATATGCAGATATGCTTAAGCCTTATGTGATGGATGTTTCTGCCCGTATAAATGAGTTACGTGCAAATGGTAATAAGATTTTATTTGAAGGTGCTCAAGGAACCTTGCTGGATATTGATCATGGTACTTATCCGTTTGTAACTTCATCCAATACAACTGCAGGAGGCGCTTGCATAGGTAGTGGCACAGGCCCAAGTAGCATTAATCATGTGTTAGGTATCGTGAAAGCATATACCACACGTGTGGGAAGTGGTCCGTTTCCAACTGAATTATTTGATGCGGTAGGCGAAGAGCTTGCTGATAAAGGTAAGGAGTTTGGCGCAACTACGGGTCGTGCAAGACGTTGTGGATGGTTAGATGCGGTAGCACTGCGTCGCGCTATGCAAATAAATGGCGTTACAGGTTTATGTATTACTAAGCTCGATGTCATGGACGGACTTAAGACGATAAAAATATGTAACGAGTATAAATACCAAGGTCAATCGTTACACTTGTCACCAATGGATGGTGGAACCTTTGATCAATGTGAACCTGTTTATGAAGAGCATGAGGGATGGCAGGAGAATACACTAGGGATAACTCAATTTGATCACTTGCCTAAACAAGCAAGAGAATATTTGGATAGAGTCTCAGAACTACTTGGTGTGCCAATCGATATTGTTTCAACAGGTCCAGATAGAACACACAACGTTATATGCAAAGAGTTATTCTGATTTAGATAGATAATACGAATTTACTAAGTGCCACTCACTTGTTTTTTTCGTGGTATTGAAAATATCCAGCCTCTGGCAACTACATGTTTTTGCATAGCTACCATTTAATTCTTTTTGCAGTGCTTGTTGCTTTTTCGCATCAAGTTTTCCATATAGTAAACTTAGGTGAGGCATAAAAGTGTCATCTGTTACCTTACTAAGTGTGGTTTTGCAGTCTTCATATAAAGAGGTTAATAAGGTTTCTGTTTTGGCAAGAATATATAGGTTTCTATAATAGTCTTTTGTATACGCAATCTCTTTCAGTTCAATGTCGAAAGCTTGATGTCGTTCAATTATCTTTCTGCAAGCCTTTTCTACAGCATTTATAGGCGCTGTGATATTGGATAATAATGTAATGTGTGGCGGGAAAGGTGTCGTGCGATAACGATGCGAAAGCCCTGATATAATCCTAGTCAATTCATCAATTTGTGTTTGACTAGGGCGTAACCAAAGTGAATAACTGTTTTCTTGTTTTTTCATGAGCTTAAAAGATAAAACATTCTTAATTGTTGGTGGTGCGGGTTATATTGGTTCACATATGACTTTAATGCTACATGAGTTAGGGTATCAAGTAATTGTGCTGGATAATTTGTCCACAGGATTTGAGGATGCGGTGATTGGTGCAAAGTTTATTCAAGGCGATATTCATGATTCAGAAAAATTAGACGAGGTTTTTAAAAATTTTAAAATTGATGTAGTTATGCATTTTGCTGCGCATATCGATGTTGGAGAATCTGTTCGAGATCCATTTAAATACTATCGAAATAATGTTGTGGCTACGCAGGCTTTGCTGGAAAGGATGGTTTCTAACGGTATCAGTAATTTTATTTATTCATCCACTGCGGCAATCTTTGGTGAACCAGAATATGTGCCCATTGATGAAGTCCACGGTAAAAACCCTATAAATCCTTATGGGCATAGCAAGCTCATGGTGGAGCAAATGCTCGAAAGTTATGATCAAGCATATGGTTTAAAATCAATTTGTTTGCGCTATTTTAATGCAGCAGGCGCGGACCCTAAATCTAGAATTGGTGAGCGTCACGACCCTGAAACGCATCTCATTCCGCTAGTGTTGCAAGTTGCTTCGGGTCGCCGTGAAAGCGTTAGTGTTTTTGGTGATGATTACGATACTGATGACGGCACTTGCTTGCGTGACTACATACATATTGTAGATTTATGTAATGCACATTTGTTGTCTACTAAGCTGTTGCTAAAAGAAAATATTAGTAGGAGATTTAATCTTGGCAACGGTAACGGCTACACCGTTAAACAGCTTATTAACTTGGCAAAGCAAGTCACCAATAAGCCCATTAATGTGCAGCAGGCTGAACGTAGGGATGGCGATCCAGCCAAACTTGTGGCAGATGCTGCTTTGGCTAAAAAAACGCTGAATTGGCAACCAAAATACTCGAATTTAGAGGAAATTATTGAACACGCTTGGAAATGGGAGATTAAGCAAAGTCATCAATAAGCCATATAAAATTATCTTGTATTTTCTGTATATTATTTAATCATATCTAAGAAATTAACTATAATTAACAAGTAGTTATTTAATAGTAAACCTTATCTCTATTTTCACCCACTAATTTCATGTAGGCCTTTATTTTGAGTTTTTATTACACCATCGCTGTGTAAACCAAATTCGAAGTGAAACGTTGTAGTAGATATGAAGTTTTCAATAACGGAGGGGTAACCCATGTATAAAAATCTCATACTATCGATGATTCTTGTAATTAGTGCCATTTTATCGGGCTGCGCATCCAGTCCTTACAATGCTCCTAGCAAACAAACCCAAGGTGCAATTGCCGGCGGTGTAATTGGCGGTCTTTTGGGCTCTACTGTCGGCGATGGTAGAGGGACAGTGTGGGCGACAGCGGCAGGTACGCTAATTGGCGCGCTAGCAGGTGCGCATGTTGGCAAGCAGCTAGACGATCGAGATCGTTACTATACAGGTCAAGCTTTAGAGACGGCTCCTACTGGTGCAACGAAGGAATGGGTGAATCCTGATTCAGGTACTGCGTACTCGGTTACCCCTACAAATACCTATGAATCTGAAGGAACGCCATGCCGTGAATTTACGATGGATGCAGAGGTTGGTGGTCAAGCTGAGCAAGTGTATGGAACAGCATGCAGACAAGCAGATGGAAGTTGGAAAATGTCGGTTTAATTTTCCTTGAAAGGGAATTTTATAGTGAAATTAAAAAGCCTCGCATTGGCGAGGCTTTATTTACTCGTATAAATTGTTGAAATTTATTATTAAAAAATTTTGCGTGATTCAATTGTATCTTGTTTCATGTTTTGCGCCAGCCAAGCTTTAAGTGCCCAGGGAAAAATATTTTCTGTTTTAGAGATATCCTGCCAGCCTTGCTCAAGATAACTTTCATATGCATCTGGACCAAAAATATTTTGTACGTGTAGAGGTGCGCTTTCTAACTGTGAATCTGCATCTTCATTTTCTTCTCTAAAAGCATAGAGTGTTGGTCCATTATCTTGTTCGTCGGTTTTAAGCAGAGTGATATATGCGCATTCGACTCCCTTACGGTACAGTACTTGATAATCGATAATTTCTAAATTTTCAGATCCTTTGTTAGGTTCGTCATTGTTCGGTTCAGATTCGTCTTTCTGGAATTGCTTAAATACTTCAGCAAATTCATCATCATTGATATCTGATGTAGACAGCTCTAAGCCTTCGGTTTTGCGGCGATCTCCTAATAAACGTCGGTTATCCTCAACGACTTTGCCTTTGCTGTCATGCAATGGAAATGATCCTTTTTTATCAGTCCGACGATCCTCATTGGACCGGCGATCATAGATGACTTTTGCTTCTTGCCCCATGAGTAATCACCAAATTATATATATGTAAAATTAGTATAAAACAATACCAGTCATGCGATCTATAAGTGTGAGCTAGATCACATCGAACTTTCCACTTGGCAGGGTATTTATTCCATTAGGAGCGCCAGAGTTAAAACACTAATATGAGGGTGAGAAAAAAGTACCAATGATTACTTTTCTGCTATTTCACAGACCACATCATCGCTATACCCATCTTTAATGGTTAAGTGACCTTCTCCTAGTTTTCTAATGCAATGTGCTGCGCGTTGAATTGCATGGGTAAGATAACGATGGTTCGTATCTGGACCAAATCCATCAATACGATAATTTACCCATGTTTTACCTTTGCAATAAATAACCCGATTTGGATTGTGTGCCATTTAACTTATCCTTAGTTTTATAGCATTAATTGAACTAACTATAATTATTAGTAAACGAGACCTTAAATAAGTTGAACTCCATCACACTTTAATTTTGGGTTAGGTGGCAGGTAATGGAACAAAACTAATCTAAATTTATGTGATATCAGTGATTTAATTTTCAGCAACGTATTAAAGGTAGTGTTGACTTGATGGACTGAATGAGCCGGATAAATCTGGTTCTCCAATTGAGTGTCTACAAAACACATCATTGCGAAATTTCAATTCTGATTGTTTTTAGACTTAATTGTGCAGAATGAGAAAAATTAGTTAGTTAATTGATCGAATTTCATCTTATTGTTTGCATTGGAAATTTAATAAAGTTTCCTGTTTGCTGGCGGAGATAGTAGAGTGCGCCACACATGGTACGCAAAAAGAAGAATAAATTAGTTGACCCTTACGCCAAACGTGAGGCATCTAAATACGAAAGCCCAATTGCAAGTCGCGAGCTCATTCTCGAAATTTTAGAGAAAGGTGACGGCCCTATGTCGCTGGATGATTTGCATAAGGCGTTACAGGTGGATTCTGAGCAAGTGGTTGTAGCGATGGCGCGACGCTTGGGTGCAATGGAGCGCGATGGTCAGCTAATTCGCAATCGTCAAAATCATTATTTACCGATTTCAAAAGTAGATTTAATGCGTGGCCGTGTAATGGGTCATGCCGATGGATTTGGGTTCTTGATTCCTGATGAGGGCGGCGAAGATTTATTTTTATCGCCATTTGAAATGCGTACCTTAATGCATGGAGATCGTGCAGTAGTTCGACCTGCTGGCAAATCCAAGCGCGGCAAGCTGATGGGTAAGCTAGTTGAAATTATTGAGCGTGGTAATAAGCAAATTGTAGGGCGTTACTATAAAGAGTCTGGACTGGGGTTTGTGGTGCCGGATAACAAACGTTTGAATCAAGACGTTATGATTCCCGAGCAAGCTGCAATGCAGGCTAAGAGCGGGCAGTTCGTAGTGACGTCTATCGTAGAAATGCCTAATAAATCTCGACAGCCGATTGGTAAGGTGATTGAAGTAATTGGTGATCATTTGGCACCTGGGATGGAGATTGATGTTGCGATTCGCTCTTATGATTTGCCTTATGAGTGGCCTGATGAGGTCTTGCAACAAGTAGAGCAGTTTAGTGAACAGTCTATTCAAGACCAGCTTAAGCATAGAAAGGATATGCGTGAGCTAAACTTCGTAACGATTGATGGCTTAGATGCAAAAGATTTTGATGATGCGGTGTATTGCGAGCGGCATGATAAGGGTTGGAAGCTCTGGGTAGCGATTGCAGATGTGTCGCATTATGTGGAAACCGATACTGCTTTAGATGAGGAGGCGCATAATCGTGCAACCTCGGTATATTTTCCAGAGCGCGTTATTCCTATGTTGCCAGAAAGTCTTTCTAATGGGCTTTGTTCTTTAAAACCTGAAGTAGATCGTTTGTGCATGGTTTGTGAAATGTTTATTTCAGAAACAGGGGAGCTTAAACGTCACAAATTCTATGATGCTGTAATGTGTTCATCTGCGCGACTTACCTATGATGAAGTGCAAACCATTCTTTATGATAAAGATCCGGAGGCTAGAGAAAAGCGCCAGCATCTGATTGGCGACTTGGAAAATTTACAGTCGGTTTATAATGCGTTGCGAAAGCAGCGCAAAAAACGCGGTGCGATTGATTTCGATACTAAAGAAACGTACTTTGAATTCGACCATGAAAAGAAAATAAAAGCCATTCTTCCGCGCCAGCGTTCTGAAGCTCACATGATTATTGAAGAATGTATGATCAGTGCTAATGTTGCCGCAGCTGAATATATCACCAGAGGCAAGTTGCCCACATTGTTTCGTGTGCATGAAGACCCTACGACTGAAAAATTGCGTGACATGCGTGAGTTTCTTGAATCGTTAGGAGTAGGTTTCAGTAAAGCGGAAAAACCTACGCCGAGTGATTACATGACGGTACTCAAGAAGATAGCGCATCGTAAAGATAAGCATATCATTCAAATGATGTTGCTCAGATCGATGGCGCAAGCGGTGTATAGCCCGGATAGTATCGGTCACTTTGGTTTAGCTTTGCCTTTGTATGCACACTTCACTTCTCCAATTCGTCGTTATCCGGACTTGGTGGTGCACCGAACTATTCGGCACTTAATTAGCAAGCAAAACAAAGACTCTTTCCCATTATCACAAAATGATTTAGTGCTTCTAGGCGAGCATTGTTCTATGTGTGAACGTAGAGCAGATGATGCAACGCGTGATGTGGATGCCTGGCTTAAGTGTGAGTTTATGTTGGATAAACTGGGGCAAGAGTTTAGTGGCACGATAACCTCGGTTACGGGCTTTGGTTTTTTTGTCTTGCTAGATGAGTATTTTGTAGAAGGCTTGGTGCATGTAACCGCGTTAAAAAGTGATTTTTATCATTACGACGAGCAGTCGCATAGCTTATCTGGTGAGCGTAGTAAGAAGCGCTATTCCTTGGGAGATGAGATAAAAATTATTGTAGCGCGAGTTAGTTTAGATGAGCGTAAAATGGATTTTTCACTAGCATTAAGTGGTAGTAATGAGAAAGATCAGGGTAAATCTCCATACGGGAAAAAATCACAAAAAAATAAAAATAGAGCGAATGGCAAACAAGTGTCTGCAAACAATAAGCGTAAGAAGGGTAAAACTAAAAAACGCAGAAAAAAGAAAAAGATATAAATTGGTTTCATTGTGAAAAATATTTCTTTTGGTCTTTATAGTTCCCTCGCAGCCATTCAGCAACGTCCTTTTCATATTCAAAAAATTTATTTACTGGAAAGCAGGCAAGATAAGCGTATACAAGAAATTAAAGATCAGGCCTTAGCAAACAACATTGTTCACCGATTAGTGAGTAAGGAGGAGTTGGAGAAGTATAGTGGGAAAGGTAATCATCAAGGTGTGGTGGTGATCTATAAAGAGCAACAAACTAATAGTGAAGCAGTTCTGTTAGAGCACTGCGCAAACGCAACTGAGCCATTATTGTTATTAGTATTGGATCAAATAGTGGACCCACATAACTTAGGTGCGTGTCTGCGCACTGCTGAAGCTGCAGGTGCCAATGCAGTGATCAGTTCAACCCGTAATTCTGCACCTTTAACGCCTACCGTGCGCAAAGTGGCATGCGGTGCAGCCGAACGAATTCCATTAATTTTTGCAAAGAATCTGGCGCGCTTTTTAGATGAGCTCAAACAGCTGGGGGTGTGGGTTTATGGTACGCAGCCAACGGCTGCAAAATTAATCTATCAGGCTGATTTCACTCGCTCTGTAGCCTTGGTAATTGGAGCAGAAGGAGCAGGAATGCGCCGTCTGATCTCCGAAAATTGTGATGAATTACTGAATCTACCGATGTCGGGAGAAATGGCGAGCCTCAATGCTTCAGTCGCCACAGGAATTGGGTTATTTGAGGCAGTTCGACAACGGCAGAAAGCTAGCTAGATGATAAAAACCCTACAAATTAGACTGTAAGTATTATGGTAGCTTGTTTGTAGCCGGGTCATCACGTAGACTTCGCAGCTCAAAATTACTACTAACTCCTTGCTTCACCAGAATACAGATACTGTGTTATTGGGAGGCTTTAACCCCATAGGGAGCATATATATGCGTCACTACGAAATAGTGTTTCTGGTGCATCCTGACCAGAGCGATCAAGTACCTGCAATGACTGAACGTTACCGTTCAATTATCACTCAAGGCAATGGCAATGTTCACCGTTCAGAAGACTGGGGACGTTTGCAGCTGGCTTACCCCATTCAAAAAATTCACAAAGCACATTATGTGTTGATGAATATCGAGTGTAATCAAGAAGTATTGGATGAATTGAATAGTTCGTTTCGTTTTAACGATGCCGTAATTCGCACCATGGTAGTGGGAATGAAAAGGGCTAAGACTGAACCATCTTCTATGTTGAAATCTATCCAACAAGAAGAAGCTGACAGTAGTAAAAGGTCTACCTCTACTGCGCCAGCGCAAAAGCAAGAAACTTCAACTGAAGCAACTAAGTCGGAAAGTGTAACTGAAAGTCCTGCAGTTGAAGAAGCTCCCGCTGCGGTTGAAGAGGTTACTGCAGAAACAGAAGTAGCTGTTGAAGATCAGTCTGAAAGTTAAACGTAAATACACACAGGTATAAAATTTAAAAGGTAATAATTATGGCACAAGCAAGTTATTTTCGTAGAAGAAGGTACTGCCGCTTCACTGAAGAAGGCATAGAAGAAGTAGATTATAAAGACATTGCGATCTTAAAAGATTTCATCACCGAAACAGGAAAGATTGTTCCTAGCCGTGTCACGGGCACTAAAGCAAAATATCAGCGTCAATTGTCTACTGCGGTAAAACGTGCACGTTATATAGCATTATTGCCATACTGTGATAACCACTAGGTGTATATTGCAAATAATTAATTAATCTTTGCTCTAGTTATATTTTCTGGCCATGCGCTCGTTGGCTCGCTTTATCCTATCAGGCCCGATGCAGGCGATTGCCGTCGTGTTTGGGTTAGCGGTGTTGTCGTTGCCATTCCCATTTTTGATTATATTTAGTGGCGCTGCGCTAGTTTTAGTTACTTTGCAGTTAGGACTAATTCAAAGTGTAAAAGTGATGCTTATAAGTGCTGCGCTAATTATTGCGAGCACTTATTTTTTGCTAAAAGGTTTTTCGATAGGTCCGCTCTTCGTATGGTTGTCAGCGGTTGTAGTTGCAGCAGTGTATCGAAATACTCAGTCAATAAGTTTGTCTTTGCAATTGCTTACGGTTTTAGGGCTATTTTCAGTGCTGCTGTTAGCAGTAATGTTTCCTGATATGCAAATGCATTGGCAAAACTTTATGCAAAGTGCAATTAAAGTGATGGAGAAAGATCCTGCATTACAGGGTATGTGGCAAAGTGATAAATTAAGTCCTGAGCGACTAGAGAAGTATTTGCCGTATATCGCCTCATTAATGACTGGAGTACTAGTAAGTTTGTTTATTCTTGTCACGTCTATAACGGTATTTCTGGGTCGACAGTGGCAGGGTTTTCAGGAAAATATCCGTAGTTTTCGTGAGGAGTTTGTGGCTATACGTTTAGGTAAGGTGCTCGCGGGGCTTGCGGTCGTATTTTTAATTGCTGCATTGGTGTTTAAGTATGCAATTTTGTGGCAGTTAGCGCTGGTTTGCCTTAGCATATTCTCCTTACAGGGAATGGCAATTGCACATGCGTTTTTTGGGCAGTTTTCAAATTCAATTTTTGGGTTTGTGGCAGTTTATGGGCTGTTATTTATTGCTGCGCCACAAATGATTATGACCTTATCAACATTAGGTGTGGTGGATACCTTTTTTGATTTTCGTAAACGATTGGTTAAGCGGTAATTTATTTAGTCAGAAATTTTTAAATATTTATAAAGAGAAAAAATATGGAAGTCATCTTACTTACTAAAGTCGATAATCTTGGTGATCTTGGAGACAAGGTTAGTGTGCGTCCAGGCTATGCACGTAATTTTTTGATACCAAGTGGCAAAGCAAAATTTGCAACCTCAGCAAACTTAGCCGAATTTGAAGCACGTCGTGCTGAGCTTGAAAAGCTTGCAGCGGACTCTTTAGCAGCAGCTGTAGCAAGAAAAACTGAAATTGATGGTGCAAAGATTAGTATCACAGCAAAATCTGTAGGTGAGGGCAAGTTGTTTGGCTCAGTGGGCATGGTGGATATTGTTAATGCCTTGAATGAAGCTGGCAAAAATGTTGAGAAGAAGGAAGTGCGCTTGCCAGACGGTGCGTTCCACCATGCTGGTGAATACCAAGTTGAAGTTCATATACACACCGATGTGAATGCGACGATTAACTTAGAAATTATTGGTGAAGAATAAAAGTTTTGTAACTATGTTGCATGCTGCTAATAAAAAAATATTGTGGCTGAGTTAACCACGATTGATGCAGAGTTTGGGGCGACAAATACAGAAAGCCTACGTACGCCTCCATATTCTATGGAGGCAGAACAAGCTGTAATTGGTGGCTTGATTCTAGACAATGCAACCTGGGACCAGGTGGCAGATCGAATCAATGAAAATGACTTCCATTTGTTTGATCACCGACTCATATTCCGTTCCATCAGTGAGTTGGTTGATAAGCATCAACCATTTGATGTGCTCACTCTTTCAGACCTATTACGTCAAAAATCCGAAATTGCGGATACAAATATTCTAGCCTACTTAGGCACGCTTGCGAATGACATACCCAGTGCTGCAAATATTAGAGCCTATGCAGATATCGTAAGAGAAAAATCTATTCTTAGAAAGCTGGTTACCGCTGGAAACGAGATTGCCTCCAGTGGTTTGTCGCCGGAGGGTAGGGATGTTAATGAGCTGTTAGATGAAGCAGAGCAAAAAGTTTTTCAGATTGCAGATGATAGTACGCATTCTGGACAGGGCTTTCAAAACATAAAGTCTTTATTGAAAACTACGGTAGAGCAGATTGATGAGTTGTTTGAGCGCGGAGATCACATCACAGGACTAGCCACAGGCTATGATGAGTTTGATGAAAAGACTGCCGGCTTGCAAAGTGGTGAATTGATTATTGTTGCGGGTCGGCCCTCAATGGGTAAAACCAGTTTTGCAATGAATATGGTTGAGTACGCAGCGTTGCGTAGTAATGCATCAGTAGCGATTTTCAGTATGGAAATGCCGGGGCGTTCTTTGACTATGCGTATGCTATCTTCCATGGGACGCATCGATGCACAGCGAATTCGAACCGGAAAATTAAATGATGATGATTGGCCGCGTCTAACCAGTGCAGTGTCAATGTTATCGGAATCGAATTTGTTTATTGATGACTCAGCAGCGCTTACACCTACTGAATTGCGTGCACGTGCGCGAAGATTGAAGCGTGAGTACGGCCTGTCTTTAATAGTTGTGGATTATTTGCAGTTGATGACTGTAAGCGGATCTAACGAAAATCGTGCTACTGAGATCTCTGAGATTTCTAGATCACTTAAGGCGCTTGCAAAAGAGTTAGACGTGCCAGTAATAGCGCTTTCTCAGCTGAATCGAAGTCTAGAATCGCGGCCTGATAAGCGTCCAGTTATGTCAGACCTTCGCGAGTCTGGTGCAATTGAGCAAGATGCTGATTTAATTGTATTTATTTATCGTGATGAAGTTTATAACGAAGACTCTCCTGAAAAAGGAACTGCTGAAATACTTGTAAGAAAACAACGAAATGGTCCAATATTTAACACCAGGCTTACGTTCTTAGGGCAATACACGCGTTTTGAAAATTACGTACCAGAAATTTATTCTGGTGGAGGTATTGGGGGTGAGAGTATTAGTAGTGGGAGTTTCCCTACCGAAAAATTTTCTGATAATAACCCCAATGATGGGAATAATGACGACGGAAATAATATATGAAGCGTGCCGCGTTCGCGCGTATCAATTTAGCTCATCTAAAATATAATCTTGCATCTATTCGAACGTTTGTAAATCAATCACAAGTCATGGCGGTAGTGAAGGCTGATGCCTATGGTCATGGTGTGTTGGAAGTTTGCAGATGTTTAAGTGATGCCGATGCTTTTTCGGTAGCTTATGTTAATGAAGCGTTGGAGTTGCGAGAGAGTGGCATTAAAAAACCGATTGTGGCATTGCAGGGTTTTAGTAGCACTGACGAATTGCGCAATGCAATTGAACATAAAGTACATGTTGTGCTTCATCATAAAGAACAACTCAAAATTTTACAAAGCAATGAGCCTGCACAGACTTTAAATGTATTGCTAAAGATTGATACCGGTATGCATCGACTAGGATTTGCAGCTGAAAAATTTAAGCAAGTTCTTGACGAACTAAAATCATTATTGTCGCCTGAATCTACTATTCGTCTAATGACACATTTAGCATGCGCGGATGAGGTCAAGAATCCCCAGACACAGCAACAACTCGATCAATTTGATTTGCTTGTAAAAAATGAGCCCTACGCACAAAGTATTGCAAATTCTGCAGCTATATTAGCTTGGCCAGAAGCTCATCGTGATTGGGTGCGTCCTGGCTTAGCCTTATACGGAGTAAATCCACTTCAAAATCAGACTAGGTCTTCACCTATAGAATTACGCCCCGTGATGAGCCTGCATGCGCCACTTATTTCGATTAAACACTGTAAAAAAGGTGAAAAAGTAGGTTATGGAGGAGATTTTTGTTGCCCAAGTGATATGGTCATAGGCATCATAGCAATAGGGTATGCAGATGGTTATCCACAACATCTTAAAAGTTCGCCAAGCGTGTCCATCAACGCTGAACAAGTGCCACTAGTAGGACGGGTTTCGATGGATATGATCGCGGTTGATTTGAGTGGTGTTCATTCGCAAGTTGGTGAGATAGCAGAGTTGTGGGGAGAATCGATATCTGTAACTGATGTGGCAGAACATGCCGAGACCATAAGCTATGAGCTGCTGTGTGCTGCAGGAAACTCTGCGTATAAAAAATACATTCAATAATGGCGGTGTAATATGGAAAAAGTTTGGTTAAAAAGTTATCCAAAAGGTGTTCCTGAATTTGCCGAGTTAGGGGAATATAACTCACTAGCACACATGTTTGATGAGTGTGCTGAACGCTATAGTCACCTCCCAGCCTTTGCAAATATGGGCGCCAGTTTAAGTTTTTCAGAACTTAATATAGAAAGCTACAACTTTGCTGCCTATCTACAGACTGAACTAGGTTTAGTTAAAGGTGACCGAGTTGCCATTATGTTGCCTAATCTTCTTCAATTTCCAGTAGCTCTATATGGTGTATTGCGTGCTGGATTAGTAGCGGTAGATGTTAATCCGTTATACACACCACGTGAGTTAGAGCACTACCTAAAAGACTCTGGTGCAAAAGCAATCGTAATTTTAGAAAACTTTGCTGATGTGTTGGCTGAAGTGATTGATGAAACGGCGGTTGATAAAGTAATCCTTGCGCGTGTGGGCGACATGCTCGGTTTCCCTAAGTCATTGTTGGTTAATTTTGTTCTCAAGTATGTAAAGAAGAAGATTCCAAAGTATGCGTTGAATAACATTGTTCCATTTAATGAGGTGTTGGCGACTGGACAGCAAAGGCAGTTAGTTAAGCCAGAGCTCAGCCGTGATGATTTGGCCTTTTTGCAATTTACTGGGGGTACTACCGGTTTAGCAAAAGGTGCAATGTTGTCGCATGGAAATTTACTAGCAAATGTTTCTCAAGCAGGTGCTTTTTTTGGTCCGGCTTTAGATGAGGGAAAAGAGACCGTGATAACTGCTTTACCGCTTTATCATATCTTTTCATTAACTGCGAACTGCTTTTTGTTTACTAAAATTGGCGGCCTTAATTATCTTATTACCAATCCGCGTGATATGAAGGGCTTTGTGAAAGAATTAAGTAATGTTAAGTTTTCTGTTATCACGGGTGTAAATACGCTATTTAATGGTTTGCTGAATACCGATGGGTTTTCTGATATTAATTTCTCTCATCTTAAAGTTACTTTGGGTGGGGGTATGGCTGTGCAAGAGTCTGTAGCGAAAGAATGGCATGAGACTACAGGATGTGTGCTTGCAGAAGCCTACGGCTTAACCGAAGCATCGCCAGCGGTCACAATGAATCCATATAATCTTAAGGAATATAACGGCACTATCGGTTTGCCAATTCCTAATACAGAGATCTCTATACAAGACGATGACGGTAATCATCTTGGAATAGAAGAGGCCGGTGAACTTTGTGTGCGTGGGCCACAGGTGATGCAAGGCTATTGGAATCGACCTGAAGAAACTAACAACACTTTGAGTGACGATGGTTGGTTGCGTACAGGTGATGTAGCCATGGTGTCTGAAGATGGCTTTGTTCGTATCGTTGATCGCAAGAAAGATATGATCTTAGTGTCTGGGTTTAATGTTTATCCAAACGAAATTGAAAATGTAGTGCAGTCTTTGGCTGGAGTGCTAGAAGTGGCTGCGGTAGGGGTTGAGGATGAAGAGTCTGGTGAAGTGGTTAAGCTGTTTATCGTTAAGAAAGATCCTAGTCTCACTGAGGAAGATGTATTAGCTCACTGTGAAGATCGACTTACTCGATACAAATGGCCTAAACATATAGAGTTTCGTGAAGACCTGCCAAAGACAAGTGTTGGAAAAATTCTTCGTCGTGCGCTACGTGACGGAGAGTAAACTAGATAAGGTAAGGTCGAGTACTAAGAGTTGGCCTGATTAAACTACAAATAGAAATCAGCTAAGGTTCTGAATGTGGGTGAAATTAGTACTCAAAGAGTCTATTTGTCATTATAAATATCCCAAATAAAAATACGGCTTTTATAAAAAGTGTGACGTAATTCCGTTGATCAAGCCGCTATAATTAGTGACTATAGGTATTCTTAATTTTTTCTATATGCCATTTTGGAACGTGGCAGAGTTGGAGCAAGTAAATAGTGAAGTCATATGAACACTCAGAAGATGCTGTTAATGATGCACAGCTTGCTTTAGAGCGACGTGATCGCAGTGAACGGCGTAGACCCTCTTTAAAAGGGTTTGTATATGGGTTGTTTCTAGCTAGGCGTCGTGGCCCACGGCGTGCGGAAAATCTATATCAATATAGTGATTGGTATGACGTCAAACTACTAGTGTTATCGCTAAGCTTATTATTACTTTCCTGCCTTGATGCGGCAATGACTATGAAGCTGCTCTCTTTGGGTGCAGTTGAATTGAATCCGATAATGAACGAGCTAATTAATCAAGGCACTCGATATTTTATCTGGATTAAAATTGTAGTAACTGCGTTATGTATTATTGTGCTGGTAGCACATAATCGAATTAGATTATTTAATCTATTACGTGTTGATGTGGTTTTGATTGCAGCAGTGTTTATTTATCTTGGCTTAGTAACGTATGAATTTTACTTATACACCTTAGGTGCGCCTGTTGTTTAATTGAGCGACTGTATTAAGCTCTCATTTGGGTCCTGGCGAATTTTATATAATTCCCTTTCCCATAACTTTATATTTTTAGGGCTGACACCTTTCTCAACACTGTCTAACCATTGATCATGGCAGTGCATCACTAATTCTAATCCTTCTTCAGTAAAGTCTGAGAGTTTTATTTCCAGACTTTGCCAGTCTTCAAACGATTTTGGTAAACCATGTTTGTATAGCTCGCTTTCGAACAAAAAACCTAATAATGGTTCGTACCTGGATTTAAAGTTTTCAATGGCGTCGAGCTTGGAGGCGTCATCCATTTCTTCGTCTAAATACCATTTACATGTATCAATGATGAATTCTTTCATCGTGCATCCTTATGTTTGAATTTTATTTCCATAATTTTTTAGAATCAGATTTTTGTGTTAATAAAATTAATTGTATTGTTGTGTTATTTATCTGATTGGATCAATGATTACTATAAGCCTGTAGTCAGGATTTGTTTGCCATTCATCAGAGTTTTAGATGAGTGGTTTTTAAACCTCGACAATGACGATATTGAAGTAATGTGCGTACACTTCAAGAGCACGATCTTTTGCCAAGCCTAAGTGATCAGCAAGTGCAAGATCCATACCGCGAAAATTAACATCATATTCAGTTGTATTAGTATCTGCTTTTATATGCAAAGGTGATTCTTTGTTATGCAATAGAAAGATTTTTGCAATTGATTGTTCAATAGGGATATCTAAAGAATCATATTCTAAGTTTGCGAGATGCTGTTTAGTATGTTCTCTTGCAGCAATAGATAGATCATCAAAGCGTGCGGTAAGTGCATAGGCTTGACTGCTATCCATCCATTTTTCAATATGTTGGCTTTGTATTTCAAGAATTTTTTCTGCGTGTAAGCTGCCTAATTCATTAATCGCATATACAAAGAAGATATATAGTTGATAAAATTTTACTGCATTGGTGAAAATTGGAATAAAAGACTTTGGGGTTTCGTGATCTTGCTCAATTGTGTAGTTAAAAGGTGTTAGATTTTTAAGTAATAGATGCAATGGATAAAAAGCCACGCTTTCAATAGTTCTAATTTCGCTGTCAACGCTGTTATTTTTATCAATGTGATATTCTTGTAGGCTCAGGCGGGCAGTGGATTTACGATTAGCCACCTCATTCGCTGTCAAGCCCCATAGATCTGGGAAATCTGTTGTATCTACTTGCTCAGACTGCCTCAATGTATCTGCCCCTAAATATGTAGGTTATTTAAAACTCTTATCTTAAATGGCCGATAATGTAGTGCTCTATATGCTTGAGATCGTGCGTTGTAACCATGCGATAGAAGGGTGATCACTGCTACTAAGTGATTGTTAGATCTATAGGGAAGCATGATTTTTAGCTATTTCTATTCATCAAGCGGACATTTTTCAGTTTGTGTTCTAGTTTGGAGCTTATTTTTGCGTGTACAATATTGATAGTATTTTCGATTACGAAGGTGCGGGTGCACCTGGGAGTGAAAATCATGATCCAACCTAGTTCTGTAGGCAGTATAAAAATAAGTGAATAATTATGGGCAATTCTAAACAAGAAGCATCAATTAAAGTTTCGCAAGTCGAGGCAAAACAAGTCTCTACACATAAAGTTAAAGCAAGTAATGGCAATAGCAATGATGAGCTGCTCGTGGATGAGGTTAAGAAACTAGATCAGATTCGTGCCATGTTGTTTGGCGAACATGTAGCTACATTGCAAAATAAGCATCAAGCGCTTAACCAAAAATTTGACAAGAATCTTGACCAAAGCGTATCCATACTGCGTAAAGAGTTTGCTACTTCAATTGCAGATTTACAACAGCAAATAGATAAGAAGTTTAATCAGTTGCGAAAGAGTCTGCAATCTGAAGAGGCGAATCGTGAATCACAAAATGAGGAACTCACTTCAAGTTTATCTGGTGTGAATTCAGACATCCTTACTAAAATTGATTTAGAGGCTAAAAGATTAGATCAAGCACTAGAGGATCAGCATCTGGAATCAACAAATCAGTTGAATTCTATGGCGGGTTCTTTGCAGGATACAAAAGTCGATCGCAAATCTTTAGCGGCTTTATTTAGTCAATTTGCTAAGGAACTTGAGGGCTCGTAGGCGAAGTTATTTATAGCTTCGCATATGACGAGAGTCATGTTGCATCAAAACGATATAGTTGGCGAAACAAACATCGAATCAAGACTGCCTACGTCAGATGATGTGCATGATTTAGCGCATTTGAGAAAGCTATTATTAGGTAGTGAGTATCAAGATTTGCTCAAATTGCAGCGTGAATTTTCAAATCATTCACATATTAGTGAAAAAATCTCTCAAGTTATATCAGAAGCCATTGCAATTCGTTCGAAACAAGACGATTCAGTATCACAAGCTTTAGTTCCTTCAATAGAGCATGCCATCCGCGCATCTGCAAAACGTGACCCTAAGCGTTTAGCAAATGCTTTGTTTCCAGTAATGGGCCCTGCGATAAGGGAATCTGTTGCTGAAACTGTTAGCGCAATGATGCAGCAGGTCAATCAATTATTAGAGAACAGCTTTAGTGCGCGCTCTGTTAAATGGCGCGTTAATGCTTTTCGAACTAAACGTTCTTTTGCGGAAGTCATGCTGGCAGATACTATGCTGTATCAAGTTGAGCAGGTGTTTCTAATCCATCGTGAGTCGAGTCTACTTATCAAACATCTCACGTCTGCAAATGCGATCGTCAAAGATCCAGATATGGTTTCCGGTATGCTCACTGCGGTGACCGATTTTGTAAAAGACTCATTCGTTGTTGATAAGCAGCAAAATGTTAAGTCAATAAAGTTTGGTCAGCTGAATCTTTTGTTTGAAGCGGGACCGCATGCCATTATTGTTGTAGCGGTGCGGGGCCTGCTTCCTGCTGATTTGCAGATTACAATTCGCGAGCAAGTCGAAGAGCTGCATCGATTATATGGTAGTAGGTTGGAAACTTATAATGGTAATGCTGAAAACTTCCCTGATACTTATGAGCACTTGGATAAGTGTTTATTGAGCAAGAAGAAAGATAGCAGACTAGAATCCAACAATAAACAAAAATTACCATGGCCTGCGATTTTCGTTGTCAGTCTTTTGCTATTACTTCCGTTTCTATGGTGGATGTTTAATAAGATAGAGCAAAATAAATGGGAGAATGTTGTTCATCAATTGCAAGCAGAGTCTGGCGTTGTGATTTTAAATCATCATAAACAGAATGGTGAGTATGTAGTGATTGGATTGCGTGATCCCTTGTCTAGAGATCCTGCAGAAATTGTTGCGGCTAATCAAGAATTTCATAAGTCGGTTAAGTGGCAAATGCAATCTTACTATTCCAATGAAAACGAAATTATTCAAAGACGTTTGCTCGATGTATTGAACCCACCCAACGATGTGGATGTAAATTTTCAAAACGGACTGTTGATTATATCGGGGAAGGCAGAAGCTTCATGGATAGCAGCTTTACCTAACAAGCTACCGTTCATATGGGGTGTTAAGCGTGTGGATACCAACCTACTACGTGAAAAAGAAGACATTCAACAAAAAATACAACAATTCATCGGCTCTATTGAGGAGGTGGTAATAGAATTTGCACCAAATTCAAGCGAGCTATCGTCTAATGACATAGTATCTATAGGTAATGTTCAAAAGCAGATAAACAACTTGCGGATTTACTTAGCTAAAACCGAGCAAGAATTCAAACTTGGTATATTGGGTTATGCGGATGCAACTGGGACATCCTCGGCAAATATTTTGGCAAGCGAACAACGTGCTAGAAATGTACATAATGTGCTAACTAGCAAAGGTATTGCTGAAGATGATTTGCTAGCCAAAGGTTTGAGTGGTCAAGTTGTTCAATCTGAGTTTGTTAAGACTTTAAAATGCCATTCGCAACGCTGTGTAATGTTTGAGGTCTATATTAATTAAGGTTGCTCGTTAAATGCCTGCTAATTTATATTATATGTCTACTTCTAATTTTGAAACACTCGTATCTTTGTATAGAAGACTTGGGATAGTCGTGCTGGAGTTACGACAAGATAGGAGTCTATGGTTGGTCTCTCCTGCGCCGACCTGGTTTTCATTGCTGGCTAAGTTAGCTAAAGATAATGGGGAAGGTCGAGTTCTTTCAGTTACCTCCAATGTTTTAAATACATTTATTGAAGATGACGCGCAGAAAATGTGGACTACCGGGCAAGAACGAAATGTTTCTCCAATATGGATTGAAAGAGACACTTCTGAAAATAGCATACCCTTTGAGGCAACGGCTTTACGTCAAGTGGATAGCATGTTGATTATTATTGAGCATGTGCCAGACACCTACGAGTCTAAGCAGTCACAAGCGAAGCAATTGCGCGAAAATGTTTTACTTAAAGGTTTGTTGGAAGACAAAAAGGCTGAACAAGCGCAAAAAATTGCATCTCGAGAAACTGAGCTTGAACAAGAAATTAGTGAACGCAGAGCGCTGGAAAAACAACTTACTCATTTGGCTTTTCACGATGCATTGACAGGATTGCCGAATAGATCGCTGTTTACGGATAGATTGCAAAGGGCGATTGCAGAAGCTGAGAGAAAAAAAGAATCCGTAGTGGTGATGTTTATTGATTTAGATGATTTCAAAAAAGTGAATGATTCATTTGGCCACCAGGTTGGCGACAAAGTGATTCAAGGGGCAGCATTACGTTTAAAAAAATGCTTGCGCGACATTGATTCCATTGCCCGTTTAGGTGGTGATGAGTTCACCTTATTGGTTCCTCATATTGGAGATCGTGAAGATATAGAAATCATCGCTAGCCGTCTAATTGAGTCCTTGGAAGATCCGATTGTTGTAGAAGGTACAGAATTTCGCATGTCTATCAGTATTGGTATTTCGGTTTTCCCGAACGATGCCAACAATGAAGATAGTTTATTGCGCAATGCAGATACTGCAATGTATTTTGCCAAGCACACGCGTGGTCCTAGTTATAAATTTTATGTCAAAGATATGGGTACATCGCCTTCGAAGCGGTTGGCATTAGTGTCAGATATCGAATTTGCTTTACAGCAAAAAGAATTTTTCTTGGTTTACCAGCCGATCATCGATATAAAAAATATGGAGGTTATGGGTGCTGAGGCACTGATACGATGGCGACGCACAGATGGTGAAATTGTTGAGCCAGATCGGTTTATTCCTCTAGCGTGTGAATCAGATTTGATTGTAAAAATTGGTTCATGGGTTATCGAGCAAAGTTGCAAGCAACTTAGAAATTGGCGTGGGATTTACGGCGATAAATTTAGGATGAATGTTAATCTTTCAGTGCGTGAGCTTGAATCTAAGAAGTGTAAAGGCGACTTGCAAAAGTTAATGGAGGATTTGAACTTGCCCCCAGGCTCTTTAGAGATTGAAATAACCGATACGATGCCGATCGAAAATTCTAATATTATGCAGACCAATGTTGATTTTCTAAAGAGTTTGCATGTGTCGACTGCGATCGATCGGTTTGGTGATCGTCAAACATCTTTAAAGTCGATTAAAACACTAGGGCTAAATTCGATAAAAATAGATCGATTCTTCGTAAATGGAATCGAATCCGATCAAGATAGCTACGATGTTTTTAATGGTATTGTCAAGCTGAGTTTGTGCCTATCAGATAATGTTTTAGTCGAAGGTATAGAAACCAAAGAACAGCTGGAAATTATTCAGAGTATGGAAGTGGATGAGGCCCAGGGGTTTTTCTTCACTCAGCCATTAGAGTCACACTTTTTTGATCAATGGATGAAAGAGTTTGATAAGAAACAAAAAACTCAACTTAAAATAGTTGAGAAAAAGAAAGCTTAGTGAGTCTTTTTTAAGTTATTTTGTGCTTAGGCGTAGTGTTGCGCAACATATTTTTGCACTATTATTTTAAATTCCTCAGCAATCTTCTCGCCCCTTAAAGTAGTAAATTTATCACCATCAACATATACTGGTGCTATAGGTTTCTCGCCGGTTCCAGGTAAACTAATGCCAATATTGGCATGTTTGCTTTCGCCTGGTCCGTTTACTACGCAACCCATGACAGCTACTTTCATTTCTTCTACACCGCTATATTGTTGTTTCCAAACAAGCATTTGAGTTTTTAAATAATCTTCAATGTCCGCCGCTAAATATTGAAAGTAATCGCTAGTGGTGCGCCCGCAACCTGGGCAGGATGTTACTTCTGGTGTGAACGAGCGTAATCCCATCATTTGTAATATTTGTTGGGCCACAACAACTTCTTGCGTGCGTGCGCCGCCCGGTTCAGGAGTTAGCGAAATTCTAATGGTATCGCCAATACCTTCTTGCAGCAGTATAGAGAGTGCGGCTGTTGAGGCGACGATGCCTTTACTACCCATACCCGCCTCTGTAAGGCCTAGATGTAACGCATAGCCACATCGTTTTGCTAAATCTCGGTAAACACGCACCAGTGCTTGCACTTCGCTGAGCTTGCAAGAAAGAATAATTTTATTGTGTGCGAGGCCAATCTTTTCGGCCAATGCGGCGCTTTCTAATGCAGATGCAATTAACGCATCGTGCATCACTTCTTGTAGAGATCTTGGTTGTGAGGAACTTTTATTATCATCCAGCATTTTAGCTAACAAATCTTGATCTAAGCTGCCCCAATTAACTCCAATGCGAACTGATTTATTTTCTGCACATGCGATTTCGATAATTTCAGTAAACTGTTTATCACTACGTCCAACATTGCCAGGATTGATGCGATATTTGTCTAGCGCTTGTGCGCACTCGGTATATTTTTTTAATAAGCGGCTGCCATTGAAATGAAAATCGCCTACCAGCGGTACATCCACTCCAGCATTGTCCAATTTCTCGCGTATTGTTGGTACTGCTTTGGCAGCATCTTTATTGTTTACGGTGACGCGTACAATTTCTGATCCTGCGGAAGCGAGAGCTGAAACCTGCGCTACAGTTTTTTCTATATCAGCCGTATCAGTATTGGTCATGGACTGTACGACAATAGGAGAATGTCCTCCTACTGTTACATTGCCAACATCGACTGCAGTACTATTACGCCGAAACTTTATTGAATTCATAGCTTGCTTATACTCAATACAGTATTAGTTTCAAAACGATTTAGAATCTTAACTCATTAGGATCCTGTTGCGGGTAGAATTAGCCAGATAGATTTAGCTTGGTATGATTCGAAAAACCATATATACCTCATTTTAAATATGTATTGGCAAAATAAATTCACATTTCAGTCTTCGGGTAGAGGTACTTACGAGATTACTAGAAATGTTGAAGAGATGATTCGTGACTCTGGTGTACAGCAAGGGCTGTGTCATTTATTTATTCAACATACCAGTGCATCGCTCATAATTAGTGAAAATGCTGATCCTGCTGTACATGTGGATCTTGAAACCTTCATGTCTAAACTCAGCCCAGATGGTGACCCAATGTTTACCCATCGAGCAGAAGGCAATGATGATATGCCTGCCCATATTCGCAGTGTGCTAACACAAACCGAATTAAATGTTCCGGTTAGTAATGGGGGGTCTGGTTTAGGAGTGTGGCAGGGAATTTACTTATGGGAACACCGAACTTCGCCTCACCAAAGACAAATTATCGTTACCATTCATGGGCAATAGTTATGGGTGACTTTTCGAATATCCGTTGTGTTGTATTTGATTTGGACGACACTTTGTGGCCTTGCGAACCCACTATACTAAATGCAGAATTGGCATTATATGAATGGCTTAAAGAATGTTATCCACGTATTACAGCTCAGTATTCACTAGAAAGTTTGCGGGAACAGCGTGCTAATTTTGCATTACTCAATCCGCACATAGCCCACGATGTGACTGCACTGCGCAAACAATCGCTAGCAGAGTTAGCGCAAAAATTTGATTATCCAATGAGTTTAGCAAATGATGGCTTAACACTTTTTAGACAGCATAGAAATCAAGTTGATTTGTTTGATGATGCTTTGTCAACAATACAAAAAATAGGTGAACATTTTAAAATTGGTGTTATAACAAATGGAAATGCTGACCTTGAGGCTATAGGTCTGAGCGAGCATTTTGATTTTATTGTGACAGCTGAGGAAGCAGGAGTAGCAAAACCGGATAAAGCGATATTTGAGTATGCGCGAAACAGAGTAAAGTTAGCCAGTCATGAATTACTTTATGTAGGCGATCATCCTACTATTGATGTGCTAGGGTCTAGCAATAGTGGCTGGAAATCACTGTGGTTTAATCCTGCGGCGGCGCATTGGCCAGAAGATATTATGCCGGATGCAGAAATTCAGAAACTCAGTGAGTTGCCGGGTCTGCTATCTATCTAAAATAAAAAATATGTAAGTTAAGGAGAGGGCAATGCAAGAACCTGGATTAGGTCTAGAAGAAAGAATTGTTAAATTAGAACGAATCATGTCTACCATGCGTATCGCAATTATTGTACTAGTTGGTTTCATGATGTACGACACATTAGCGCCGGAAACTGGCTCAAATATTATTTTTGCAGATAAAATAAAATCTAGACAGTTTGTGTTGCTTGGTCCAGGTGATGAAGCTATTGGCTATTGGGACTACAAGGATACCAAAGGTTTGAAACTGTTCTCTAAAGAGGGTGATCACGTTATTGTGAGCCCCGATGCCGTTACATTTTACCAGGACAAATTGAATCCTGAAGTTAAATCTAAATACGATTAATCAATTTTTTGACCATACTTTTGTTTATACAGCCTTTTTGACTGGCTCACCCATTTGTCTCGATTGATACGGTCTGGGAAGCTTCCAAGTGTAGTGGCTAAGGTTTCTATATCTGCAGCTTTCAAGCGTCCTAATTGTTCGTATGAATACACGCCAAACGCATTAAGCTTGCCCTCCATAACGGGGCCTATACCCTTTACAACTTGAAGATCATCTTTAACTTTAGCGGCTGCAATTTTTAGGCCTTTTGCAGGTGCTTTTAGCCCAGCAGCACGTTTTGCAGCAGGTTTAGATGCTTTCGATTGTTTTTTCTTAGCAGGCTTTGGGCGAGTTGGTTTTGGCGTAGGGATAGTTTTCGTGTTTAATTTACTTTTGAAGGCTTCAATAGTGTGTTCATGCTCACGCAACATGGACTGATCAAGTCGTGAAGTTTGTAGGTCGCTTTCAAGGGTTGCTAATTTTCCTTTGTACTCTTGAACTGCAGCAGCGCTTGATGCGAGTGCTCGGTTATCTGCGGTACGTATTTGTTCACGAAGATCATCTATTACTGCATCTTTTTCCTCGCAAGTGTCGACGAACACACGTTCTTTTTCGCTAGATTCAAGTTTTATTTCATTAATTTGTTTATAAGTGCGACCCAAGACATTATTTTTACTGGTTCCAGCAAGCCGAACTTTATCCATGAAGCGATTAAATTTATTGTCGTTGCTTGGTGTCTCTAGTGGAGTTAGCTCATCGATGCGTTTCATCAAGCTTTGTAGTTCAGCTTGGTTGCTAGCATTTTGTTCAGCCAAATCTTTATTACGCTGTTTTTGAACAGCCGTTATTTCGGTTTGTGATTTGTTTTTAAATGCATGTAACTCTGCTTTAGCACCGCTGGCCTGTTGTTCTAGCATTGGATGTATTTCGCGCATGCTAGCCGTGTCCACACGATCCCGTCTCCACTTGCTTTGCACCTGTCCGATCATGCCATGCAAGCCGCGAACATCATTTTCTGAATTAGTAACTTTGTCGTTGAGGTTTTGTACTTTGACAATCATGTCATCGAGTCTGAATTTATACGGCTCTTGATCCGTAACGTGCTTATTTAGACGTTTGATTTTTTGATTAGCATCCGCATGCATGTCTACATACTGGCAAGCTAAATTTTCAAAATCATTTCGTTCGCTAAGGGTTGTCTGATACTTATGTTGAAGATTTTTAACCCAAGTTTGATGAATGGGTAGCAGCTTGGCTTTTTTTAATGTTGACTGCCAACGTGAAGTCATCAGTATTAAGTCGCCGCTTTGGCGATCGTATTTTGATTGGATATCGCCGTATTGGTTTTTATAGTTAATTGCTTGCTTTTTTGTATTTTCTAGTTCTGTTGCCTGGGTATTTATTTTAGATTCTAGGCTGCTACGTAATTCGGCTAAATCGCGGTTGCAGGTGCAGCGGCGTATAAACCATCCTATTGCTGCACCGATGGCGGCAGCTGCTAGCAAATAAAGTAGTAATTCATTTAGTAAATAGCTCATGGTTATGGTCTCGTGATTTAATTCTCTGTAGGATTTATTGTCTTTAGACTTAGTTATTTCCGGCTTACAGCAAACTCAATGCGTCGATTAAGTGCGCGGCCTTTTGCAGAACCGTTGTCAGCAATCGGTAAAGTTTCGCCGAAGCCTGTAGCGGTAAGGCGTTCAGTTTGAATTCCAGCGGCGGCAATGTAGTTTAAAACGGCTTGTGCGCGTTGCTGGCTAAGTTCAAAATTCAAACTGTCGTCACCAACGTTATCGGTGTGGCCTTCAATAACCGCATCAAATTCTGTGTGTTCGGTTAATACATTCACCACATCATCCAGAATTAATTTGCCTTGCAGGGTAATTTCGTTGCTGCCAAATAAGAAAGTTATGCCTGATAGATCTAACGTTTTTAATAATTCTTCGACAGCTTCAACTAGAACTTCAGGTTCGGGTTTAATTTCAGGCGCAAGAACAACTTGTGGCTCGGGAGTTGGTTTAGGTACAGGCTCAGGGGCTATTTCTGGTTCAGGTGCAACTTCAATAATTTTTGTTTGTGATATCCTGAGTTGATTGTCGACTAAACGTATACCAGGTAAAGTCGCAACAATTTGTTCGATCTCCTGAGAGCGACTTACACTCACAACAATTCCAGTTAGCGTTGCATCTCGTCCATCCACGTTAACCACTGCGCCGCCAATTTGATGATCTTTAAGTAGCTGATTGCTACGGATGCTCAAGTTGTTTTCAATGTATTCTGCTTTGCTATCTCTTGCGTACCAATATAAAGCGGTAAGGCCAGCAATGCCTAAAATAAAAGGCATTAACATGCAAAAAGTACAATGATTTGTACGTTGGTCAGTCATGGTTAGTAATAATTTTTATAGTTTTACAACAGTCAGAAACTAGCATTTCTCAACCCTAGGTAAGTATTGCTTGATAGCCATAAATTCGCAAACAAAATTGTACAAATCTAAATAATGTTTTGTATCAAGTCGCATAAATTACACGCACATTATCCTTATATATTTAAAGGTAATGTCTCGTAATGGAAGTAATATTTGCACGATAAATCCAATCTTGGGTTTATCGTTAGGGTTGTGTCAGATCAAAATTTACGAATTTGCTAAATTTTTTATGCGGGCACTTGTGCTCTAGGAGTGGGAATATTCTCAGAAAGTTTTTTAATTAAGGCAACAAAATTTTTGTTTTCTGCGGCAGAGAGATCTGTAAGTACTCTTTTGTAAGCTTTGTCCATCAGATCAACTCCAAATTTGGCAATTTGTTCACCATTAGAGGTGAGCTCGATGTCTACGACTCTTCGGTCAAAAGGGTTATGTGAGCGCCGAATACATTCCTTGTCTTCAAGTTGATCTAGATAACGGCTAACTGTGGCACGTTCGATCATTAATTCATCGGCAAGTTTTGCGGGAGTAAAAATAGACTTAGAAGAAATTGCATGAATGAGCCGCCATTGGTTGAATTTCAATCCATAGCTGTCTAATTCTTTATTTAGCGTGGCCCGCGTGAATGAATTTAATCTGTCTGCAAACGAGATAATCAGTGGTAAGGCCGAATCATCATGGCTGTTTATTTCATTCATGGTTTGTGTGCGATTAACTTTGTTAAATCAAGGGTTTATTAATAACACACTCTGCATGCCACCGGCGTTGATAGCTAATTGAAATTACGATTGTTCACAGTTTAAATTTATTATAATTAACGATTGTTAATTAAAGAGGTGGTTAATACGGATAGATGTCGCCTCAAGTTGGGGTCGAGCCACCCTGTAATGGAATTTAGTCTAACTATGAGTTGATGCTAATGGTGCCCCGAGTAGGAGTCGAACCTACGACCTTCCCCTTAGGAGGGGGACGCTCTATCCAGCTGAGCTATCGGGGCAGATAAAACAAGATAAAGAGAATGCGTGGCTGTACAACAATTAAATTTACGACTAATTCCGTCGCAAAAGATTAACTAAAGCCACAGAATTATGCTATTTACAAAAAGTATGTGCTAGCACTGGTGCCGAGGGAGAGAATCGAACTCTCACTATGTTTCCATAACCGGATTTTGAATCCGGCGCGTCTACCAGTTCCGCCACCCCGGCAAGTCTGTGCCCACACGGTGTCTAGTGTAGCGCAAATTGATAAGCTAGCAAGAACTTAGCAAAGCATTGATTAAGAATACATTGTGAAAATAAGCCAGTTTGACTATCACCTTCCAGAGAAGTTGATTGCGCAAGAACCATTATCAGAACGTACTGCAAGTCGTCTGTTGCATTTTAATGCACATGCAACAGTTTTTAATGATTTGCAATTCACAGATATATTGAGCTTGTTACAGCCAAATGATTTGTTGGTGCTGAATGACACTAAGGTTATTCCTGCTCGCATGTACGGTGAAAAAGCATCCGGTGGGAAAGTAGAGTTTTTATTAGAAAGGATAATGGATTCGCATACTGTTTTAGCGCAACTCAAAGCAAGTAAGAGTCCAAAGATAGGTGCTGAAATCTTTTTTGCGGAAAATATAAAAGCGGTTGTGCATGGTCGTCAGGATAATTTTTTTGTACTAGATTTTGATGAAGCAACGAATGTTGAAAGTTTACTAGAAGATTACGGTCGCATGCCATTGCCACCCTATATTCAGCGTGAACCTAGGAAAAGCGATAGTGAGCGTTATCAAACCGTATTTGCTAATTATAAAGGTGCGGTTGCGGCTCCGACAGCAGGTTTGCATTTTGATCATAAAATTTTAAAAGCTTTACAGCAAAAAGGTATTCAGTCTGCAAATGTTACATTACATGTTGGTGCAGGAACCTTTCAGCCAGTTCGAGAAGATGATATTAAGGCGCATAAGATTCATGCAGAAAAAGTTATCGTTGCTGAGGAAGTGTGCGAAAAAATTTCTGTGTGCAAGCAACAGGGTGGTCGGGTTATTGCGGTTGGGACAACAGTGACTAGGGCTTTAGAGTCTGCTGCACAAAGTGGAAAACTGGAGCCGTATGAAATGGATACAAGTTTATTTATTTATCCAGGATATAAATTTAATGTAATCGATGCGTTGATCACAAATTTCCACTTGCCTAAATCTACATTACTGATGTTAGTAAGTGCATTTGCTGGATACGAAACGGTAATGTCCGCATATCAACATGCGGTTACAGAGAAATACCGTTTTTATAGTTATGGTGATGCTATGTTTATAGAAAGCTCTTGCTAATAAATAGAGAATGAAAGCTAATCATGGACTTTAAAGTATCAGCAACGGATGGTACTGCACGCCTTGGGCAGTTGTCGTTTACTCGTGGCATGGTGGACACACCAGCATTTATGCCAGTGGGTACTTATGGCACGGTGAAAGCGATGACACCGGAAGAACTGCAAGGTCTTGGTGCGCAGATGATTTTGGGCAACACATTCCATCTTATGTTGCGGCCAGGTATGCAAGTGATCGAGCAGTTTCATGGTTTACATGATTATATGCATTGGCAGGGTCCAATTTTGACAGACTCGGGTGGATTTCAAGTCTTTAGTTTGGCGACGATGCGGAAAATGTCAGAAGAGGGCGTGTCTTTTCAGTCGCCTGTTGATGGCGCCAAAGTTTTTCTAAGTCCAGAATCAGCTATTCAAATTCAACAAACATTAAATTCGGATGTGATTATGGTGTTGGATGAATGCACTGCGCATCCAGCCACTCATGAGCAGGCTAAAGCTTCCATGCAGTTATCCATGCGGTGGGCCAAGCGCTGTAAAGAGGCACATGGTTCTAACCATGGTTCTAGTCAAGGTGCTTTATTTGGAATTGTGCAAGGGGGCATGCACCGTGATTTGCGAGAACAGTCGGCAGACGAATTGCTGAATATCGGTTTTGACGGTTATGCGATAGGCGGGCTTGCAGTAGGGGAGCAGGCCATTGAGCGCGAAGCCATGCTGGATATCACTCTGCCATTTTTACCCAATGATAAGCCTCGATATTTAATGGGAGTGGGCAAACCAGCCGATATTGTTGAAGCTGTGCGCAGAGGAGTGGATATGTTTGATTGTGTGATTCCTACTCGTAATGCCCGCACTGGCTTCTTGTATACAGGTAAAGGTGTGCTAAAAATCAGAAATAGTCGGTTCAATGATGATGCGAGGCCGATTGATGAGGCATGTGGATGCTATACGTGTCAGCACTATTCGCGCTCATATCTTCGCCATTTAGACAAATGTGGTGAAATACTGGGCCTCAGGCTGAATACCATTCATAATTTATACTACTATCAGACCTTAATGCGTGAGCTGCGCCAAGCCATCTCGAAGGGTGCGCTTCAAACTTATATAGAAGAGTTTTATCGTTTACAGTCGCACAGCACAGAGACTGTGGCATAATACGCCGCTTCGAATTTGAGTCAGTACCTATAATATGTTTTTGATATCAGACGCTATGGCTGAAGGAGCGGCAGGACCTGCAGGCGGAGGCTATGAAATGTTCATCATGATTGGCATTTTCTTTGCCATCATGTATTTCATGATAATTCGTCCACAGCAAAAGCGAGCCAAAGAACACCAAAATCTTATTGGCTCACTTTCTAAAGGGGATGAAGTGGAAACAACCGGCGGTATGCTTGGCAAAATTGCTAAAGTTGGAGATAACTCACTGCATATAGAAATTGCAGAGGGCGTTACCGTTAAACTGCAAAAAAATTCAATTTCTAAAGTGCTGCCTAAAGGTTCACTTAAACAAGATTGACCAAGCAAAGTTTAAAGTACGTTTCAAACCCACTAACTAATAACTATAAAGGCTAGGTAAAAGACCGTGGTTCCAATGAATCATTATCCACTGTGGAAATATCTGCTGATCTTATTTATCGTAGCAGCGGCTGCATTGTATGCATTGCCTAATCTATACCCCAATGTCCCTGCGGTACAAATTTCTCACGAATCTGGAGAATTAAGCGATACAACATTGAATGTTGTAAAAGAAGCGCTTACTAAGAAAGGCGTTGTTGTTCAGGGTGAAGAGCAGCAAGACGGCCGAATCTTGTTGCGTTTCGAAGATACTGAAAAACAACTCCAGGCTTCTGAAATAACAAAAGATGCTTTGGATGGTCAGCATATCGTTGCATTAAATTTAGCATCGGATACTCCAGGTTGGTTAAGAGGCTTGGGTGCTTCTCCGATGAATCTCGGATTGGATTTGCGCGGTGGAGTGCATTTTCTTTTGCAGGTTGATATGGCAGCGGCTAAAGAGAAATCTATTAATAACTATGTTTCATCTTTTAGAACCTCGTTGCGTGAAGCTAAACAAAAGCGTTTTTCTGTAACACAAAGTAAAGATAAAGTAAGTGTTAAGTTTAGAGATACTGAAAGCAAGGCGGCAGGTTTAGAGGCTTTACGAAAAGAATATAACAATGAGCTTATATTTGATGAGAGTAGTGAAGGTGGTGATTATTTCGTAACTGCAAAAATAAGTGAAGATGCAGCGAAAGAAATCCAGTCCTTAGCCATTCAGCAAAATATTCAAACTCTGCGTAATCGTGTAAACGAATTAGGTGTTGCAGAACCTGTGATTCAGCAGCAAGGTGCTGAGCGCATTGTTGTGCAACTTCCTGGTGTGCAAGATACTGCTCAAGCTAAAGAAATTTTAGGTGCAACGGCTACGGTTGAATTTCGCATGGTGGATGAACAAAACGATCCATTTGCAGCGGCAGAAACAGGGCGAGTACCTGTGGGTTCTGTTTTGTATTACGAGCGTGACAGTAAAAATCCAATTTTATTAAAGCGTAGCGTGATGCTAACGGGTGATCGCATCATTAATGCTAATTCTGGTTATGATGAAAATGGTTCACCGGCAGCAATAATCACTTTAGATGGGCAGGGTGCAAGTCGTTTTAGCAAAGTAACCGGTGAAAATATTAAAAAACTCATGGCGGTTGTATTTATTGATAATAAATCTATAACTGTAGATAAAGATGGTGAGAAAGTTAGAAAAACCGTTAAGAGTGAAGAGGTAATTAACGTAGCTCGAATTCAAGAACAGTTAAGCAAGCGCTTCCAAATTGAAGGTTTAGATTCAACTCATGAAGCGCTTAAGCTTTCACTACTATTACGTGCAGGTGCACTAGCTGCGCCAGTAGAGATTGTTGAAGAGCGCACCGTAGGGCCAAGCTTAGGTAAGCAAAATGTTGAGTTAGGTAAAAAATCTATATTAATTGGTTTGGTTTTGGTGATGATATTTATGCTTTTTTACTACAAGGTATTTGGTTTTGCGGCTAACATTGCTTTGGCGGCTAACTTAGTTTTAATTATTGGAATCATGTCTCTAATTCCTGGTGCGACGCTTACGCTTCCCGGTATTGCAGGCATTGTGTTAACAGTAGGTATGGCTGTGGATGCTAATGTTCTGATCTTTGAACGAATACGTGAAGAATTACGAAATGGTAATTCGCCGCAAGCAAGTATTCATTCTGGTTATGCAAAGGCATTGTCTACAATTGCTGATGCCAATATCACCACATTAATTGCAGCAGTAGTTCTATTCGTATTTGGTACAGGGCCTATTAAAGGATTCGCAGTAACATTGTCCATTGGGATCGTATGCTCAATGTTTACTGCCATTATGGGAACGCGCGCATTAGCTAATTTATATTACGGCAATAAAAAATCTCCTTCGCTTTCAATCTAAATTTATGCAACTTCTAAAAAATAATCTCAATTTTGATTTCATGGGTAAGCGCAAGCTTGCTTTAATAATTTCATTAATTTTAATAATAATTTCTATCGCTGCGATGGTAACGCGAGGGTTGAACTTAGGTATCGACTTTACAGGTGGTACCTTAGTTGAGGTCGGTTATGCGGAGTCTGTAGAGCTTGAGCCAGTGCGACAGGCGTTAGCCTCAAGTGGTTATGATGATGCTATCGTGCAACATTTTGGAACTACGAAAGATGTTCTGATTCGATTGCCTGTAACGGATAAGGATGCTGATAAAGCGGCATTAAGTAATCGAGTGCTAGATTCGCTCGTTTCTACCGGTGCTCCCGAGATGCGTCGTGTTGAATTCGTTGGCCCACAAGTGGGCGATGAATTGCGTGATAAAGGTGGTTTAGCCATGCTGTATGCCTTGGTTGGCATACTTATTTATGTCGCTTTACGTTTTGAGTGGCGCTTTTCCTTAGGCTCGGTTGCCGCATTGATTCATGACGTGATTATAGTGGTTGGCTTTTTTTCCATTACCCAGATTGAATTTGATCTAACGGTGCTTGCGGCATTGCTTGCGGTAATTGGTTACTCACTCAACGACACAATTGTGGTATTTGATCGAATACGTGAGAACTTTAGACGTCTTCGTAAAGCGACCTCTGAAGGTGTGTTGAATACTTCAATTAACCAGACTTTGTCACGAACTTTGATGACATCGATTACTACCTTGCTAGTGTTGGCAGCGTTGTTTGTTTTTGGTGGTGAAGTGATCCATTCATTTTCTATCGCACTAATCGTAGGCGTGATTGTTGGTACGTACTCTTCAATTTACGTAGCCGGCTCTGCATTGCTAGCGCTTGATGTAAGCAAAGAAGATCTAATGCAGGCAGAAGTAGAAAATCCTAACGAAGATGGTAGTCAGGTATAATTTTTAGTTAACCTTATTTAGGCTTTGTAAAATCTGACGAAATATTTTCGTATTCGCGGCCACAATATTTCCAGTTTCTAAATGTGTGTGTCCGCCTTCCGGGTCACCAACTAAGCCTCCGGCTTCTTGGATGATTAAGCACCCAGCAGCGATATCCCAAGTATTTAAACCAAATTCCCAAAAGCCATCTACACGTCCTGCTGCAACATAAGCAAGGTCGAGCGCTGCAGACCCAGCGCGGCGAATGCCAGAAGTTTGCAGCATGATATCTTTAAGTGACGTCATATAAGTATCGATGTTTTGGTTTTCTTTATACGGAAACCCGGTTGCCAATAATGCGCCATCAAAACTAGGTAATTTAGAAACCCTAATTTTTCTATCATTTAATGAAGCGCCATTGCCGCGACCCGCGCAAAATAATTCATCTTTAAACGGATCATAAATTACCGCAACTTCCAGTCGATCATTGTGCTTAAGTGCTATTGATACTGAATAATGGGGAAAGCCACGTAAGAAGTTGGTCGTGCCATCTAATGGGTCGATGATCCACTGATATTCATCATCTTTGCCGCTAAACCTTGAACCTGATTCTTCGGCAAGAATTCCATGCTGGGGGTAGACGCGATGGATTACATTAATGATTTCTTGTTCTGCTTGTAGATCCACTTCGCTTACAAAGTCATTCTTTTCTTTTGTTTTAATATTTAGCGAATGAACACGAGACATATTGCGAAAAATAATTTTCCCGGCCTCGCGCGCAGCTTCGATTGCAATGTTTAAAGTGGCTTGCATGATGAGTAGGTATAGCTAGTGTATGAAAAAATTTAGCCCAGCATAGCACTGACTGATAAATTACGTATACTTCACTAGAAAAATATCTCTTCTGATCATTTCGAATTTTAATTATAAAAGTGAACAAGCCTAATCAAATCAAAATCGTTTTGGTCGAACCCTCTCATCCAGGGAATATTGGTGCGGCAGCGCGTGCAGCTAAAACCATGTGTATTGAAAATTTAGTACTCGTTAATCCTGAAAAATTTCCAAGTGGAGAAGCAAGAGCGCGTTCAACGGGTGCAATAGATGTGCTTGAGCGAGCAGTTGTGTGTGACACTCTCAAGGAGGCGATTGCGGATTGCACTTTTGTAGTAGGTGCAAGTGCGCGTGAACGAGGATTGCAGTGCCCAGAAATCAAGCCAGATAAAGTGGGGGCAAGGGTATGGCAAGAACTTGAGCAAGGTAATGTGGCGATAGTATTTGGACGCGAAAGTAGTGGTCTTACCAATGAAGAGTTAGATCAATGTCATTATTTAACAACGATTCCGGCGAATTGGGAATTTAGTTCGTTAAACTTAGCATCTGCCGTACAAGTTATTAGTTACGAAATTTATAGTGCATATCTAAAAAAATCTTCTACTAATAAAACAACATATGATGGTATTGAGTCTGGTAAGGATGTGGATCCATTGGCAACCGTAGAGCAATTAGAAAACTTGTTTGAGCATATGCAGCAAGTGCTACAGGAAATTGAGTTTTTTGACCCCAAGCAGCCTAAGTTGTTGATGCGTCGATTGCGCCATCTTTATAGCCGAGCTCGGCCCACATTGGTAGAAACCAACATTCTGCGTGGCATCCTCAGCGCCGTACAAAAGGTTAGGCGCCAGACGAAGTCACTGGATAAATGAGCCTCTAATACCTTGTTTTTAAAAAGGTATTTAATTTTCTATCTTATTTCCCACTACCTTGGGGATAGTGCCGTTTATAGCTCACCTCCCTATAATACCTGAGTGATCTACTGGGTTATTTGTTATACTACAACCCTGGTATATGGGTTAAGCATGACGAGGATAGCGCACCATGAAATTGAGCACTAAAGGGCGATACGCAGTGACTGCTATGTTTGATATAGCATTGCATCATCAAACGGGTCCGGTTTCGCTGTCAGATATAGCAGATCGACAAGGCATATCGTTGTCGTATTTAGAGCAATTGTTCACGCGATTACGCCAGCAGGGTTTAGTAAAAAGTACCCGTGGTCCAGGTGGTGGTTATTCGCTAGCGGTTGATTCAAAACAGATCGCTATCTCAGATGTAATCGATGCAGTTGATGAAAGCGTTGATGCTACCCGTTGTGGTGGTAAAGCAGATTGCCAAAATCATCAACGATGTTTGACGCATGACCTGTGGGAAAACTTGAGTGGTGAAATAAGAAGCTACCTCTCTAATATCAGTCTTGCACAAGCGGTGAGTGATTTAAGCGTGCGTGAAGTAGCGAATCGCCAAGATTTAAACAACAATCATCAGGTGCACCGAGTTGAATTTAGCTAACAGAATTTATTAAAGTAAGGTTATTTAAGGAAACAAAAGTGACAGACGTACAAGTGCCAATTTATCTAGACTACAGCGCGACCACGCCAGTAGATGAGCGTGTTGCGAAAGCGATGATGGATTGTTTAACCAAAGAAGGAAATTTTGGAAATCCGGCTTCACGTAGTCATGTGTTTGGATGGGACGCAGACAAAGCGGTTGAGGAAGCGCGCAATAATGTTGCTGCGTTGATTAATGCAAATCCAAAAGAAATTGTTTGGACTAGTGGTGCAACAGAGTCAGATAATTTGGCTATTAAAGGTGCTGCACATTTTTATCAAAAGAATGGCAAGCACATTATTACTTGTAAAACTGAGCATAAGGCTGTGTTAGATACATGTCGCCAACTTGAGCGCGAAGGTTTTGAAGTTACGTATTTAGAGCCGCGTGATAACGGTCTGGTGGACCTAGAGGTTTTAAAAGCAGCAATTCGTGATGACACTGTTTTGATTTCTATCATGCATGTCAACAATGAAATTGGTGTAATTCAAGATATTAAAGCGATTGGTGAAATTACTCGCGAACGCAAAATAATTTTTCATGTAGATGCGGCGCAAAGTCCTGGCAAAGCACCAGTTGATGTAGAAGACATGAATGTAGATTTAATGAGCTTGTCGGCACATAAAGTATATGGCCCAAAAGGAATTGGTGCTTTGTATGTGCGCAGAAAACCACGTGTACGCATCGAAGCGCAAATTCATGGTGGCGGGCATGAACGCGGCATGCGTTCGGGTACTCTAGCAACCCATCAAATTGTCGGTATGGGTGAGGCGTTCCGTATTGCTAAAGAAGAAATGGCAGTAGACAACGAGCGAATTTTGATGCTGCGTAACAGATTATTAAATGGTCTAAAAGATATGGAAGAGCTCTATATCAATGGCGACTTAGAGCAGCGTATACCAGGCAACCTGAATGTTAGCTTCAACTATGTGGAAGGCGAGAGTTTGATCATGGCATTGAAAGATATTGCGGTATCTTCCGGGTCTGCTTGTACAAGTGCTTCGCTTGAGCCAAGTTATGTATTACGTGCAATTGGTCGAGATGATGAGCTTGCGCATAGTTCACTTCGATTCACTATCGGCCGTTTCACTACAGTAGAAGAAGTAGATTTCGCTGTAGAGTTAATTCGAAATGCGGTGATTAAATTGCGTGACCTTTCGCCTTTGTGGGATATGTTTAAAGAAGGTATCGATCTTAAGTCGATTGAATGGGCCGCACATTAACGTTAGAAATTGAAATTTATAATTAAGAGTATAATTAGGAAATATTAGGAGATAATAGCCATGGCATACAGTGACAAAGTTTTAGATCACTATGAAAATCCACGCAATGTAGGGTCTTTTGAAAAAGATGATCCAACCGTTGGTACTGGTATGGTAGGTGCGCCTGCTTGTGGTGATGTGATGAAATTGCAAATTAAAGTGGGTGATGATGGTGTTATTGAAGATGCTAAGTTTAAAACTTACGGTTGCGGTTCTGCGATTGCTTCGTCTAGCTTATTAACCGAGTGGGTTAAAGGTAAGACCCTTGATCAAGCAAGTGAAATCAAAAATACAGATATTGCGGAAGAGCTTGCACTTCCCCCAGTTAAAATTCACTGCTCAGTATTAGCTGAAGATGCAATTAAAGCGGCTATTACCGATCTTAAGTCTAAAGCAGACGGGCAAGACCAAAAGAAGATTGCATAAATAGAGTTAATTAAAATGTCTATTTCACTAACCGATAGCGCAGCAACACATGTAAAAAATTACCTTGATAAACGAGGTAAAGGTGTAGGTGTGCGTTTGGGCGTCAAGACAACTGGCTGTTCAGGAATGGCCTATACCATTGAATTTGCTGATCAAGTAGAAAATGAAGACCAGGTTTTTGAAGATAAAGGTGTAAAAGTTATTATCAATCCTAAAAGCATGGTCTACCTAAGCGGTACGGAATTAGATTTTACGCGTGAAGGTTTGAATGAAGGATTTAAATTCACTAACCCGAATGAAAAAGATCGGTGTGGGTGTGGCGAAAGTTTTAGTGTTTAGTAGATAATATTTATACCTGCCTGCAGCGATAATGCTGCTTCTTAAGACAATCTAATAATTCATAACAATGAATATCGATCTTACTCGAAACTTTTTCGAGCTATTTGGGTTTGCAGAAAGCTTTTCGATAGACCAAGAACAATTAGCCGAAAAATATCGTTCTTTCCAAAGCGAGCTGCATCCTGATCGATTTGCTAATGCGAGTGATCAAGAGCGTCGTATATCTGTGCAAACTACTGCATATATCAATGAAGCCTATACAACTCTAAAAAGTGACTTAAAGCGCTCACATTATCTTTTAAAGTTAAGTGATGTTGAGTTCAATGCAGATACTGAAACATCAAGTGATAGTGAGTTTCTGATGCAAACTATGGAGCTGCATGAGCAGGTAGAAAGTGCAAGTGGTGCCGAAAATCCATTGGATGCGCTTGATGTTTTATCGAAACAACTTAAGCAACAGCAGCAGCAACTTGTTTCACAATTCTCTACTCAATTTATTGATGGTGAGCTTGGTGCAGCAAAAGAAACTGCATTAAAACTACAATTTTATGAGCGACTAACCAATCAAGTTCGCAAAAAACAAGAACAACACGAAGAAGAGCTTCTGTAATTAGTTATGGCATTGTTGCAAATATCTGAACCTGGTCAATCCACTGCTCCACATGAGCATAAGTTTGCAGCGGGTATAGATTTAGGCACGACAAATTCTCTCGTAGCTACTGTGCGCAGTGGGATTACCGAAACGCTTGCAGACGAAAATGGTGAGCATATTCTACCCTCGGTGGTACGTTACACCGCCAATGATAAAGCTATGGTGGGTGCTGAAGCGTTATCACATGCAACTACTGATCCCTTAAATACACTTGCTTCCGTAAAGCGCCTAATGGGCAGATCGGTGAGTGATCTATCCACACTTGAAGGATATCTACCTTATAAGTTTGTTGAGCACCAAGATGATCACAATGGTAATGTGCCCCGCATCGCTACTGTTGCGGGTGCAGTTACTGCAGTAGAGGTATCTGCTGAGATCTTAAAGAATTTGCGTGAGCGAGCTGAAGTAAGTTTGGGTGGTGACTTAGTAGGTGTGGTGATTACGGTACCAGCGTATTTTGATGACGCGCAACGCCAAGCAACCAAAGATGCCGCAACATTGGCAGGGTTAAATGTATTTCGCTTGCTTAATGAACCTACAGCGGCAGCCGTAGCTTATGGTTTAGATCAAAAAGCAGAAGGAATAACTGCGATATATGATTTAGGTGGAGGCACTTTTGATATTTCAATATTAAGGCTAACCAAAGGTGTATTTGAGGTTTTATCAACGGGTGGTGATACGGCCTTAGGTGGTGATGATTTTGATCGTGAAGTTGCGGCATGGCTATTAAACCTGGCGGGCGTAGAAGTTGATCAAGAAGCAACGGATAATCATCAAATGATGCGCAGAGTTATGAAAGAAGCGCGTCGCGTCAAAGAAGCTTTAAGTAGTGATGATGAGGTGCTTGTATGCGTTCAGCTAAATGATGTCAATAACTATGAAGTTACTTTGTCACGAAAGCAGTTTGAAACGTTAATCGGAACTCATATCAACAAGACCATTGCTTGGTGTCGCAAGACGATTCGAGAAGCTGAGATCGAGCCTGCAGAAGTTCAGCATGTGGTAATGGTCGGTGGTTCAACACGAACTCCGTATGTGCGTGAAAAAGTGGCTGAGTTTTTTGATAAGCCACCGTTAACCGATATTGATCCAGATAAGGTGGTAGCTATCGGTGCGGCTCAGCAAGCCGATAAGCTTGCGGGTAATAATCCTGATGAAGAAATGTTGTTATTAGATGTTTTGCCGCTGTCTTTAGGAATTGAGACGATGGGTGAGCTGGTTGAGAAAATAATTGACCGTAATACGGTTATCCCCGTGACCATGGCGCAAAAATTTACGACCTTTAAAGATGGTCAAACGGCAATGCGAGTACATGTATTGCAAGGCGAACGCGAAAAAGTCGCAGATTGTCGCTCTTTGGCCACGTTTGATTTAACAGATATCCCACCAAGAGTGGCAGGAGCAGCACATATTAAAGTTACCTTTCAGGTAGATGCAGACGGCTTGCTGAGTGTGAGTGCAGAAGAAGAAAGCAGTGGTGCGCGCGCCAGTGTCGAAGTTAAACCTTCGTATGGTCTTACGGATGCTGAAATTGAGGGTATGTTAAAAGAATCATTTACGCATGCTGAAGATGATAAGCATGTTCGTCAGCTAGCTGAGCAACAAGTAGAAGCAGATCGTGTATTGGAAGCATTGAGGTCAGCATTAGATAAAGATGGTGATTTATTAACTAAAGATGAAATAGCCAAAATTGAACAGGCTAAAAGTGTATTGTTGAAAGCGCGCCACAGTAGCAGTGAAGGTGATGATGGTGAAAGTATTATGCAAGCCATAAAAGACTTAGAGATCGAAAGTGAAGAGTTTATTGCGCGCCGTATGAATAGTAGTGTGCAGAAAGTAATGAAAGGTCATCGTGTTGAAGAATTTGACCAATAAAATTTAAAACAAGAGTTTAGTAATGCCAACGATTAAAATAATGCCTCATGAAGAAATTTGCCCAGAGGGTAAACTTATAAAAGTTGAGTCCGGTATCAGTATATGTGATGCGGCTTTGTCAAATGATATTGATATTGAGCATGCCTGTGAAAAATCTTGCGCTTGTACAACTTGCCATGTGTATGTGCGTGAGGGGCTAGATTCACTTGCGGAGGCAGAAGAGAATGAAGAAGACTACTTGGATAAGGCATGGGGTTTGGAGCCAGATTCGCGATTAAGCTGCCAAGCGATAGTGGGGAATGAGGATTTGGTGATAGAGATTCCGAAATACACCATAAACATGGTCTCGGAAAACCACTAAGAAAAACGCATTTGAGGATATGTTAATGGAACTAAAATGGACCGACTCGTTAGATATCGCTATAGCTTTGGATGAGGCGCACCCTGATGTAGACCCAAAATATATACGGTTTACGGACCTACACACCTGGATTTGTGCTTTGGAAGAGTTTCAGGATGACCCAGAATCATCTAACGAGAAGATCCTCGAGGCTATTCAAATGGCGTGGCTAGATGAGAGAGATTAAACCGGGTTTCGTTGCCATTCTGTAAATGTGGAATCACCGTCAGACAGCTGGACGATTTCGCATCCTTTCCGTCCCTTCAGGGCATTGCTTCCCGCTACTCTCAAGGAGTAGAATTCACTGAAAAATCAGGGAAAATTACGTTAAATCAATTCGTAAGCCCAAATAGTTAGATTTCATATTAATTAATATTGCGACCTAGGAGTTTTTTCATATGGCAATGGAACGCACTTTGTCCATCATCAAGCCTGATGCTGTTCAAGATAATGTAATTGGAAAAATAGAAGCACAGATAGAAGGTGCTGGCCTATCAATCATCTCAGTAAAAATGACGCGCATGAGCAGAAAGCAAGCTGCCGAATTTTATAATGTTCACAAGGGTAAAGATTTTTATGATTACCTAATTGAGTTTATGACTTCAGGTCCTGCAATTGTGCAAGTACTGGAAGGTGAAGATGCAATTAAAAAATATCGCAAAGTAATGGGTGCGACTATGTTTGGCGAAGCTGAGCCTGGAACGATACGCGCAAATTTTGCAACTTCAAATGCGCATAATGCAGTTCATGGTTCTGATTCCGTAGAAAATGCGCAGCTTGAAATAGGTTTCTTTTTTCCTGAGAGACAAATTTATCCTCGCAAAAATGAAGCAAGAAAGTCAGCTCTAGAATCCGTAGCATGAAATTAACTCAACAGAAAACAACTGTTCAAAACTTGATGGGTATGCCGTGCCAAGATCTTGAACAATATTTTTCTGTAATAAGAGAAAAACCTTTTCGTGCCACTCAAGTTATGAAGTGGACGCATCAACAAGGTATTACTGATTATGAGCATATGACTAATCTTAGTAAATCACTACGAGATTGGTTAAGCGAAAATGCTCAGATGCAATTGCCTGAGATGCTAAGTGAAGAAGTGTCAACCGACGGCACACGTAAATGGCTGTTGCGTGTAGACAATAAAAATGCAGTTGAAACCGTATACATCCCTGAAGATGATAGAGCCACGCTTTGTGTGTCTTCTCAAGTGGGTTGCGTATTGGACTGTACTTTTTGTGCAACTGCGAGACAAGGTTTTGCGGGTAACCTTAGTTCGGCTCAAATAATTGCGCAGTTATGGTTTGCAGAGCATCGTTTGCGCAAACAACTGAATAAAACGCGCGTCATCAGTAATGTTGTGTTCATGGGTATGGGTGAGCCACTGGCAAATTTTGACAATGTAGTTAAAGCTATACAGATTATGATGGATGATAATGCTTATGGCTTAGGTAAGCGAAAAGTTACTGTAAGCACCTCTGGGTTGGTGCCGAAGATTGATAAATTAAGAGAAGCATTGGATGTAAGTTTGGCGGTATCGTTGCATGCACCAAATGATGAAGTCCGAAATCAGCTTGTGCCGTTAAATCGACGTTATCCAATTTCTGAATTGATCAGCGCATGTCATCGCTTTTTAGAAGACAAGCATCGCAAGCACAGTATTACATTTGAGTATGTTATGTTGGATCAAGTGAATGATCAGCCTGAGCATGCTAAACAATTAGTAAAAGTAATTCAGGCTTTGCCTTCGAAGGTAAATCTCATTCCATTTAACTCATTTCCTAACTCGGGTTATCAGCGTTCAAGCGATAAGGCGATTGAGAAATTTAGAGATATATTGCAAGCTGCCGGGATCACGACAATTACACGCCGGCCACGCGGTGAAGATATTGCGGCCGCTTGTGGGCAATTAGCGGGTGACATTCAAGACCAAGCTAAACGTAAACGTCATTATGAAAAGCTTTACGAGGCGGATTTACTAAAGCATAAAGTTGAGGTCGCATGCGCATAATGTTACGTACGTTATTTGTTTTAAGCATACTGCTAATATTGCTGTCTGCATGTACAACGTCTAATATTGATGCTCCTTTGTCCGAAAATCAAAAAGCTGCAGAAATTAATATTCAGCTCGGTGTGCGTTATTTGGCTAAGGGCGAATTTAAGTTGGCAGATGAAAAATTACGTCGCGCACTTAAGCAAGATCCAAGATCAGCCACTGCACACTGGGTATTTGCTTTATTGCAAGAAAGATTGGGCGAGAACGATGAGGCTGAGAAACATTTCCGTAAAGCCATCTCCTTGGACCCGAAAGATTCGAAAGCACATAATAATTATGGGACCTTCTTGTGTAACCAAGATAGAGTTCTTGAGGCAGAAAAAGAATTTCTCAACGCAGTTGAAAATCCTTTATACAGTGAAGCTTCTTCTGCTTACGCTAATGCGGGCACCTGTTTTTTAAAAGTACCTGATAAAGTGAAAGCTGAAGAGTATTTCCAAAAATCCTTAGAAAAAAATGCCTCGCAGCGTTCTGCTTTGTATCAGATGGGTTTGATCTCGTTTGAACGTCAGGAATACGAACAAGCATCATTTTATTTCCAAAAGTATGAAAGTGTAGCGAAGCATAATTCGCAATCTTTGTGGATGGCTTATCAAACCGAAGTAAGTCTCGGTAATCCAGGTAAAGCAGAAAATTATGCGCATCAATTAAAAAGATCATTTCCCGCTTCGCAAGAGGCAAGATTGTTAGCAGAAAGTTATTGGAATGCAGGAAAGAAACAACAATAGCGAAACGCAGATAACAGCTAAAAAAAGCGTGAGCATTGGCGCGCTGTTATCTAATGCGCGTACTGCCATGGCGCTAAGCCAAGCAGATGTCGCGGAGCAGCTAAATTTACCAAAACATATAATCCAAGCAATCGAAGTGGATGATTATGAAAGCCTTCCTGAGTCCACATATATAAGAGGTTACTTGCGTAATTATGCTCGTGTAGTGGGTGTCAATGATGAAGGTTTGGTGAAGCTGTATTTTGATCAACATCATTTCGAACCCGTTGCAGAAGTTAATAGAAAGTCGAAGCAAAGTTATGACCCAGCCATTTTATGGAGTTCGGCGGCTGTGTTTAGCATACTAGTGGGGTTAGTGATTACCTGGTGGTTTGATGCTAATCAAATACCAGAACAAGGCGCTGAGCTTGTTAATAATAAAATCGAAATACATCGGGATAATGCAGAGGGGTCACTACTGGATAAGTCTTTAGCGGGTAATGACCAAGTGTCAGAAGTAAAAGTACCCAAGGAAAGATTTGTTACAGAGGCAAAATCCAAGTCTTCATTTTCTATAAGTGAAGCGGGGCAACGCGTTACCGGCTCGGATGAGGCAGTTACTGCTGACCAGCAGCAAGCGATGGAAGAAGCGTCTAGAAATCCTACTCTTGTTACCTCAATAGACGGCACACCGGTACTGACCGTAACGTATGTGGAAAAAAGCTGGACCGAAATCAGGGATGCTGATTCGAATACCTTAATACAAGGTTTGATTGAACCTGGAGTCGTGAGAAACTTAAGCGGTAAACCACCCTTTGAGATTTTTCTCGGTAATTCGCCCGGTGTAATAATTGAGGTTAATGGATTTTATTTTGATCATTCGCAATACAGCAGAAGCAACCGCACAGCACGATTTCAGGTATCGAACGGCTCACTCAATTAATTTTTCCTCTCCCGCAGAAAGTAATAGTTAAAAATGTCTAAGCGAATCCAATCCATTCGCGGTATGCATGATGTATTGCCGCCAGAAAGCGGTGTGTTACGTGCAATCGAGCATGCAACGCAAAGTGTTTTGCAACAATATGGTTATCAAGAAATACGTATGCCTCTGCTTGAGCAGACAGAGCTTTTTAAACGCTCTTTGGGAGAGGTAACCGATATTGTGGAAAAGGAAATGTATACTTTTGAGGATCGTAACGGCGATAGTTTGACATTGCGTCCTGAAGGTACTGCGAGTTGCGTACGAGCAGGCATCCAACATGGGTTTTTATATGCTCAGCCACAACGACTTTGGTATTGCGGACCGTTTTTCCGTCATGAGCGTCCTCAAAAAGGTCGATATCGTCAATTCCATCAACTTGGTGTAGAAACATTCGGTTTTGTTGGGCCAGATATTGATGCAGAGTTGATCATTTTAAGTGCCCATATGTGGAAGAAAATCAATCTTCCCATGCAGCCAAGATTAGAAATAAATAGTTTGGGTTCATCGCAAGCACGAAAGAAATATCGAGAAATACTTATCGCTTATTTGCAGCAATATGAAACCCAGCTTGATAACGAAGCCAAGCAACGCTTGCACACAAATCCGTTACGTATCTTAGATAGCAAAAATCCTGATTTACAAGAGATTATTCAAAATGCTCCGAGTTTGTTAGAACATTTAGATGCCGAATCAGCAGATCATTTTTTGCAATTACAAAAACGATTGGATGCTGCAAATATTACATACACCATAAATCCTCGTCTTGTGCGTGGTTTAGATTATTACAGCAAAACCGTATTTGAATGGATTGCTGAAGGGTTAGGTGCGCAAGCTACGATTTGTGCTGGAGGCCGATATGATGGTTTAGTGGATCAATTGGGTGGTAAACCATGCCCTGCTGCGGGTTTTGCGATTGGTTTAGAAAGACTGGCCTCATTACTGGAAGGCTCTCAGCAAGCTGATTCATTAGCAAATGCTTCTGATGTGGATGTCTATATGGTGCTCATGGGTGAGGAGGCTGAAATGGCTGGATTACAACTAGCAGACCAACTTCGCACACAGCTACCTATATCTTCTGTGGTAACAAATTGCGGTGGAGGTAGTATAAAATCACAGATGAAGCGAGCCGATAAGTCAAAAGCTAGGCTGGCTTTTATTTTGGGTGAGGATGAGCTGAAAAACCAAAATGTCACGGTGAAATACATGCGTGAAAAGCGTGACCAAGCAACGGTTTCACAGGGTGATGTACTGAATTTTTTAGATAGTTATTTAAATACGCAATAAATTAGGTAAGCAAGAAAATATGGCTGAGTACGAAACAGAAGAACAGCAGGTTGAAGCGCTAAAAGATTGGTGGAAGCAAAATGGTCTAGCAGTTATTGGTGGTGCAGTATTAGGTATTTCTGCGCTCATGGGCTGGCGTGGCTGGAATTGGCATCAAGAAAAGCAGGCGACTGAGGCTTCAGATATTTTCGCTGTAGTGCAAGAAGCGGTTAATAAGAATGATGTGAATGCTTTACAAGAGCAAACTAAAACGTTGCGAGATAATTATGCAGCTACACCTTATGCATCGCTGGCAGTTTTGCATCAAGCAAAAAATTTAACTGAGCAAGGCAATACTGATGCTGCGGAAGAAAGTTTGCGCTGGGTGTTAAATAACAGCAAACAAGAAACTGTGCAGAATGTTGCGCGTTTGCGCTTGGCCCGGCTTTTACTCGCAGACAATAAAGTTGATGAAGCTCAAGCTATGGTAGGTAGCGAAATGTCTGATGCCTATGCGTCATTAGCAAATGAAATTCGTGGCGATATTTTTGTAGCTAAAGGTGAAATTGAGCAAGCTAAAGAAGCTTATGATCAAGCCATGCAATCAGCTAGCGGTGACGGTGTAGAATACTTGCAACTTAAGCGCAATAATTTAGGCAGTTAACTTGGCAATTTCAATCGCGATGCGTAATTGCATCAATCTACTTTTAATAATTGTGATCGCAAGCAGTTTGCAACTTGCGGGTTGCAGCGTATTAAGCAAACCAAAAGAATGGTTTGAAAAAGAAGAAAATCCGAGAGAGCCAGCAAAGCTTGCAAAAATCGAAGCTGAAAAAATTAGTGTGCAACAGGTTTGGCGTAATTCGGTTGGTAATTTAGAAGAGTCTTACAATAAAATACGTCCTTATATTACCGATAATCGTGTGTACCTTAGTGATGCTGAAGGTCGTGTAGAGGCCTGGCAGCGTGAAGATGGTAAGCACTTATGGTCTGTAAATCTTAAAGAAGATATTTCTGGCGGGGTAAATGGTGGCGAAGGAATTGTCGCCATTGGAACGGAAAACGGCGAGGTCGTTGCTTTGGATGCAGATGATGGCAGTGAAAGTTGGCGCACCAAAGTACCGAGTGAAGCAATGTCATTGTCAGAAGCAAGATATGGAGTCATTGCAGTAAGAACGAATGATAATTCTGTGCATGCTTTGGATGTAAGATCTGGCAATATAAGTTGGAGTGCAGGCAAAAGTCGTCCGGCATTAACATTGCGAGGCGCGAGTCAGCCCAAAGTGGTGGGTGATTTAGTGCTAGTGGGTTTCGATGATGGAAAGTTAATGGCCATAAATTTGCGCGATGGCGAACCCGTGTGGGAAGTGCCGGTTTCAATACCAAAAGGACGCTCTGAATTAGAACGTATGTCCGATGTGGATGGTGAATTTGCTTATCTTGATGGTATCGTATTTGCAGCGAGTTTTAATGGCCGAGTAGTCGCTATTGATTTAGACACAGGTAAAACACAATGGACAAAAGATCTCTCATCATATGCAGGTCTGAGTGTAGATCGTGAGCGAGTCTATGTAACCGATGCTGATGATAGCGTTTGGGGCTTAGATATTTCTACAGGCGCAACCTTGTGGCGACAAGATAAATTTTTGTATAGGGAGCTTACTGCTCCACAAGTAATGGGTAACTACATTGTGGTCGGCGATTACGATGGTTACCTGCATTGGCTTTCTAAAGAGGATGGAAAAATTATCGGCCGTGACAATGTCGCGGGAGATAAAATAGAAGTAGCCCCTATCATTATAAATAACCGTGCCTATGTGCTGGCAAATAATGGTTCACTTTCAGTATTGCAATACCGAAAGTAATTCCCCAAGTTTTTTACTAGTTTCTTTTATTCAAATATTTAGTAACCAACGAGTGTATAGATATGAAGCCTGTCATAGCGCTGGTTGGTCGACCTAATGTTGGTAAATCAACCTTATTTAACTATCTAACTAAATCTAATAATGCTTTGGTTGCAGACCAGCCTGGTCTCACGCGTGATCGTATTTATGGCTTAAGCAAGCGTTTCGATAATCGCTATATTGTCATTGATACAGGTGGTATTGCACCACGGGATGAATCACAGGATCAAGACGATATTAATCATGCCATTAGCACACAAGCATGGCATGCCATTGAAGAAGCTGATTTGGTGTGTTTTTTGGTCGATGGTAGAGAAGGCTTGGTTTCTCAAGATCAAGAAGTTTTCAAAAAGTTAAGATCTACAAATAAAAAAGTATTTGTTTTAGTTAACAAAGTAGATTCTGGTGTGGCCAATATGCTTTCCAGTGATTTTTATTCACTAGGCGCAGAACATGTATATGAAACTTCTGCTAGATCAGGGAAAGGTGTACGTGCTTTATTTGCAATAATAGATGAACAATTCCCTGATCGAGAAGAAGAGCCAGAGGAAGACGGTCCTTCAGATGTAATAAAAGTAGCGCTAGTCGGCAGACCCAATGTGGGTAAGTCAACCTTAGCGAATGCTTTGATAGGTGAAGAGCGTTTTGTAACATCTGATGTTCCTGGTACAACACGTGACAGTATCTCCGCTAACATAGAAAAGTTTGGCACCAAGTTTGAGCTTATTGATACAGCTGGTGTACGTCGTCGTAGCAAAGTAAATGATATGGTTGAAAAATTCAGCGTGGTGAAAACCATTCAAGCCATTGAGGATGCCCACGTAGTGATATTAATGCTCGATGGCACCAAAGAATTTGCAGTACAAGATGCGCACTTGGCAGGCATGGTGCTGCAAAGCGGTCGTGCAGTGGTGGTGGCAATCAATAAAACCGATGTCAGTTCTTTTGAAGATCGTAAAGAGATGCAAAAAGGCTTTGACCTAAAGTTACGTTTCTTAGAGTTTGCAGAGAGACAATTTATATCCGCTAAACATAAAGAAGGTATTACAAAACTGATGCGTGCCGCTGCACGAGCGTATAAATCAGCTAATGTGAACGTAAACACCTCTGATTTAAATAGAATGTTAGAAGGTGCTTTAGAAAGTTTTCAGCCACCACTGGTAAGAGGGCGTAGGATAAAACTCAAATATGCTGCACAAGTAAGCAGTTGCCCACCCACCTTTGCTATTCATGGTAATCAAATAGAAAGAATTCCAGCAACCTATAAACGTTATTTGGAAAACTACTTTCGTAAGTCATTGAAACTAGTTGGAACCCCTATTCAACTTCTCTTTAAACAACCAGATAATCCTTATGCAGGTAGGCATAATAAATTAACGCCTCGCCAAGAGCACAGCCGCAAACGCATGATGAAGAAAGTTAAAAAACGATAGAAAGTTTAAATAAAATATAGCTTGTTCCTTTAAAAAATATGACTGAGCACCTAGAAACTGTCATGGTAAAGTTATTAGCACCATTAATAATGCTACTGGCAATAGCAGTTATTTATTTTATCTTTAATAGACAGCAGTCTCTATGGAGCCGAGTACTTGCATCGTCACATTCATTGATCGCAATAGTCGGCATCCTTTACGCGATTATTGCAAGTAGCTACACGAGTCCATCTTCTTTTGCGCCGCATACCGCTATTTTTTCTAATATATTAGTGATTGCGTGTATATTTGGATTTGTTGCAGTATTGTATTTTGAAGGTAACAAGAGCATACATCTATTGTTGCTCCCATTTTTGTTATGCATGGCATACATATGGCATGTTGGTGGAAAGGTGATCACCCATAATTGGGTGTGATTTTGGTGAATTGCCTAAGAGTGTGGATTGGTAAGTTACGTATGTTTATTTAAAAACTATTTGCTAGAATGCATTTCTAGATCTTCCTTTGGATAATGCATGGTTTTAAAAAAAGGCACTCTCTCTGCTCGCGGACTTCATGAGCTATATGCAGAAGATGCAGGCAAAGCCGATAAGCTTTTATGGGGCAGAGAAGCGAATCCGCTTACGCGACGTGGGTTTTTAACCAAAAGTAGTTTGCTTGCCATGAGCGCTGCAGTAGGTGCGGCCATTCCTTTCGCGCATTTAATACCAAGTGGGCTGATTCCAGCTGCATTTGCTGAAGAAGAAACACCTTTTAAAATTGAAGGCAAAGACGGCTTGATTGTATTAAATGATCGGCCCGTTAATGCCGAAACGCCTGCACATTTGCTGGATGATGAGATCACGCCAGCGAAACATATGTTTGTTCGCAACAATGGTATTCCACCTGTTAAAGAAAAAATTGATCCAGCAGCATGGAAATTAGAAATTGCAGGTGAAGCGTGTGAAACACCTGCTTCGTTTACCATAAGTGAACTAAAAGAAAAATTTAAAACTTATACCTATCAATTACAACTTGAATGCGGTGGTAATGGGCGTAGTGAATTTGTGCCTTCTGCAAGTGGTAACCAGTGGACTACGGGTGCAGTCGCCTGTCCAACCTTTACTGGTGTGCGGGTACGTGACGTATTGGAGTCTTGTGGAATTAAAGATAACGCAGTGTATATCGGGTATTACGGAGCCGATACTCATTTAAGTGGTGACCTTGATAAACAGCCGATCTCACGTGGTGTGCCGATTCAAAAAGCCGTTCAAGATGAATCACTCATTGCTTGGGCGATGAATGATGAAGATATTCCATACCTTAATGGTTATCCGTTACGTTTGGTTTGTTCTGGATGGCCCGGTTCAGTATCAGGAAAGTGGTTAACTAGAATTGTTGTACGTGACCAAGTACATGATGGCAAGAAAATGGAAGCACCTTCGTATCGTGTGCCTAAAGTTCCAGTGGCCCCAGGTACGGAAGTGCCGAAAGAAGATATGCAGATTATCGAATCCATGCCGGTTAAATCACTGGTTACTTTTCCAAAATCAGGCATTAGTCATAAACTAGCTAAACCGTTAGCGGTGCGTGGTCATGCTTGGGCAGGGGATTTTCAAGTAGCTAAAGTTGAAGTGTCGAACGACTTTGGCGCTACCTGGAAAATGGTGATGCTTCAAGCTCCAGTAAATAAGTTTGCGTGGCAGCATTGGCGAACAGAAATAACGTTTCCTGAAATCGGTTATTACGAGGTTTGGGCAAAAGCGATTGATCGCGAAGGGCGTTCACAACCGATGGTGGTGCCAGGCTGGAACCCTAAAGGTTATTTAAACAATGCATGTCATCGCATTGCAGTTCAAGTGGTATGAAACTTTTCACTTTTGTTTCGTTACTGATAATTACTTTTGCGCTAAGCATTACTGTACAGGCAGAACAGGTGGATGAATCTACTGGTTTAATCAAAACAGATGGATGGGAAACCGTACGTAATAATTGTATTGCGTGTCATTCAACAAAATTAATTACTCAAAATCACGGTGCTCGAAACCGCTGGTTGGCAATGATTGAATGGATGCAAGCTACTCAAGGTTTGCAGCAATTTGATGCTGATACACAAGAGATAATATTGTCTTATCTGAGTGTACATTACGGCCCTAAAGAAGATGCGAGGCGATCATCATTAGATCCTCTTTTGATGCCGAGTAATCCATATAAAAAAACTTTGCAGCCACAAAATATTACGCCTGAGTTGAAATAATAATCCTATATATTATATGTGCGGAGATTGGAGCTAAGTATGGATTCTGACAAGCAGCACGAATATAAACCACGCAATGTGGAAGATATGAGTGAGCAAATATTTGTTTTTGCTGAAGGGAAAATTAGTGGCTACCTTTCATGTCTTTTAGGTGTGTTGAGTTTTCTTGCCGTGCTTTGCTATCAGTTTCCTAGTTATTTAACCACTACGGATTTACGCGCAGCGTATGATTCTGTATTTTTGCAGAATGTCTTAATGGTTTGCATGTGGGCAGCGCTAATATTTTCTCTCATCACATTTATTTTAGCGAAGCGTAGAAAATTGGGCGCCATTGGTGCAGTGTTTACCTTGGCAGCTTTTGCATTAGGCGGTTACGAGGTTGAAACCGGTGCTGTAGAACCCAACCAGCTTTCACTGGGTTTGGATTGGTTGATTTTAACCTTATTAATGTCGGTTGGAATTTTTACTTTTCTTGAAAAGATTTTTCCTAAATATAAAGAGCAGGCCATCTTAAGGCCTGAATGGACATTAGACTTATTTTATTTTGTATTTAATCACTTGTTGATTGCAGTATTATTGTTAGTCGCTAATTATTTTGTAGTCAATGTATTTGGTTGGGCGGCCAATGCAAATGTGCAGTCGACGATTCAAAGCCTACCTACAGCAGTTCAAGTACTGATTTTAGTGATTGGTGCGGATTTTGTGTTGTATTGGTCACATAGAATCTTCCATGAAACGCCTGCATTATGGAAAATTCATGCCGTGCATCATTCGGTAGAGCATATGGATTGGTTGGCGGGTTCTCGCAACCATATTGTGCAAACCATTGTAGATCGGTCTATCGCTATGGTGCCGTTGTATTTAGTTGGTCCTGATAAAGCGGCGTTAGATATTTATGTAACTTTTGCAGCACTTCAAGCGATCACTGTGCATGCTAATTTAGGCATACCATTTGGTCCGTTGAAGTATCTCATTACCACCCCGCAGTATCATCATTGGCATCACAGTACCGATCGCCCTGCGATCGATACTAACTATGCGGTGCATACCCCTTTATTTGATAAGTTGTTTGGAACCTATCATATGCCAGTGGAGCATTGGCCTGCGGAATATGGAACGACTAAGCGATTACCACGTAGTTTTTTAGGCCAACTTGTTTATCCGTTTAAACGTTAACTTTCATTTCTTTATTTAAGACCAAATTGCGGCAGAATAATTTGTAGATATAAATCTGCAATTTTTTGATGACCATCATTGTTTGGGTGAAAGCCATCTTTTTTGCTGACTAGCATGTCTCCCGGTGCAGCTTTAAAGAAATCTACAATTGGAACTTTGTATTTATTCGCTTGACGAGTAATGACTTGATTGAATGCAGTAACGCGTTCTGCAGTAACACGTCTGTGTGGCTTTTCACGAAAACGTTTTATTTGTGTTAGGTCTGGCAGATTCATAATTACAATAAAAGCGTTACTTTTGCTGCGAAGACGGCTTAGGATGTATTCTAGATCTTCTTCAAAATCACCTTCGTCATCCCCTGCAATGAGATCATTTGCGCCGGTCCAGATGGTAACTAAATCTATTTCTTTGTCACGTTTAAGTGCTGCTTTTGCGGTTTTTTTGATTGCGGGGATGTCGGCTGTCGGTATGCCTAAATTTAACAGGTCAACTTTTCTGCCTCGATCTTCAAATCCATCTTTTATTCTATAGACATAGCCTCTTGTGATTGGGTTTGCTCCAATCCCAAATGCATCGCTCGCGCCTAATGCGACATAGTTAACCGTGGGAAGATTATTTGCAGGGCTTTCTTTAATGTCGTTATCATCTGATGAACTTGCGCATCCTATAACGAATAAAATTATAAGAAGTGAAGTAAATAAAAGTTTAAGTTGTTTCATGATTAACCCACCATTAATAAATTTGCCAAAATTCTATAAGGTAATTATATAGAAATTAGACCCTTTAATGGCTTTGGGTTCACTTCATAGGCGAGAAATATCTTGAGCTAAGATATTTAGGAAATATTTGGTGTTTTTGCTGGGTTGTTTAACGTGTTGTGTTTGATGGAATGCTTATTCAGTTTGTGTTTTAGACATCATGGATTTTGCATTATGCATACGTTTGTAGAGTGGTGCGCACTCAGGAAGTACTGTATCTGTGAATTCCTGTCTGGTCATTTTGTGTTCAGATGCGTATTTTTTAACAAGCTTAATATACATATCGCATATGGCTATTTCGTTTTGATAGTTCTTTTCTTTTCTAGATAGAACGGCTACTTGTTCAAAATATTTTGGCGCTGGCATGATTCCCGTGTCTACTGATTTTTGTATCTCATCTCTGCAACAGTTCACGACAGTATTAATGTCTGCTGTATCGTCTAGCAAACTCTGTGTATCAGTAGGAATGTCTTTTAAAGGAATTACTTTTCTAATGATTGTATTTAACTTATTCGATGCCATCATGTGTTCCTTGTATGATGTAACCATATTCTTATAAATAAGCCCAATCGTGCTTCAAGTCCCGATAAACGGATAATTAAATTGTATGAAGTTCTACTTGTGTCAATGAATTGAAACGGCAGTTGTACTACTTCTTGAGAGAGCGTTATCTTTATGAATTATCGTATCTAACTAAGATTTTGAGATTAAACAATTATAATTGAGTGAGTTAAGGGTGAGTTAGTTGAGTTTATTTACCAAGCGGTAAGCTCCAATTAGGATTCCAAACCCCATGTACATCCCTAGCAAAGAAATGAACAGTAACAAGCCCATTTGAAAGGGGATCATCCCAGTTTTGACCGAGTAATATATTGCTGCCACTAGTGAAACAAATAGAATCATTACAGCGAGCGGGAGTAGTATTTTTTTATTCTTGTTCAATTTAGATGTCAGCTGTCATTTGCGGTTGTGGGATACGTTGGCTTCATTTTACAGATCTCAGTAATACTTATTCAGTTACATTATTTCAATGATCGTTTGGACTATTTTGAAGAAATTTAAGATTTGATGTTCTAGCTGTTATTTATATTCTAACAAAAACAATGAGTTAAAAATTTTCAAAAACCCTAATATGTTGTATATTTAACTATTATGTATATAATGATACATATACATCATAGGAGAATATCATGAGTGCACAGGTACAAAGGCTACCTTCTGAAAATGAAGTGCTGGGTAAAGCCTTGTTGAATAGCAAAGAGCATTTAGGCTTAACCAATACTGAGCTTGGTGAAATTATGGGTAAAGATCGTACTTACTTTACGCGTTTACGTAATCACAGTGTGCTTGAGCCTAATAGCAAAGAAGGTGAATTAGCGTTACATGTTATTCGCATTTACCGGTCTTTATATGCGCTTGAGGGCGGTGATGTTGAGGCAATGGAAGAGTGGTTGAATACTCCTAATAAACATTTGCACGGCATACCCAAAGAGTTGCTTAAAAATATTCAAGGTTTGGTTAATGTAGTTGAATACCTCGATGCGATGCGTGGAAAAGTATAACGACTCGCATGTCACTAACGATTCAACAAGAGAATATTAAACCACTTAGTGAAGTAGTATTTCGTGTAGCAGAGTCTCAGCAAAAGGTAGCGACTAATACACTGGTTGATACTTTGCAGGAGCAACGAATATTGGAAGAATTGCTTGATCGAGTAAAACCTCCTATTCCATACGATTGCCAGCAATACGATTATCTTGTCTACACTCCATTTCGATATCCGCCGTTAAAACATGGGTCTCGTTTTGGTAAAAAAATGCATCCGAGTATTTTTTATGGTTCTAAGAAGCTTGACACTGCATTTGCGGAGCTCGCATATTATCGGTTTGTATACTATGACGGTATGATGGCGTTACCTAAAAAGAAGCAGAAAGTCACACAACATGCTTCTTTTAGTGTTGAGCTGGAAACTCAAAAAGGTGTTGCATTAAATGAGTCGCCATTCAATAAATTAAAACATAAAATAAGTAATCCCAATAGTTATGGTGATTCGCAAAAGATAGGCGAAGAAATGCGAGTAAAAGAGGTTGAGGCATTTACCTATTTCTCTGCTCGTGCTGACGAGGAAGTTAATGTTGGTATATTCAGTTGTAAGGTTATAGCCAGCTATATGCCTAACGCATTACAGCATTGGAGCTGCATAACTAGAGATAGGAGTGTAACGATACGCAGTCTTGATGATAGATGGAGTAGTATAAGCTTTGAGCTTGATCAATTTCTAGTGGATGGAGTATTGCCAGCTCCAGCTGTGTAAATAATAGGAAAAGGTAAGGTTATATGAATAAACTAATTATATTATCGATTGTTTTATTTAGTCTGTTTGCAACTCTGCATGCAGAAGATAACTATTGTTATCAAAAGCCTGATAAATGCGCTGCTGGAGATATTCTTATTCTTGCACTTTCGGAAGATGTGGCTAAATACTGTGATTTCGATAAACAGATTACAGCACTTCGAAGACATACAACTTCTAGTTCCTTTAATAACCAGGAAGTAGTATGTGTAAAAATTGAAACACCTAGAAAAAAATTAAAATAAAAACTAAAATTTGAATGGTATTAATGAGTAAATATTTTTAATAATCTCTAATTTAATAAAAGTCTAAAATTAGTTTGGTCTTTTAATTTTTGATGTTTTTATTGTTACTTCCAGCCTACAGGCTCATAACCTTTGTCTATTAAACAACGCTCTACGATTTCTTTGTAAGCAGTGCTAGGCCCATTATTACGGCGCATGCCTGAAAAAAAGCGCCCCATTCCTCGACTGATGGCTCCTACTGCAGCAGCAGTTCCTGCATTGCCTGTTACCGCACCTGTGGCAGCTCCAGTAGCGGCTCCTTCTGTAGCGCTACCAGCAGTTTCTTTAGCCACTTCACCCGCACCACTTGAGGATGCGCCGCTGTTTTTAGCAAGTTTTGTACATTCATTGATATCTTTGCGAACTTGTTCATTGCCAACTTTTTTAGCTTGTTCGTTAGGGTAAAGAATAGGTTGTGAAGAGGCGCATGCACCTAGTAAAGCCGTAATGCAGATGACAAGTACTGGTAATTTAAATACGTTTATTAATGAAATGTTCATAGCGCTTATTGTGGGCCTAGATTGGATGAATGTAAGACAAGCTTTATAAACAATAGTTACAAATAACTTATCTTTAAGGAATTTTGGCGTCTAGATCTTCTACATTTACGTTGGGATGCATTTGTTTAAACTTAACTAGCTGGCGAGAAGCTTCAGCATAGTCTTTTCGTGCAACCAGTCTTTCGATCATGAGAAGCCAATCTTCAACAGGGATGGGGGCAAATTCATTTTCATTTTGTTTTTCATCAATACCTAGCTCGGCATCCGCAGCCATGCCTGAGCTTGTGTGGGTATCTTCACGGCTCGGCATCGATTTTTCACCCATGGATCTTTGTTGTATTACTTCATTTGGTGCGGCTTCAGAGCTACTGCCTAATGTGCCATTACTTGGTTCATGCATCTGCTTTCCCGCAGCTTGTGGCTTAGTAAGTTTGGGCGCATAACCTTCGGTAGATTTTGGTTTTGGGGTTATCGAGGGCTCGTTATTAATTGTGCTTTGAGTTTGGGTGCGTTCACGATAGGTTTCTAGTTTTTGTTCTGCTTTTTTGTTTGAGATGCGTTCAGTTTGAATTGTATCAATTGGTTGGGATTCTTTTCGCACAGGCTTATCTGTGATTCGTGCATCAGCATCTTGTGAATCCATGTCAGATTCATTCGCGTCTTTTTTGAATGAAGATATATCATCAGCCAATGATTCTTCAGCTTCATAAAGTTGCTCAGGTGCGGGTTGGCTTTTGAGCGCTCTATCTTTTGATTTTGTTGATTTTTGCTCAGTTGGAATTGTGATCTCTGGAATAGGGGGTAATTCTAAATGCTGCGAGTTTTGATCCAACTGCACAAGCAATGCGAATACCACTACAACGCTTGCAGCCATAGATAATGGTACTTTCCAACCACCACCAAAATGACTGCCCACATGACTAGGGCTAGATGAAGACTTATCGGCATTCGCTGCATAATGAATTATTTCGTGATTGAGCTTAGCGGGCGGTGTGTCTTTGGCACCTTCTTTATAAAGTTGCGCAAGTACCTCATCATCTTTTAGGTCGTCTTGTGAATGTGTAGTCATCTTTAGTTCAATATGGCAGCTTTAAGTTTGTTCTTTGCATAACGCAAACGGCTTTTCGCCGTTTCTGTTTTAACTTTAGTAATTTCGGCAATTTCTTGCACACTCATTTCTTGTTCAAAATGTAATATTGCAACCTCTTTTTGATCGGCTGGTAATTCTTCCAAGGCTTGCATTAATAAATTAGCTTTTTGTTTCAAAGTAAACTCATCTTCTGGCAAGGCTAATGGTGTTGGGCTATTCATAAATTCTTCAGTTATTTCTGCATCTTCAAATTCAATGGTTTGTGAAGGTTTTGCTTTACGATAAAAGTCTACTAATGTGTTATGCGCAATGGTAAATAAATAGGTCTTAAATTTCGCCTTGGGCGTATAACGTGCAGTGCTATTAATCAATTTAATCCACACCTCCTGGTATAGTTCTTCAGACTGTTGACGATCGCTGCAATGCTTAAGAAAATATCGATACAACACATCCTTATACTTGCGGTATAAGGTCTCAAAGGCTGCTTGCTCACCTTGCTGGTACTCCAGCATGAGACTTTCGTCGCTAATCTCCGTTTGCTCCATAGTTGGCAGCGTAGCTACGCACCACTATCAACGCAATAGCATATGCTTACCTATATAAACGAAATAGATGCTTAAAAGGGTTGATAAATATATACCGTTGGTCTTATGACCCTAAACAGATAACTCTCGGCAGATAACCTTGATAGGATTCAGTATGGCTAAAAATAAGGTATGTGGCCCTAAGGTTTCTGGGCGTTTGCAGAATGTGAACGCGTTTCATGTTATGAGCTTGATGGCTGAAGCCAAACAGCTTGCTGCACAAGGTCATCAGGTAATCCATATGGAAATGGGTGAGCCTGATTTTTCTACTCCTCAACCGATAATTGAGGCTGGAGTTGCAGCATTACGATCCGGTATCACGCACTACACGCCTACATTAGGGTTACCTGCTTTGCGTGAGGCGATTGCTAACTTTTATATAACAGAATACCGAGTAACGGTTGATCCAGAACAGATAGTGATTACACCGGGTTCAGCTACCGCGTTGCAATTAGTTTTAAATCTGATGGTATCGGATGGAGATGCAGTAGTAATTCCAGATCCAGCTTATCCAAGCACTCATAATCTAGTGCGTTTATTAGGCGGCACAGTGTTGCAGGTTGCCGTGAATGAGGATTCATTTTGGCAGCTGACGGTGGAGTTGCTTGAAGAGCATTGGAATGACGCTATAAATGCAGTGTTGTTAGCAAGCCCTTCAAACCCTACCGGGACAATTCTTGAAGACGTTCAATTACAAAAAATCGCAGACTTTTGTGAATCAAAAGGTGTGTTTTTACTGGTAGATGAAATTTATCACGGTTTAGTTTATGGACAAGCCCCAAAAACTGCGGTGGATTTGAATGACAACACTTTTGTCATCAATAGTTTCTCCAAATTTTATGGTATGACAGGATGGCGAGTGGGCTGGATTGTTTCACCTAAAGCGTATTTGCAAGATTTAAATAAACTTGCGCAACATACATTTTTAGCAGCCCCTACACCCGGGCAGTATGGCGCATTAGCTGCATTTGATGATGATACGAAAAAAATTCTTGTCGAAAGGCGCGATGAATTTAAAGCGCGGCGCGATTACTTGTATGAAGCATTAACAGATCTGGGATTTAAGATGCGCGTAAAGCCGCAGGGCGCATTTTATATCTATGCCGATTGCTCTGAATTTTGTGAAGATAGTTATGAGTTTGCTTGTAATATTTTGCGCGATAAACACGTGGCTTTTACGCCAGGGATAGATTTTGGTTTGGAGGGCGCTAAACAACATGTGCGTTTTGCATACACTACAAATATAGAGAATTTAAAAATTGGCGTGGCGCGTTTAGCTGAGTTAAAGAGTAAGGCTTAAATAAAGGTTAATCTATGAAATGTGCAATACGTAATTTTATATTATTTGGATTCTTTTCATTAACAATTTCCTGCGGCGGTGAAGATGTTGTTATTAAAATCTCAGATGAAGAAATAGTTACTGGGTTGATGAATAATGCGCCTATGGATAATGCACGTATGCATGATTTATTGCAGCGAGTTGATCCAGAGCTGGAAGGAGAATTAGGTTCGTGGATAATTGCTCACGAAGCAGTTAAAGCGCAAATTATTACTGATGAAAAAGCCGATCGTATGCGTGTTATTGTGCCTATTGTTAAGGTTGAAGATATTGAAGAGGGCGAGCTGCTACGTTTAATGCAGGCAAATTTTGATTCCGCTTTAGATGCGCGTTATAGCATTGCGAATGGGGTTATTTGGAGTGCGTTTATTCATCCGCTTTCAGTTTTATCCGACGAAGAATTTATATCAGGTTTAGCACAAGCAATGACTGCTGCTGCAACCTTTGGATCTACATATAGCTCAGGTGCATTAATCTTTAGGGGTGGAGATAGTGGCGGTCAACAACGAGATTATTATGAAAGTATTATTGAAAAAGGCTTGGCTATATAATTTAAAATGTCTACTAACGGACCAAAGTGGACATTCGCTTATTATTCAAATGACTTTGAATTCTATGCAACATCGTCATGAATTGAAATATTAACTAACCAAATGATCAAACTACAAAAAGAAATTAAGTCCACTTTTGGAGCGAAACACACACCTAATACAAGCCAATTGGTTACTGTGGATGGTTTTGATGACCTTGAGAAAGAAGGCGCAGTAAAGTTTTTCTCAGGGAAGTCCTTGGGGGATGTATTAGAACATCTTCAATCACGTAAGGCCGATATGATTGCCGGTGCTGACTACCAGTTGGAAGAATGGTCAGTACTAAAGCCGAGTGCTCGGTATTATTATTTGCAAGCTTATCTTGAGTTTTTGCTTGAAACACAATCTGAAAATGATCCCGATGGAGGATATATCTCAGATCTTTTTCATCAGCTATATCAAACAGTTTATATGTATGGGGCTGAGGCCTATAGTGATGAGCAAAAAGTACTGCTTCGAAAAATAGCAGCATTTGCTTTAGAAACAATCAAAAGTCACAAGGGGATAGAAGATTGGAGCGATGACATTATTGATAATATCAATACCTTTCTATTAGAACTTGAGAAAAATGACTAACAAATAATCCTGCGGACATTCGTAATTATTTAAATATGATTAAATTTATAAAAGAATTTTTAAAAGTAATTCGTAATCCTCCAGACCCGAACTGGCATATAGAGAATGAAGCCAAGCCAAGCAAGAAATTTCCACTTGGTGGATTTTGGAAGAAATCAAAAAATCGTGACCATGGGATTGCAATAGGGCCGTCTGATAATGGTAAATATTTTGTTACATTTTGTGGGCCAGGTGGGTGTTTTGAGAAGGGCACTTATCGACCTAATACATCTATTTATGGCGACTCTAGTTATCGCGTCATTGATGAAAATACTATTGAGGTAAAAGATAAAAAGGGGAAATTTAGTAAGTATGAAAGAGTGAAGTCACGCGAAATTTGATAAACATCAAAATGTCCGTTATTGGCCGAAAGCAGACATAAACTAAACCACTGAAGGGGATTTCAGGTTGGATTCAATTAAAAACACATTCAAAATGACTGCTAACGACCCAAAGCGGACATTAATTAGAAGTTAGAATTGAAGGCATCGTCCAGGATGCGCATCTTATTTGTGCATTCCTGTGCTCACTAATTGTTCGCTAGTGGGCATAAATTGAACCATTAAAGTGGGCGTCTGATTGGATTCAATGTCAAAGAATACTAAATATCTGTTAGTGGCTCTAAGTTGATATTAAAAACTTACGCTGTCAAAAGTAATTACTTAAAATACTTAAAAAACTTCTTTAAGTTATGAGGCTTAAGTGTTGTTTAATTCTTAAACTATAAAACTAGTTTATTAGCAATATACTTGGGAGATAGTGTGTTCGATTTACCTTTGCGTTTGATTGACAAAAAATGTGAATGCCTCCACAGTTATTGCGGGCGGGGCTGATAAGTGCTTATTCATAACGTTGTTGCCAATAAAATATTCTTAACTTAAGAAGTTTTAATCTCTCGTGGATTCTTGGTTGTTATTTTAGCGCAGTAATTTCTTAAACCGATAAGAGCTTTGTGGTCTGCTTTAAGGAGAGAGTAACAATTTAGATTATTAAAATATGATTCATAAAGTACTCGTAGTAGATGATTCTGTTCTTGAATTAGAAAATTTGAAAAAGATAATTTCAAATGAAGGTTATCAAGTAATTTCTGCTGTTTCTGGTAAAGAGGCAGTTGAAAAGGCTAAAAGTATGCAGCCTGATTTGATTTTTATGGATGTAATCATGGATGACCAAGATGGATTTCAGGCATGTCGTGAAATTACTGCTGATAGATTAACTAAAGACATACCAGTGATATTTGTTACTGGGAAAAGTCAAAAAGTTGATCGGGTTTGGGCTGGACTTCAGGGTGGCAAGGCATTAATTGCAAAACCCTATACCCCTGACCAAATAATATCGCAAATTAATAGATATTCTTGATGGAAAAAAACACCCACCTATCTGATAAACCTGTTGATAGTGTTGCAGTTGAAAAATCTGCTCGCGTGGCATGGGTAGATAAGCATGCTGAATTAATTGCAAAACTTGAAGCAGAGTATCAACTGCCCTTACAGGCACAAAATAAATTATCTGAAACCCGCTACCATGAATTCAGTGTTGGTGATTTAAATATTCTAATTTCTGACCAATATTCTCCTGAAATTTTAGAAGATAATGTTGTTTATCCAATGCTTCTTACGCCGGATTGGGTAATAGGCACCTGTAATGTTCGAGGAGAAATTGTACCAATATTTGATTTGGAAAAAATCATATATCCTGAAATCAGAGTAGCCAAGCCCGCGAACTTTAAAACTCTAATTTTGCATGATGGGCAGCATACAATAGGTTTGCCGCTGTTTAAATTGCCTGAACTAATACATCTTGAGAAAGAAGACCGTATAAGTAATTACTCTAAGTTTCCGGTGTTGATAAAGCCTTATGTAAAGGTGGTTTATAAAAGAGAACATAAAATTAGGATTCTTGTTGATTTTTCTTCTTTTTTTGCATTTCTAAAAACTAGCTATATCCAATCTTAATTGCTAAAAAAGGTTTATACATATGCTTAATTTAAATAATATTTTAGACATAAAAATTACTAAAAAACTGACAATTTTATTTATAACTGTGACATTAGGTTTTGCTGCAATTGCGTTAACGTATTGGATGGTGATAAAAAATGAGCGTGAAGCTACTGAAAGATCTAATCTATTTATAAAATATGGGCAACTTGTTAGTAATGCACAAAAAAATTATTTCAAAGTTAGACGATATGAAAAAGATTTTCTTTTAAGCATTTCGGCATCAACTGGCCAGACATATAACAACACACCACTTGATGAGCATGCAAAATATGTTTATTTGTTGGAGCAAAACATGGAGCAGCTTCGTGCTTTGAGTGATTCAGAAGGTTTTAAATTATCTGAAAAAGTAATTATAAATGAGGTCGAGCTGCCTGCAGATTATCAGTCTGAATTAGTTACGCAAGCTTCTGCTGTTGTTGAAAACTATAAATCTTCTTTTGCGGACATTGTGAAATTTAATCAAGTGGTTGGTTTTACAGATGAGGAAGGCCTCAGGAAAAAAGCAAATAGTTTGCTAAGCGTTATTGAAAGAGGGGTGGGAAGTGCATACGCAAATAACGTGCAATCCATTTTGGCTAAGATTAGATCGAATGAGAAGCACATCTTACAATCAATAGATTTAACTGAATCATTTGAGGAATTAAAGCGTCAGCTTCAAGTACTTCAAGTTCAATTGGAGAATCCTGAGAATATTTTAGAATTGGGCAACCCTAATTTGGGTACATACATGAGCGAATATGTAGGCACTATAAATGAAATTGTCGCAAACAAAAGAAACGCAAACGAATATACTGAGCTGTTTGATTTCATGCTTGGGCCAATCTTTGATGAGATGGGGCAATCTTCATCATTGAGTATTATTCAAAATCAAACTACACAAAAAAGTAAAACTAATACAATTGCAGGATTAGTAGCTGTTTCATTAATTGCTATAGCGTCGCTTATTTCATTTCTACTGTATTTGTTTGGCTATACGATTACTAAACCCATTAATAAATTGGTGGATACGATACATGAGGTCAATCAAGGTAATTTGCAAGCAAGAACTAATCTTGTACGTAAAGATGAGTTAGGTGAGTTGTCTACTGCATTTGATCGATTGCTAGATGAGAAGGTCACTCAACTTTCACTTTCAGAAAAAAATAATAATGAGTTAAATGAGTCTATAATTTCGTTATTAAACTCGGTAGCACAGCTCAGCAAGAAGGACTTTACTGTAAAAGCACCTGTATTTGAGGATGTAACAGGTGCGCTTGGCGATTCATTAAATTTTCTAACAAAAGAGACTGCTACAGCACTTAGTGATGTAAAAGAAATATCAGTTCGTGTTGTTGTTGAATCTAATCGAGTGCAAAGACAAGCTAAATTAGTTATGGCTGTTGCAGAGAAGGAGCGTCATCAGGTTGAAAGTATTATGGGTGAGTTGAATAAGTCATCTAATGAAATGGTCAAGATGTCAACGCATGCGACTGATGTAAACAAGAAGGCCGAATATGCATTAAGAAATACACATTCAGCGTTAGAAACTGTTGATCGTTCAGTTGCAGGAATTAATGGTATTCGTGAAACCATTAGGCAAACAGAAAAGAGAATTAAAAGATTAGGGGAACGCTCGCAAGAAATTACTGGAATAGTGAATTTAATGAATAGCATTGCAGAGCGAACACATATACTCGCATTGAATGCCAGCATGCATGCAGCTTCTTCTGGCGAAAAGGGGCGTGGCTTTTCGGTTGTGGCTGAAGAGGTTCAACGATTAGCAGAGAGTGCAAGAGATGCGACTACAGAGATTGAATCATTGGTAAACAATATACGTATTGAGACAAAAGATGCGGTTGCAGCGATGAATACTGCCATTACTCAGGTCGCAGATGGAACTTCACTAGCTGAAAAAGCAGGTTCTGCTATGAGGGCGACTCAAAACTCAACCCAGGATTTGGTTCAAGCTGTGAATGCAATAACTAAAAGTTCAAAAATGCAGGCACATACAAATCTTCAGCTGGTAGAAGATGCAAATGAGATCTTAGAAAGTACTCGTAAGACGGATCAGCATTTGCACCAACAAATGACGACAACAAATAATCTAGTTAGATATTCAAATATGTTGCTCACTACGGTTGGTATTTTTAAATTGCCAGTTGTAGAGCATGAAGACAAATTAGCGAACATTTCAGTTGAAAAAATCCAGAATAAAAAAACAAATATAGGTGTTACCTCTGCTGAAGACGTTAATTTGTACCCAGCAGCAAGAGTGAAACCAAAACGCTTGAAAACGCGTAAAACATATATATAAAAATACTTTTATTATTTTGTATGGAAAAGGATAGAGAGAAAATTGAATGTTTAAATAAACATTCGCCTCAGCAGCAAGAACTAATTGACATAATAAATTCTGAGCTTGCAGAATTTATAATAACTCAAATCGAACTGGTATCTAATCTTTCAGAGCACGTCTTTAAATCAGTAAAACTACAACAAGTATTGGATGCACAAATTGAATATACTAGTCGTATTGATTCTGTTGCAGAAATAATTGGGCTGCACGGCCTGCGCCTATTTTGTTTGCATATTCAAAAAAACTTTGAATTGATGCTATCGAAAAAGATAGACCAGAAAAGTATTATTGATTCTCAGATTTTATACTGGCCCGAGGTAGTACAAAGTTACTTGCAAGCCCCGAGCGATCCAGACTATATACAAGAAGTGTTAGTTTATTTGAATCATGAAGGGTTTCCAATTGCACTAGCCGAGCAGGAAAATATCAGAATTGAAGAGCAGTTCTATAATTCTTCCATTCAAGTCGATAGCAATGAACGTATACAGAAAGCTACCCCATGGCTTGTGAGTTTGGATGTGTCTGAGGATATTGATACAGGAATTATCGATAATTTAATGCTTGATTTGCCAAAACAAACAGAAAGATTGTCAGCTACTGTTCGATCTTTATGTGGCGATGATTTTGTGAATCAGCTAAAAATTGCTGCAAAAATTACACATACTTTAAAAGGAACGGGAAACACGGTAGGAATACAAGGAATTGCTAATCTTACACATTACATGGAGGATATTTTTGAAGTATTGCTAAAAGCGAAAAAGAAGCCATCTAATTCACTTTGCGAAACACTCAAGAATACAACTGAATGTTTAGAAGAGATGTCCGAGTATTTGGAGGGCTTGGGGTCTAAGCCCGAGCAGTCTGTAACAGTTTTCCAAGAGTTACTTAATTGGGCAAATAGTATCAATATTCATGGTTTGACAGATCGAATTGAGTTAAAAGACGATCCTGTAAATTCAACTGATGAAACCTTGGCGAGCTTAGATTCTTCAAAACAGATAGAAAGATCAGATGAAATTTCTTCAGATCTTCCATTACGCGTATCTGCTAAACTGGTAGATGACTTATTAAACAGTACAGGCGAAAGTATAATAACAGGTGAGCAGATAGCAGAGCTTGTTTTAATACTAAAGTCTACTATTCAAAATTTAGTCAATAACAATAAAAAAGTTAAATTACGTGCGCATGAGATTGAGAATTTAATTGAACTTCGAGGAGTATCGGATCGTTTAGAAAATCAACATGTAAATACAGATTTTGATCCGCTTGAATTGGATCAGTTTGATGAGTTACATGCATCTGCTAATCATTTAGTAGAATCCACTGAGGATTCATTTGAATTTTCAAATGAAATTCAAAACACATTACATTTACTTGAGAAGCATTCTGTAAACCAAGTACGAATATTGCAAGAAAGCCAAGATGCAGTATTGCGTATTAGGATGGTGCCTGTGCAAAGCATTGTCCCTCGTCTGCAGCGCGCGGTTAAACAAGTATGTAAATCATCGAATAAGATGGCAGAGCTAAACATTACGGGTGAAGACACGCTTGTAGACAGTGAATTCATTCATCAGTTAGCAGATCCTATTATGCATATTCTTCGTAATGCTATTGATCATGGGATTGAGACGCCTGAAAAACGATTAGAGCAAGGAAAGGATGCTCAAGGTGACATACATTTAAGTTTTAATATGCAAGGCAATACAATTCACGTGGCGTGTCAAGATGATGGTAGTGGTCTAGATTTAAATCGCATAAAAGCCAAGGCAATAGAAAATAATTTATTAAATGAAAACGAAGAATTTAATAATGAAAATGCGATTCGCATGATTCTTCGTCATGGTTTTTCTACAAAAGATAAGGTTTCTCAATTATCAGGTCGCGGTGTGGGCTTGGCAGCTGTGCATGCGAAAATAACCGAAATGAAAGGCGCAATAAGTATTGATACGAATGAGTTAAATGGTATCAATGTAGAAATTTCGATACCTACAAACTTAAATTCTGTACACGCACTGCTAGTAAACTGTGATGACTCAAAATTGGCCATTTCTAATCGAGGTGTTGATGAAATACTTTATGCAGGTGCTGGAAATATTGTTTCGGTGTCAGGCCAATACTATTTTGAATATATGCAGCAACGATACCCAGTATTTGATCTACGGTTTATGCTTGAAAAAACAGAAAATAATAAACCATTAAATAATAAAGTTACTTTGCTAGTAAATGACAGTGTTGGTAATAAATATGCAATAACAATTGATAAAATATATGAAACGCGCGATATCTTAACTAAACCAATTAGTGAGTTAATACCAAATATTTGGGGATTGCTTGGTGCCACTATTTTAGGTGACGGTACAATCACAACAGTAATTGATATTGTTGAATTACTTAAACATACAAGATCGCTAGAAAATAAAAATATTCATAGATTGCACGCTAAAGAAAAAGAAATTCATCGTCCATATGCGCTAGTAGTAGAGGATTCAATAAGTTCACGCAAATCTCTTGCACAGTTTATGCAAGGCCTTGGTTTCACTGTAAATACGGCAAAAGATGGTTTGGATGCACTTAATCAAATCCAGAAACAACGGCCCTCAATTGTGCTAACTGATTTGAATATGCCACGTATGAATGGTTTAGAGTTTACAGCTCATCTTCGATCAAATGAAGATACGGCATTTACACCTATAATCATGGTTACATCAAAATCGTCAGTCAAACACAAAAAAGAAGCAGAGCGTTTGGGGATTACTTCATACGTTACTAAGCCTTATGATGATGAAGAACTGCTTGAAATTATCAACTCACTAAAACTGATTGATCATGTAATCGCATAGAAATGTCAGTCAAAATATTATCCTTAAGATTATAGAGTTATTATTGTTTGATATATTTCTAAAAAACTACACATCACATATACATATTGTTAAGCTATTAGCAGTAATACAATGACACCTAAATGACTGAAGTTCAGGATTTAACATTTGAGATTGAAGCCGAAAATGACCCATCATTTGCGGTGAATTCCTTTAGCTTGGATATACCAGGTTATGAGGTGGTAGGGCTTTGTGGTAGCGGGGCAACTGCAGAGGTTTATGTCGCCATTCAAAATTCTTTAAGTCGTCAAGTTGCTTTAAAAGTGATGCACTCGCACTTAATTTATGATGAGATTTGCGTTAGTCACTTTCTACATGAGGGGCGCATTAATGCAAATTTATCTCATGCTAATATAGTGCCTATCCATAATGTTGGAGAGGTTGATGGTTGTCATTATATCGCCATGGAATATATGCCTTGGGGTAATTTGCGTAGACATCTAAAAGAACCTCACACTCTAGAATGGGTAATTAGTGTCGTAATACAAATAGCCGATGCACTTGCGTATTCGCATGAGCATGGTTTCATTCACCGAGACATCAAGCCTGAAAATATCCTTTTTAGAGATAACGATTCTGTAGTTCTCTCGGATTTTGGTATAGCCGATGACCTTGAACATCGTACTGCAATAAAATCAAAGTCTACTCAAGCAACACCTAGGTATATGAGCCCTGATCTTCTGCGATCAAACCCGATTGGTCCGAGTTCTGATATATATTCTTTAGGGACTGTATTGTTTGAAATGCTTGCAGGTCGCCCTCCTTATGACAGCGGCACTAAACCTTATACTCGAAAAGATATAGTAGCGGTTCAATTCGCTCATTTACGTGACCCTATACCTGAGTTACCCCATGAACTTCAGCATCTTCAGCCCATTATTAATAAGATGTTAGCTAAACATCCAAAAGATCGTTTTTATAAGGCTAGTGATGTAGCAGAAGCTCTTTCATCTATTTAAATAAAAACATTTCTAAATACAGATAATCTCGGTCAGGGTCTTCGAGGATATACACTAAAATAACGATTTAACTGAGCACATAGCCCATATGCTATTCAGCTAAGTTCTAAAGTAGAATGTTGGTATAAAGACGAGGCTTTTTCGCAAAGTTCTTTGCGCAGTTCTTCCTCATATGCGCCTTCGAAGCGGGGTAGTTTTGAAATCGTTGCAATGAGATGCCATAAACCATTTGGTTGACTCATGAAATAAGAAACCATTTTATTGGCTTGTCTTCTGGCTCTGGCTAAGAGTAGTTCGTCTTGCATTGCCATTCTCCTTAAGTTCCATTTTGAACGACAACTCTTATATTGCATGTTTTCAATATTAAAGAATCATCGCGTATTGATTAAAGGCATTAATCTCCTTAATTAAAGGTTCAATAATAAAAATTACAAGAGCAATTGCATGGTTAGTTAGAGTGATAAATATTAACTAAGTTCCACTATAAGTATTGTTAATAAGCGAGCATAAAAGAATATTTGTGTGCTCGGTATGCTATGAAAATTATTTGGTTTTGTTTTCTATTGCGGGAGCGTGCTGTTTTAAATGTTTTGACCAAAGTGAAGTGGCTGCTGCTACACCCACTGGCATCGCGAAAAAATTAAGTCCTGGAATTATAGTCATTACCATTAAAGCAATGCCCATTCCCAAACACAGAAATCGATTATGTTTGATTATGGTTAATTGTTGTTTGAAAGTTAAATTTCGATTTCCCATGGGATAGTCTAAATACTCAATTGCAAACATCCATGCCGCAAATAAAAACCAAATAAACGGGGCAAAAAAATTGATTCCAGGAATGAGAAATAGCAACAGTAAGGGGATAGCGCGTATGGCTATGTAAAAGAGTTTGCGAAACTCATTGCTGATACCAATTCGAGCACCTCGCAATAAACTAAGATAGCCTTCATTGCTACTGTCATTCAAATCCAATTTCTCATTGCTGAGTTTTTGCTCAATTTTTTCCGAAAGCACACCATTAAAGGGTGCTCCAAATACGTTGGCTACAATGGTGAAGGCAAAAAATACGACTAATAAACAGGCAATAAAAAATAAAGGCCAGATGAGAAATTCTAACCAATCTAACCAACTGGGTAAAAATTGCTCTAATAAGCTGTCAAATTTAATATACAAGTACCAAATTGCTCCAATAAATATAATAAAATTTATGAGCACTGGTATCACTACGTAGCGTTTTACGCCACGTAATTTGATCAATTTAAAACCATCTCGTACGTGAGAAGCTCCTTTAAGTATTTGGGAAATCATTCCAACAGCTCTTTAGTTATCGGTTGTTTGTCTGCAGTTGTTAATGTGAACTAGGAAGTTCGACAGGTGATGCAGGATGCCAATCTTGCTTACGATGTTCGACGATTACGTGCGTGTACATACCTCCGCGCACATTAAAATCGGCAACAATTCGCATAAATCGGGGCTTTAGCAATGTCGCAATATCGCTTAGAATTTCATTAGTTATTGCTTCGTGAAATACACCTTTGTCTCTAAATGATGACATGTACAATTTGAGCGCTTTTAACTCAACGCATAGGTTGTCGGGCACATATTCAATTAAAAATTTAGCGAAGTCAGGTTGTCCAGTAAGTGGGCACAAACAAGTAAACTCAGGAATTCGAATTTGTATGGTGTAATCAGTTTCTGTTTGCGGATTTTCAAATGTATCTAAATGTTGGGTATGGAAATTCGTCATTTGTAAATTGGTCTCATTCTTATAATGTATACATTCTAGCGAAATAATTGGCGAAATAATTAATGCGTCTCACATCTATTAAAATGGCCGGGTTTAAGTCTTTCGTAGACCCGACAACTCTGGATTTCCCTACATCAATGGTTGGTATCGTGGGCCCAAACGGCTGCGGTAAATCTAACATTATTGACGCAGTGCGTTGGGTGATGGGCGAAAGTTCTAAACATATCCGTGGCGATACCATGGAAGATGTCATCTTTAATGGTTCTTCTACACGTAAACCAATAGGTCAAGCTTCCATTGAATTGGTGTTTGATAATAGTGACGGCAAGTTGGGTGGGGAGTATTCATCGTTTGCTGAAATTGCAGTACGCAGGCAAGCCACTCGTGATGGTATATCTAAGTATTTCTTAAATGGCACGAAGTGCAGACGTAAAGATATTGTACAGCTGTTTTTAGGTACAGGTTTAGGCCCGAAAAGTTACGCGATTATCGAGCAGGGCATGATCTCAAGACTGATTGATGCCAAACCTGAAGAATTACGTGTATATCTTGAAGAAGCTGCAGGTATTTCTAAATATAAAGAACGTCGTCGTGAAACTGAAACGCGAATTCGTCACACACGTGAAAATTTAGATCGTTTGAATGATGTAATTGAAGAAATTACCAAACGTATTGAGCATTTGCAAAGACAAGCGAAAGCGGCAGAACGTTATAAAGAACTAAAAGCAGAAGAACGTAAAGCAAAAACAGAGTTATTAGCATTGCGTTGGCAGGCGCATCAGGATGAAGTGCAGGAACGTAAGAATGCAATGGAGCATAAAGAGACTGAAAGTCAAAAAGTGGTTGCGGATATTCGTGGGATTGAAGCTGAAATTGAAAAATTACGCGAGCAACATGCTGATGAAACTGGAAAGTTTAATGAGGTTCAAGGGAATTATTACAAGCTAGGTGGGGAAATTTCACGTGTTGAGCAGTCGATTAGCCATGTGAAAGAATTGAACAGTCGTTATGATGAAGAGCTGAAACAAGTGCAAGATGCTTGGGCGCAATCGGAAAAGGGTTTGATTGATGAGCAAACTAAGTTTACTGATTTAGAAAATAAGATTGCTGAAGTTGAGCCAAAACTAAATGCTGCGCGTGAAGAGTTAGATACTAACTCAGAAAAGCTTGGTGAAGCAGAATCTAAGATGGCGAAATGGCAAGATGCTTGGGAAACATTGAGTGTGAAGATTGCTGAGCCAGCACAAATTATAGAGATAGAGGCATCCCGAATCGAGTACCTTGAAAACCATCTTGAACAATTGGCGGAACGCAAAGATAAACTGCTCGAGGACTTACATCGATTTAGCCAGCATAAATCATCCAAACAGTCTGAGGATTTCGTTTCACGTGTAAATGAAACCAGCACTGCGCTACAAGCGATTTCTCCTAAGATTATAGAGTTATCAAAAAGTATTAGTGCGGGTCGTGATACAAGTCAAACACTCGGCGTACAGCTAGAGAAAGCGCGGGAACATCTGCAAACAAAACAAACTGAATTATCATCTTTGCAGGCATTGCAACGGGTGGTGCTGGGTGAAGAAGGTAAGGATGTAAGTCGATGGTTAGATCAGCATGGTTTAAGTGATGCGCCAAGACTGATGGATAGAATGAAAACTGAGGCAGGCTGGGAGGCCGCAGTTGAAACGGTACTGGGTGATTATCTGGAAGCAGTTTGTGTGGACGAGCTCTCACAAATAGCGAGCTCAGTGAAAGATATAAAGACCGGCCGAATGATGGTGTTGAGTCAAAGCACATCAAAATCTTCTCAGCCAGATCAAGCATTAGGTGGAACTTTGGTTTCTAAGGTTAAAGCGCCTGTGGACTTGACCGATAAGCTCGGAAATATTTTTGTTGCTAAGGATGTTCAAAGCGCATTACAAAAAAGTGGTTCATTAGAAGCTGGCCAATCGGTTATTACAAAAGATGGAGTTTGGTTAGGGGCGGGTTGGCTGCGTGTTTCAAGAATAGCTGCAAATAAAGGTAATGTTTTACAACGTAAAAATGAAATTCTGAGTCTTGAAAAAGAAGTTCAAGCTCAGCAAGATGCCATTATAAAAATGGTTTCAGATCTAGAAGTCTGTCAGCGCGAGTTATACAAGAACGAAAAGCAGCGCGATACAGTACAGGCAAGTTTGTCGAATGCTCAAAAAGTACATGCGCAAGCTGAAGCGGAAATGTCGGGTTGGGAAAGTGAAAAAGAGCATGTTGGGCGACAAGAAGAACAGTTGCGAGATTACTTGGATGATGTAAATCGTCAATTTAAGCAATCTGAAGAAGAGTTAGAGGATTCACGCTCATCTAAGCAGCAAGCTGATTCTGTACTTGAGGGGCTTGATATTGAGCGCAAGAGTTTACTAGAGCAGCGTGACAGTGCCGCGTTCCATTTGGATGGTGTGCGTAGTGAAGAGGTTGAGCGTCGTGATTCCACGCATCGTTTAGCATTAAATTTAGAATCATATCGCAGTTCCTTAAATGCAACTCATGCAGCTCTTGATCGAATGAAAGAGCAATCTGGACAACTTAAAGAGCGTGAGCAGTCTTTGCACCTATCTATTGAAGATGGCAGTGCGCCATTAGTGGAATTGAATGAAAAACTAAAAGAATATGTCGATCAGCGCGTTAAGATTGAACATAGCTTGGCCGATGCACGAATGGTTGCACAGAAAACTGAAGAATTAGTGCGTAGCAAGCAAGAACACAATGTAGAGACACAGCGCAATCTTGAGCAGCTTAGAAATGAGTTGAATGAACTGCAACTTGCTTGGCAAGAAGCTAATGTGCGTAGTAAAACTGTTCAGGAACAGTTGCATGAATATGATGTTGCGCCTGAAGCTGTGTTAGATGGATTGGATGAAGAGGCGACATTGCAGAAATGGGAAGAAAAGACTGAGAAATTAGAACGTAAGATTAATCGTTTAGGGCCTATTAACTTGGCTGCGATTGGTGAGTATGAAGAGCATAATGAGCGTAAAGAATATTTAGATAAGCAGCATGAAGATCTCACTAGTGCGCTAGAAATCCTTGAAGATGCTATTCGAAAAATAGATAAAGAAACTAAAGATCGTTTCAAAGATATATTTGACAATGTGAATAGTCATTTGCAAGCCATGTATCCGCGTTTGTTTGGTGGTGGTAAGGCCTGCTTAGAAATGACGGGTGATGACCTGTTGACTACAGGTGTTTCGATTATGGCGCGCCCACCAGGTAAAAGGCTATCATCAATACAGTTAATGTCGGGCGGAGAAAAAGCGCTTACAGCGGTAGCGCTTGTGTTCTCACTGTTTGAACTTAATCCTGCTCCATTCTGTCTATTAGATGAGGTCGACGCCCCTCTGGATGATGCAAATGTCGCTCGTTTTTGTGATTTGCTAAAAGATATGAGTGAACGAGTACAGTTTATCTATATCACTCACAATAAGAACACAATGGAGTATGCCAACCAATTGCTGGGGATTACGATGCATGAGCCAGGAGTATCTCGAATTGTTTCTGTTGATGTGGATGCTGCGGCTGAGATGGTTGCGGTTTAATTATTTTATTTTCGCGCATCACTATAATCTGCGTCAGTTAAAATAATTTATGTCTGCGCAAATTTTATGGAATTAGAACTACGAATTGCACTATTGCTAACTGGGCTGGCAGCGATCGTGGCGATGTATTTCTTTGGCAAATCTAAGCGTGCGGTAATCAAACGTGAAGACGATGAATATAATTTTGAGACTGGCGATTTACCCGATCCACTAGAACTAGATCGAGCGCTTGAGCTAAATGATGATCTAATGCGGGAGGATGATGCTGTAAGCGAAGAAGCAGTTATTGATGCAGCAGGTGATGGTATAAGTAATCTCGTGCGAGAGGATATTGAAGAGTCTCCAAGAATTATCATACCTAAAGACAAGCCATCCCTAAATCATCAACCTAGTCTATTAGATGCTGAGCCTGAGCCTTCCAAGCAAGTAGAAAAATTAGTCATTTTGCATGTAGTGGCGCGACGCCCACAAAAGTTTAATGGGAAAGCGATTTTAAATTTATGCAAAGAACATGATTTGGAGCTCGATAGTGCCTATATTTTCAATAAAAATGTTGAACGCTTCAGCGGAAAGAGAGCATTGTATAGTATTGTAAATATGGTTAAGCCAGGTACATTTGATGCAGATGGCATGCATGGGTTTGAAACCCCAGGTTTGAGTTTCATATTAAGTTTGCCTGGGCCAGAGGAAGGATTGAGAGCATTTAATTTTATGTTGGAAGACGCTAAAAAGTTCTCGGAGCGCTTAAACGGAGATTTATTAGATGAATCTCGAAATCGTTTAAATCCACAAATGACGGCTCATTTGCAAGAAGATATACAGTTGTTTAGTTTGAGACACCCGCGTCCTGTGCCCGCCTAAGATAATTACATCTGCAAAAATCATTTCGGCAGCATTATAATGGCTATGCTGTAACCTCGTTATCTACAGAGTTCGTAATGGCTGTTAGCATACAAAATAAGATTAAAAAGTTGCGGGATGAAATTCTGCAACATAATTATTCCTATTATGTTTTAGATGAGCCCACCATCCCTGATGCTGAATACGACAAGCTGATGAGCAGTTTGCAAGAGCTTGAAAATGCTAATCCTAAGCTAATTACTACAGATTCACCTACGCAACGTGTAGGTGCCAAACCTCTTAACTCTTTTTTATCTGCAAAACATGCAGTGCCAATGTTATCACTTGGGAATGTTTTTAGTGCAGAAGAACTAGAGGCTTTTGAAATTCGCGTTAAAGATCGCTTGAAGAGAGATATTAATATTGATTATACCGCTGAGCCAAAGCTTGATGGTTTGGCGGTTAGCTTGATTTATATAAAAGGTGTATTGGTTCGTGGAGCCACGCGTGGTGACGGTATGACAGGAGAGGATATTACTGAAAATATTCGCACGATTAAGTCTATTCCGTTGCGGTTACGTAAACATAAAAAGTTGCCTACTGAATTGGAGGTTCGTGGCGAAGTGTTCATGCCTAAAAAAGGTTTTGAAAAAATGAATGCAATGGCACGAAAAAAAGGTGAAAAAACTTTTGTTAATCCAAGGAATGCAGCAGCGGGTAGTTTGCGGCAGTTAGATCCGCGAAACACTGCTAAGAGGCCTTTAGATATTTATTTTTATAGTGCAACAAATATTGAAAAATCAACTGCAATCACTACTCAATATAAATCGTTGCAGTTTTTAAAAGAGCTGGGTTTAAGAGTGTGCCCAGAAGTTGCTCTGGTGCCTGGTTATAGAGGTTGTCTAAGTTTTTATGAAGAGATTTCAAAGCAGCGTGATACGTTAGATTATGAAATGGATGGAGTGGTATATAAAGTTAATGATTTAAAGTTGCAAGAAGAGCTTGGGTTTGTTTCGCGCGCACCAAGGTGGGCGGTTGCGCATAAGTTTCCAGCGCAAGAAGCAGTATCTAAAGTAGATCGGATTGAGTTTCAGGTAGGTCGCACGGGTGCATTAACGCCTGTAGCTAAGTTAGAGCCTGTTTTTGTTGGCGGCGTTACAGTGAGCAATGCAACCTTGCATAATATGGATGAGGTGCAACGCAAAGATGTGCGTGAAGGTGACAAAGTTATCATCCGTAGGGCGGGAGATGTTATTCCAGAGGTGGTTAAAACTGTTTTAAAAGCGGGCGAAAAGCGTAGCAAGCCCATCAAGGCGCCTGCAAGATGTCCTGAGTGTGATTCGGAAGTGGTACGTATAGATGATGAAGCCGCTATTCGCTGTAGTGCGGGGTTATTTTGCCCGGCACAGCGAAAAGGTGCGATTAAACATTTTGCATCTCGCACTGCAATGGATATAGAAGGCTTGGGAGATAAATTAGTAGATCAATTGGTAGAAGAAGAATTGATTTCCAGTGTGCAAGATCTATTTTATTTAGAAAAAGAAAAAATTACAGCGTTAGACCGTATGGGGGAAAAGTCTGCGACAAACTTATTAGCTGCAATAGAAGAGAGCAAGCAGACTATATTTTCTCGTTTTATATATTCATTAGGTATACGAGAAGTAGGTGAAGCAACAGCAGCTGCTTTGGCAGATTATTTCCCTGACTTAAGTTCATTGTTAAACGCTAGTAATGAGCAATTACAGGAGATTGACGATGTAGGGCCAATTGTTGCAGAAAATATTATAGCTTTTATAGCACAAGTACATAATCGAGAAGTTATTGATGAGCTAATTAAAGCAGGAATAAATTGGAAGAAGAAAACAAAAATAAAAAATGATTCACTTGCTGGAAAGATATATGTATTAACTGGGAGTTTGGAAAAACTTAGCCGTCCAAAAGCTGCTGAACAATTGAAACAGCTAGGAGCAAAGGTGACTAATAGTGTTTCTAAGAAAACCACTGCGGTAATTGTTGGGGCTAACCCAGGCTCTAAGGTAAATAAAGCAGAATCTTTAGGTGTTAAAATATTAAGTGAAAAAGATTTGCTAAAACTTCTTAAATAATCGTTGGATTGACATAACTATCTTCATATTAGATAGTTTGTTGAGTCGTTTTAGGATACAGGAAAATAAATTATCAATCGGGAGCCGTTTGTTGAAAACTGAGCGTAGAGCAGTAGCACGTTATCGAGCTAAATTGGCTGTTCAGATAAATATGGATGAGTACAGTTTTGGCGCAACTTCTATGGAGGTCTCTTTGCGGGGGTTGCGCATTGTTTGTGAGGGTCCGACAGCAACCAGCATCTTCAGCCGATACATACAAGTTACTCCTGGTGAGAATATTACCGCGAATATTCATATAAAGACTCCTAAACCACGTGGATTGACAGATACTATTGAATGTAAAACTAGAGTGATTTCAGTTAACCGAATTTCCCAGAGCAGTTATGTTGTTGGATTTAGTATTCTTGAATTTGATGAAGATTGTCGGGAACTCTGGAATAGCTACATATCTACCAAACGTTAGCGCCAAAAATTAATTAATGTCACGCAGCAATATTTTGCTAAAATGAGTAAAGGATCTAATGAGTGGTGACGTTATTGATATCGATGACATGGCCGTTCTATTTTAATTACTAGCATATAGTGGATTCATTAAAAGATTCTAAATACTAAAATTCTTCTTAACGTCGTTTTATTAAAAAATTGTCAAATATTCACTCTACTGCTGTTGTTTCTTCGAAAGCAGAAATCGACACTGATGTAAAAATAGGACCTTATAGTGTCGTTGAGGATAATGTAGTTATTCAATCGGGCACCGAAATTGGTCCTCATTGTGTGCTGCATTCCTATGTAAAGCTCGGTAAGAATAATCGATTACACGCACAAGTTGTTTTAGGAGGTCTTCCGCAAGATTTATCATTTGACAGTGAAGAAACCTGGGTGGATATCGGTGATGAAAATATCATTCGTGAAAATTGCACAGTGCATCGTTCTACTAATCCAAATGTTCCAACTACACTAGGTTCTAAGTGCTACTTAATGAGTTATTCTCATGTGGCACATGATTGCCAATTGGGTGATGAAGTAATTCTTACGGCATATGTTGGTTTAAGCGGTCA